>CACGVC010000004.1 GCA_902576335.1 uncultured Pelagibacteraceae bacterium
ATAATAATAAGATGATTTTTGATATAGCTAACTTTTATAAAAGTTCTAAAGATTATGAGAATGCAATAAAGTATTATTCAAAAGTCATTGAAAATCTAGACGATAATAACATAATTAAGGCTGATGTACTCTACAGAAGGGGCGGAAGCTATGAGAGAATTGGTGAATATGAAAAATCAGATGAAGATTTGTTAATGTCTTTAAATATAGAACCAAATGATGCCTATGTTTTAAATTATTTAGCATATTCATGGCTTGAAAGAGATTATAAAATAGATGAAGCATTAGATATGCTTAAAATAGCCTATGAATTAGAAAGTAATGATCCATATATAATTGATTCAATTGGTTGGGCTTATTATTTAATAGAAGATTATTCTCAAGCTGAAAAATTTTTGCAAAGAGCAGTGGAGTTGATGCCTGAAGATCCAATAGTAAATGATCACTATGGTGATATTTTGTGGAAATTAGACCAAAAAATACAAGCAAGATATTTTTGGAAAAATGTGCTTAAAATGAAAAAAGCAGAGAAAGAAATGAAAGATAAGATTAATCTCAAATTAATAATAGGCATAAATAAATCTTAATTAATGCGATTTAAGAAGATTAAGTCATATGCTAAAATTAATTTAGCACTAAATGTTTTAGGTAAATCTTCAAAGCTTCATAAAATAGAAAGTCTGGTTGCTTTCATAAATATCTATGATCTGATAATGATAAAAAAAATTGATAAAAAAAATCATATTGTAAAATTTAGAGGAAAATTTTCAAAAAATATTAACTCAAAAAATAGTGTCACTAAATTATTAAGAATACTTGATAAAAAAAAATTACTTCAAGAAAAATTTCATATCGAAATAGTAAAGCATGTACCGCAACAGTCTGGCCTAGGAGGGGGTTCAATGAATGCCGCCAGTATTCTTAATTATTTTATTAAGGAAAAAATATTCTCTTTAGACAAAGAAAAAATTCGTTCAATAGCTAGATATTTAGGATCGGATGTTATTTTAGGATTAACTAATGATTATCAAGTTTTAACTTCTAAAAACCAGACTAAAAAATTCAAAAATTGTAAAAAATTATATACATTAGTTGTTAAACCTAATTTCGGCTGCCCGACAAAAGCTATTTATGCAGATGTAAGAAATTATGAGACTGCCAAATTTAATATTCCGAGAAAAAAAATGTTTAATCTTAATTTTTTAAAAAAAATGAGTAATTCTCTGGAAAAAATTGTCTTAATCAAACACCCAATTTTGAAAAAAATTAAAATTTACTTAACAAATTTGTATAATCCTGAGTTTGTAAGAATGACTGGCTCCGGATCAGCGTTTATTGCCTATTATAATTCTAAAAAAAAATGCGACAAAGCACTTAGACAATTTAATAAAGATTATACAAAATATTGGTGTATAAGCTCAAAAACTATATAAATTTTATTTTTTTGTGCTATATCAATTTTATATTGGGGCGTAGCCAAGCGGTAAGGCACGGGTTTTTGGTACCTGCATCCTAGGTTCGAATCCTAGCGCCCCAGCCAAATATGAAAAGTTTAATAGACAAATTTTTTTTCAGACAAAATAATCTAGATCCGATAAGTAATAGAATAAAAGACATATCAAAAAAAATTCCAGTGTCTAAAATATTTAATGCCATAAATTCTTATTCAACTTCAAGTGAACTTAGATATGTTGGTGGTTGCATAAGAAAAGTTATAAATAATGAAATTTTTGATGATATCGATTTAGCAACAAATTTAGATCCAACAGAAGTTTGTTCTGCACTCAAGAAAAGCAACATTGAATTCTATGAGAGTGGAATAGATCATGGAACAATAACAGCAATAATAGAGGATAGTAAATTTGAAATTACGAGTTTAAGAGAAGATATTTTGACTGATGGTCGACATGCAAAAGTTAAATTTTCTAACGATTGGAAAACTGATGCCTCGCGAAGAGATTTCACCATCAATTCTATTTATTCAGATAAAGAAGGCAACTTATTTGATCCATTCAACGGTTATGAGGATATTAAAAAGGGTAAAATTAATTTTATTGGTAACCCAGAAAAAAGAATAAAAGAGGATTACTTAAGAATATTAAGATATTTACGATTTTTTTTAAATTATTCTAAACAACCACATGATCCTAAAATTGTTAAAGTTTTAAAAATGAATCTTATGGGCATCGCAAATCTTTCTAAAGAAAGACTGATAGATGAACTACGAAAAATTCTCAAACCAAATGTGTTAGAAAATTTGTCAAAAGATAAAATAATTTTAGAAATTTTAGTTTCAGTTTTTCCTCAACTAAAACACTTTAATATTTTTTCTAAGCTAAATAATAATCTAAAGGATATGCTCTCCAAAGTCGATTTTATTTTTATCATTTCATTATTAATTATCGATGAAACTGATAATGTGGATTATTTCATTTATAAATTTAACCTATCTAAAAAGGACCAAAAAAGAATTAGAAATATAAGTGATTTTTATAAAAAAAAAATAGCTTCAAAAACTTTTACTGAAAAAAATTTAAATTTGATATTTTATCATTCAGGTAAAGAGACAGTCTTGGATATTCTAAATTATAGGATATTAAAAACTAACAAATTAGATAACAATATATTGGCATTAATTAGTAAATTTGAAATAAAACCGGTGCCGACAATGCCATTTAAAGCAGATTTCTTAATGTCAAAATATGATATTCCAGAGGGAAAAATGTTAGGAGAAAAACTAAAACTTATTGAGAGTAAATGGATCGAAAATAATTTTCAAATATCAGAACAACAGATTGAAAACATAATTAATAATTAAATATATTTAACATCTTTAATTTCAAAGTTCTTTTTACCAGCAGGAGTATTAATTTCGACTAGATCATTTTTATTTTTTCCAATAAGCCCTCTTCCAATCGGTGATTGATAGTAAATTAATTTACTTTTGAGATCTGCTTCGTCCCTTCCAACAATTTTATAATTTATTTTTTCACCTGTATCTAAATTTTCCAAGAAGACTGTCGATCCAAAAATAACTTTGCCGTCATTATTCAGTTTTGTAACATCAATAATGTTTGCTCTTGCGATTATGTCGTTGATTTCAGTTATTCTTCCCTCATTATGAGATTGTTCCTCTTTAGCAGCATGATACTCAGCATTTTCTTTCAGGTCTCCATGTGAGCGTGCTTCCGCAATTGCAGCAACAATTTTGGGACGTTTTTTTTCTTTTAAAAAAATTAGTTCTTCTTTAAGTTTATTTAAACCGTTTAAGGTAATTGGCTCTTTTTCCATTTTATTTCCATTTTGCAATAGGCGGTAGTGACATTAAAATAGCTTCAACATTTCCACCTGTTTGTAATCCAAATTTTGTCCCTCTATCGTAAAGCAAATTAAATTCTGTATATCTACCTCTTTTTATATATTGCATTTCCTTATCTCTTAAAGTCCATTTTTTTTTAATTTTTTTTTTTATAATTTTTTTAAATATTAATTCAAATGTGGTACCGACTTCCCTGACAAATTTAAAATCTTTTTCAAAATTATCTTTTTTATAGTCAAAAAAAATTCCCCCAATACCTCTTGCCTCTTTTCTATGAGGTAAATAAAAGTATTCATCGCACCATTTTTTATATTTTGGATAATATTTTTTGTCATGACGATTACACATACTTTTTAATATTTTATGGAATTCTTTTTTCTCATTCTCGTCTTTTTTGGATGGAGTAACATCCATACCTCCACCAAACCAATCATGAGATGTGCAAATATATCTAGTATTAAAATGCATTGCTGGTATCAAAGGGTTTTTCATATGCATAACTACAGAAATACCTGATGCCCAAAAGTTCGGATTTTTCTCAGCACCTGGTATTTGTTTTTGAAAATGTTTTGGAAATTTTCCATAAACTTTTGAAAAATTTACTCCTACCTTATCAAATATTCTGCCATTTTTAAGTATTCTATATTCACCACCACCTTCATCATTATTTTGATCTCTTTTCCATGTGGTTGATTTAAATTTGATTTTATTTTTTTCTAGCTCACTTATGCTATGACATATTGAGTCCTGTAAAGTTTTAAACCAATTACTTGTTAAATCTTTTCTAATTTCAAAATCCATGTTAAATTAAATTTGTTTGCCTTAGGCTTTCGCCCAAAATAATAGCAACAGATGAAGAGATGTTAAGTGATCTCTTATTTTTTTTCATAGGTATCTTTAATTTGTTTTTAATTAATTTATGTACTTTTTCTGGCACCCCAGCGCTTTCCCTTCCAAATAAAATAGTATCACTCTTTTCAAACTTAAATTTAGTATATGAAATTGAAGCTTTAGTTGTCATCAATACAATTCTATGATTCTCTTTATCTTTATAAAATCTGTCAAAGCTTTGATAGTATCTAATTACTTTATTATCCATATAATCCATTACAACTCTTTTAAATCTCTTGTCAGTCAATAAGAAGCCACATGGTTCTATAATTTCTAATTCTACCCCAAGACAGGCACAAGTTCTAATTATAGCTGCTGTATTTTGGGGTATATCAGGTTCAAATAAAGCAATTTTAGGCCCTGTAAATGTTGAACTATTATGTGTCATTCTTTCAGTAGTAAATTGAGTATTTTATATTATATGAAACATATATTTAAGTAGAAAAAATCAAAATTGAGTATATTTAATTAAAACTAGAAATGTCTAAAAAAAAAACTGAAAGAAGAGATTTTTTATTCACAGCCACGGCTGCAGTTGGAGCTGTGGGAGTAGGGGCTACAGTCTGGCCGATGATAGATCAAATGAATCCAGACGCTTCTGTCAAGGCTTTGGCCAGCACTGAAGTAGATGTGAGTTCAGTGAACCCAGGAAAAACAATAACAGTTTTGTGGAGAGGCAAGCCTGTCTTTATAAGAAGAAGAACTCAAGATGAAATTAATGAAGCAAAAGCAGTTAAGCTGAAAGATTTAAAACACCCTGAAAAAGATGAGGATAGAGCTAAAAATCCAGAGTGGCTAGTGATGCTTGGAGTATGTACGCATTTAGGTTGCGTACCCTTGGATCAAAAAGGTGATTACAACGGTTGGTTCTGCCCGTGCCATGGATCTCATTACGATATTTCTGGAAGAATAAGAAAAGGACCGGCACCTACAAATATGGAAATTCCTAAATATGAATTTGTTAACGCTAATACTATTAAGATTGGATAAAAACTATGAGTGATCACGAATACACACCCAAGTCAAATTTTGGAAAATGGTTCAACGATAGATTACCATTATTAACTTTAGCAAACCACTTAACTGATTATCCAACACCTAAGAATTTAAATTATTGGTGGACATTTGGTGGTATTTTAACCTTTTGTTTAGTTACCCAAATAGTTACAGGTTTAGTTCTTGCAATGCACTATATTGCTCATGCTGATATGGCATTTGATAGTGTGGAACACATAATGCGTGATGTGAATTATGGATGGTTAATAAGATACATTCATGCAAATGGAGCATCAATGTTTTTTCTAGCTGTCTACATACATATATTTAGATCCTTGTTCTACGGATCTTATAAAGCTCCTAGAGAAATAATCTGGATTATAGGTATTATTATTTATTTATTAATGATGGCAGCAGCTTTTATGGGTTATGTACTTCCTTGGGGACAAATGAGTTTTTGGGGAGCAACTGTCATCACAAATTTGTTTAGCGCGATTCCATTAGTTGGCGAAGGTATTGTAACATGGTTATGGGGAGGGTATTCTGTTGATAACCCAACATTAACAAGATTTTTTACTCTTCATTATTTAATCCCTTTTTTAATTTTAGGTTTAGTTGTTCTTCATATATGGGCATTACATGTTCCTGGTAATAATAATCCCATCGGTATAGACGTTAAAAAACCTTCTAAAGATACTGTCCCTTTTCATCCTTACATAGTAATAAAGGATGCTTTTGCTTTATTAATGTTCATGATTGTCTTTGCTTTTTTTGTTTTTTATACACCAAATATTTTAGGTCATGCAGACAATTATATAGAAGCTAATCCGCTTGTTACACCAGCTCATATTGTTCCCGAATGGTATCTATTACCATTTTACGCAATTTTAAGATCAGTACCTGATAAATTAATGGGTGTAATAGCAATGCTATCAGCTATTTTTATCTTGGCAGCCTTACCTTGGTTGGATACCTCAAAAATAAGATCAGCAGTATTTAGACCTTTATACAGACAATTTTATTGGATCCTTGTAGCTGATGTTTTGATTTTGGGATACGTAGGAGCAATGCCCGCTGAAGGTTTATATTTGCTTATTGCTAGAGTAGCGACCGCTTACTATTTTTTACATTTTTTAATTATTTTACCTATTTTAGGCTTTAAGGAGAGAACATTACCAGTTCCATTAAGCATTACAGAACCAGTTTTAGGTGGCTCTTCAAATTTAGCAGCCGCTAGAGATGATAGTAGGTTAGAAAAGTTAAAGTGAAAAAATTCTTAAAATTATTTTTTTACATCTTCTTTTTAACCCCATTTTTAACACAGGTATATGCTGCAGAAAAGGTCGAGTACTTGACCACTGATTGGAGTTTTAAAGGTTTATTCGGTAAGTTTGACCGCTCTGCTTTACAGAGGGGTTACCATGTTTACACTGAAGTATGTTCCTCTTGTCATTCTATGAAATACTTAAGTTATAGAAATTTAGCCCAAGAAGGAGGACCTGAATTTACTGAGGCTGAAGCCAAAGCAATCGCAGCCTCTTTTGAAGTAACGGATGGTCCTAACTCTGATGGAGAGATGTTCACAAGACCTGGAAAATTATCTGATAAATTCGTTATGCCTTACGAAAATGTAAAAGCAGCCCAAGCTGCTAATGGAGGGGCTTATCCACCTGATATGTCCGTATTGGTTAAAGCAAGGGGAGGTGGAGTAGATTATATTTACTCATTATTGCAAGGTTATGAGGATCCACCAGCAGGAGTTACTTTAGATGATGGAGTTTACTACAATAAATATATGTACGGTAATAAAATAAAAATGGCCAACCAATTATCTGATGGGTTAATTGAGTATTCAGATGGTACAAAGGCAACTGTTGAACAGATGTCAAAAGATGTCACTACTTTTCTGATGTGGGCAGCTGAACCTCATTTAGAATCTAGACATAAAATGGGATTTAAAGCAATCGTGTACTTAATTATTCTTACAATTTTAGTCTATTTTAGTATGAAAAGAATTTGGTCACGTATTGAAACGAAAATTTAGGACATCTCCATCTTGAACAATATAATCCTTACCTTCTAGTCTCATTTTACCATTAGTTTTTGAATTCACCCAACCTTCATTACTTACAAAATCATCATATGAAACTGTTTCAGCTCTAATGAATCCTTTTTCAAAATCTGAATGAATTTCACCTGCTGCTTCAGGCGCAGTGCTATTTATTTGAATAGTCCATGCTCTAGTTTCTTCTGGACCGGACGTGAAGTAAGTTTCTAATCCTAGAATATTATAAGCTTTTTGTATTAATATGCTTAATCCTGTGCTCTTTAAGCCAATCATTTCCATATAGTTTTTTCTTTCATCAACGTCTAATTCGTTAATTTGGTTTTCTATATCTGCAGATATAACTAATGTGTTTTCTTGACCGAATTTGTTTATAAAAGATTTTGAGTGATTGTTACCAATCTGAACACTTTTTTCATCAACATTACACACAAATATTTTAGGTTTAAGAGACAATAGCCCACTTTGATTTAGTAGTTTTTTATCAAATTCATTTTTTAATACAGAAATATCCTTATCATTATTGATACACTCTAGAGCATACTCAAGAATTTTAATTATTGACTCGTCAACATTTTTTTTATTGTTTTTTTCTAGCCTTTTTTGGATCGATTCAAGATCAGCAAGCATCATCTCTGTCTCAATAATTTCTAGATCTCTCACTGGATCTACAGTCGGATTAACATTTTGTATGTCGCTAGAGTCAAAACATCTTATCATATGAATTATTGCATCAACTTCTCTTATATGAGAAAGAAATTTGTTTCCAAGACCCTCACCTTTAGAAGCACCTTTGACCAATCCTGCAATATCAACAAATGAGATTGTAGTACTAATAACTTTTTTAGATTTCGATATTTTTGCTAAACTTTCAAGCCTATTATCAGGCACAGCAACAATACCGACATTAGGATCAATTGTACAAAAAGGAAAATTTGCGGCTTGGGCTTTATTTGAATTTGTTAAAGCGTTAAATAATGTAGATTTACCAACATTGGGCAAACCAACAATTCCACATTTCAAGCTCATTATTTGTTATTAACAGTACTTGAGAATAGATCTAATTTTTTTTCTACTAAAATAGAAATTGAATCAGTAATGTTGTCCGAAATTTTTTCAATTCCAACTGTTTCATCTTCATCAAAATTTTGTAAAACATAATCTGCAACTTCAACACCGTTCTTAGGTTTACCAATGCCTATCCTAACTCTTGAGTAATCTTTGCCGATGAACTTATCGATTGAAGCAATCCCATTATGACCTGCGCTTGACCCACCAAATTTTGCTTTAATTTTTCCTAATTCAACATCGAGATCATCATGAAAAACTATCACGTCTTCAGCATCAATTTTAAAATATTCTATTAACTCTCTTATGCAAATACCTGAATTGTTCATAAATGTTAAGGGTTTAATTGCATAAATTTTTTTATTGTTAATATTTCCAGTTGTGAGAAGACCTTTAAATTTTGGCTTTTGTTTAGAAAGACTAAATTTTTTATTAATGTTATCTATAATTTTAAAACCGACATTATGACGGTTATTTTCACTATCTGGAGTTGGATTACCTAGACCTACAAACAAAAGCATAAATTATCGAGAAGTTTTATCCAATTTAATTAGATTATTTTTTTTCTTCTGAAGGTTTTTTATCAGCAGTTTTTTTATCGTCAGCGTCTTTTTTTTCACCATCAGCTGGTGTCTTTTCACCATCAGCTGCTGCCTCTGCTCCTTCTGCTCCTGGTTCACCTTCTGCTGTTTCAGCCTCAGCTGGTTTTTCTGGCTCTTTCATTACAGTTGGCGCCGCTAGAGTTGCAATTACAAAATCTCTTCCTTGAATAGTAGGAGTTACCTCACTATCTAATTTTACAGATGAAATTTTAAAACTTTCACCAATATCTATTCCGTCTAAATCAATTGTAATATTATCAGGAATTTTTTCACTAGGACACTTTAATTCAATTTTTCTTCTAACAATATTTAATACCCCACCTCTTTTGAGTCCTGGAGATTTTTCGTGATTGATAAAGTTAACTGGAACTTCAATTTTAATTTTAACACCAGGTAAAATTCTCAAAAAATCAACATGAGTAGGCTCATCACTTAAGATATGATATTTTACTTCTTTTGGTAAAACATTAAGATTTTTTCCGCTAACATTTAGAGTTATAATATTTGATAAAAAATTTTCTTTTTCAATTAAGTTTTTAAGCTTTTTTTTTGATATAGAAACTTTTTGATTTTCATCTTTACCACCATAAACAATTGCAGGAACTTCTCCGTTTTTTCTAATAGCGTTTAATTCGCCCTTAGTCTTGTTTTCTCTGATGTTAGCTTCTAATGAATTCATAAAACAGAGGTTTTTAACCCATGTTGATAAATAATCAAGGTAATTATTTAAATAAATCTGAAACTGAAGTTGAATTAGAAATTCTTTTAATCGCCTCACCCATAAGGCCAGAAATTGGTAAAACTTCTATATTTTTTACATTTTTTGTTCTTTCAAAATTGTCAATTGTATCAGTTATTACTAAATTTTTAATGACAGAATTTTTAATTTTTTTTACTGCGTCTCCACTCAATACTCCATGCGTAATATAAACAAATACATTCTTAGCACCTCTATTTTTTAGAGCTTTAGCTGCATTAACTATAGTTCCACCGGAGTCAATTATATCATCAACAAGAATACAAGTTTTACCTTTAACATCACCAATTACATTCATTACTTGAGACTGCCCTGGTTTAGGTCTCCTCTTATCAACTATAGCAAGTCCAACATTTAAAATTTTTCCGAGAGCCCTAGCTCTTTCTGTACCACCAACATCTGGTGCAACACAGATTATATTTTTATTTTTAATTTTTTTTTTAACATGTCGCGCAAATATTGGAGTTGCAAAAAGATTATCTACCGGGATATCAAAAAAACCTTGAATCTGACCAGCATGCAAATCTACTGTAACAATTCTGTCTGCACCAGCATTAGTAATCAAGTTAGAAACAAGTTTCGCAGAAATCGAAGTTCTTGGTACAACTTTTCTATCTTGTCTTGCGTAACCAAAGTAAGGAATTACAGCAGTTATATTTTTTGCTGATGATCTTTTTAAAGCATCAATACATAATAATAATTCCATTAAATTATCATTGGCGGGAGATGATATTGATTGAATTATAAAAATACTATTCCCTCTTATGTTTTCATTTATTTCGATGTAAATTTCACCATCTGCAAATTTTCTTATACTGGAATTGACAAGTTTAGATTTTAAATATTTAGCGATATTTTTACTTAGGATTTTATTACTATTTCCAGTTAATAATTTCATGAAAAACTTAATTAATCATAATTATTGAAATATTTCTACCATAATCATTAAGATTTAATTTTAATGATCTTCTTGCACTAAAAAAATTATTTTTTTTATCGAATGTATCAATTTTTATCATATCAATTCTATTGATTCTTTGTGATTTAAGTTGAGTTTTGACATAATTTGGTAAATCAAAATAAATTAACTTATTTTTATTTTTAAAGAAAATTTTGTTTTTTTTGTGTTTTTTAATAAATTTTTTCTTAAAGTCGACTTTAACTTCGTAGTTTTTTTGAGTAATTGATGGACCAATTGCTCCAATAATATTTTTTGGATTACAGCCTTTCTTAAGCATAAAATTAATAACTTTTTTGATTATGCCTCTATATGCACCTTTCCAACCAGCATGTATAGCCGCGATAATTTTTTTTTTATAGTCGTATAACAATACTGGTACACAATCAGCGGTCAATACGGCTATCGGAAGTTTTTTTTGGTCAGTTATAATTGCATCAGCCTTAATCCTTTTTTTTAAGTTAGAATCTATATTAAGAAAAACCAACTTATTACTATGCACTTGATGAACTAAATAAATATTTTTTGTTTTTTTTCCTATTTTATTTTTGACAATTCTTAAATTTTTTAAAATATTATTTTTGTTATCAAGAGAACCAAGGCCACAATTTAGACTTTTATATATACCTTTTGATTTACCTCCATTCTTATTAAAAAAACCGTGACTTATACTTTTATTATTTAATAATTTTCGAGAAGTGATCAGATCAAAATCCTAAACTAAAATTGTTATTTTGATTTTTTATTAACATAACTTTAAACAATTTTCCCATTTGTTTTTCATCTGTTAACCTTTTTAATCTGTAATAAATATCTGCTTTTTTTAAAAAATTTTGATTTTTTGCAATCATCTCAGCTCTTTCATGAATGCCCATTTTTGCAAGAAATTCTTTTTGTGTTGTTAAACTATGCCTTAATCCACCAATTTTTTTGATTATTTTTTGAAATAATCGGAAATTGATATTATGTGTAATATCGGAACTTCCAATTTTAGCTAAAACATCGGAATATTTGTGTTTATATAATGCTTGTAAAGTATTTTTCATTTTATCTTCAGTATATCCATAATCTATGATTAAAATTCCTCCAGATCTCACTTTGATTATCTTTGAAATTTGTTTCAGGTAATTAATACCCAGCTCTGAATATTCTATAAAATTTTGATTTTTAGATATTTTAAAATTAATCTTTTTTTCGTAATTTTTCATATTAATCTTTTTTTCTGAGAAAAAAGATTCTTCTTTGTTTAAATTAACAAATTTTTCAAACCATAGATTCCCTTTTTTTCGGAATTGTTTAATTGCAAGTGCATCAAAAAACTCATTTGCAACAAATATACTAGGAATTTTTTTAATTTTTTTTAAATCGTTTATCCAATTTATATTTGAATTTAATAATTCTTTTTTTTGTATCTTCTTCAAAGTAGGACTTATTTCATGAATTACCAACCTACAGGATTTGAAAAACGACGGGAATCTTTTAAAACTTTCTATGAGAATTTTCATCATTTCAGCGTTTCCTGCACCAATTTCGATTAAGTTAAATTCTTTTGGTGACCCTATACTTTTCCAAAAACTTACAACCCAAATAGCAATCATTTCAGAAAATAGTCTTGATACATTAGGAGCTGTAATAAAGTCTCCTTTTTTGCCAAATGGGTTTTTCTTAATGTAGTACCCAGACTTTTTATTATACAGAGAGATACTGATAAACTTGTCTAAGGGTAGACTAACTATTTTGTTTGTTTTCATATTTAGAAATTGATAAATAACCTCCAATTATTAAAAAAAAGATACTTATAAGTTGTCCCATAGTCAGATTGAATAATAAATAACCCAATTGATCATCAGGAACTCTTAAAAACTCAATTATAAATCTAAAAATTGAGTAAAAAACTAAAAATATACCAGAGATAAACCCAGGTCTTTTGGAGAAACTCTTATTTCTAAAATAGATTAGAATTAAAAATAGAACTATACCCTCAAAAAATGCTTCATATAACTGGGTGGGATGTCGATACAAATTGTCTATTTGTATGAATTGAACTGCCCAAGCAACATTAGTTTCGATACCATAAAGTTCTGAATTTATAAAATTTGCTATTCTACCAAAAAAAATACCTATGGGTGCAACAAGAGATACAATATCTAAATAAATAAATGAACTTTGAGAATTTTTTTTTGCAAAAAAATAACTTGCAATGATGATCCCTATAACCCCTCCATGAAATGACATACCACCTTGCCAAATTTTAAGAATATCTAATAAATTGTTGATATAAAATTCAAAGTTATAAAATATAACATAGCCTAATCTACCACCAATAATTAAACCTAAAATAAGATAGGTTAAGTAATCATCAAATTTTTCACTTACTTTTTGTTCAGAAATAAAAAATTTTTTACTTAAAAACCACCCTATTAAAATACCAACAATATAAGCTAGAGAATACCACCTTATTTCGAGTGAAAAAATTTGAATAGCGACTGGGTCAAAATTATTAATAAACATTTTAAATAATAATTATAATTTAAACTATAATAAGTTATTATATAAATATATGAAAAACTCAAAGTTTGTAATCGATAGATTTGCTAAGTTAATTGAGCAAGGCATAGTTTCTTCAAAAGATATTACGTCTGAGATATTCTCAATTTTAAAATCTAAAAGAGATGAATTGGTTTTTAAACTTAAATTAACAAGCAAAGATGAGTTTGAAGTTCTTTCTAAAAGAGTAGAAGTTTTAGAAAAAAAAATTGAAAAAATTAAATTAAAGAAAAATCCTAAATCTAAACGGGCAAAAAAACTTTAACGCTTAAACCATTCATCTTAGATTTATCTAATTTAATATTACCTCCATGGGATTTTATTATATCTGATGCTATAGATAATCCCAACCCTACACTAGATTTTGAGTCTGCTCTGCCTTTATTAATTTTATAAAATGGTTTAAATACATTTTCATACTCAGTTTTTGGAATACCTGGACCATCATCATCAATTTTAATAAAAAGATTATTGTTATTTTTATTTAACTCTATGTTTACTTTTTTTGCATATTTAATTGCATTATTTAGAAGATTATTTATGCAACGAGTAATTAAATTTTTTCTTCCATTAAAATAAACTCTTGGTGTAAGCTCTAATGAAATATTATCGTTATCATATTTTTCTATAATTTCATTAATCAGATCTGTTAAATTGAACATTTCATCCTTTTCGGTAAAAGATGAACTAGTAAATTGAAGATACTCATTTAGCATTTTTTCCATTTCATCAACATCTTCTGTCAATTTTTTTGAGAGTTCTTTGTCTTTTATAAAATTTATTTGCAATTTCATTCTTGTTAGGGGAGTTCTTAAATCATGACTAATTCCTGATAACATTTCAGATCTTTGATTTAGATGTCTTATTATTCTTTTTCTCATTTTATCGAACTCGTAACCCGCACGTCTTATCTCTGAAGCACCTGATGGTTTAAATTCATCAATTTCTTCACCTTTACCAAATTTTTCTGCAGCTCTAGCGAGATTAGTTATGGGCCTTGTTTGATTTTTTAAAAAAATTAAAGATATTAAAACCATAATCAAAGCTGGAACAGTTATCCAAAGTGCAAATATTCTTGCTGAGGAACTAGTAACTCTATCTCTTGGTACAAGAAATTTGATATAACCATTTTCATATTTAATTCTAATGTCGATCAATTCTTTGTAGTTGGTTGTATCAAACCAAAAATTATCTAACTTAAATCTTGATTTTAGCTCACGTCTTAAGGTTCGGTCGATTGGACTAAACCATCTATCAATATAATTGAAATCAAACTTTTCATCTTTTACAAATTCAAAGTTTAAGTCTTGGTAAATAGAAAAAAGATTATTTATTTCATCTTTATCATAACTTTCATCTTTATATAATTCAAGAAGCGTACTCATTTCATTTACTAACGCTCTAGTCATACCTTTGGTTGTTTTGATCCATAAGCTGTCGAAAAAAACAACTGTTACAACAAGCTGTAATACCAGAACTGGGACCGCAACAATTAGCAGTGCTCTATAAAATAAACTTTTTGGGAGAATATTTTTTATAATTTTATTTAATCCATAAAACATATCCAGCTCCTCTAATTGTTTGTAAAAATCTAGGATTTTTTGGATCATCCTCAATTTTTTTTCTCAATCTAGTAATAATTACGTCTATAGATCTCTCTTTATCTAAATTAATTAGTGCTCCAATATTTTCTCGAGAAAAAGTCTTGCCTGGATTATTAATCATTTTCTCTAAAATGGTTTTTTCAGTATTATTAATCTTAAATTCTTTATTATTCTTTAAAATTATAAGTTTATTCAGATCAATTTTTATTTTATCAAATTCAATTACTCTTTTTTGACTAATTTTTTTTGTTTTATTTAAGATATTCTTGATTCTTAAAATTAATTCTTTAGGCTCAAAAGGTTTAGCCAAATAATCATCAGCTCCTACTTCTAAACCCTCAATTCTCTCACTTGGTTCACCCTTAGCAGTTAATAAAATTATTGGAGTATCCAGTCTTTTTTTATTTTCTTGAATAAATTCTAACCCACTCTTACCTGGCATCATTATATCTAATATTATTAAATCAAACTTTATTAATTCTATTTTTTTGTTAGCATCTTCGGCGTTCTCTGCTGTAGATATTAAAAAATTGTTTTCATTTAGATATTTTTTTACTAAAGATCTTATTCCGTCATCATCATCCACAACCAATAAATGAGCAATAAAATTATCCATTAATGATTTTTTTTAATACTTTATCGAAATTAATTACCTCTTCAGAACTTGAGTCTAGTAGTGCATTATAAATTCTTTTTTTTTGTAACAGAAATATTTCTTCGAAAATTTTTTTACCTTTTTCATTTAAAAAAACATGTTTAATTCTTGTATCTATCTCGTCTTTTTTAAAAACAATAATCTCAAGTTTTATCAAATCTTTTAAAACTCTATTTAAACTTTGTTTTGTTACTTTTAATTTTGCGAGCAATTTAGAAATTGAAATACCCTCGTACATTGATAGTAAATGTATAACTTTTTGGTGAGCTAAACCAATCGAGTATTTATCTAGAATTTTCTTTGAGTCTGAAAAGGTTTCTCTATAGCCGACAAATATTTTCTCAATCAAATCTTTCAATTGGTCATCTTTTAGATATAAAAGTTCTTTCATTATAGGTAAGTTATATTGACATATTATAGATACAAAGATATTTTTTAAAAAATAAATATTTCATACATGATACCTTACGATAAAAGATCAGGAAAAATATGGTACAATGGTGATTTAGTCGATTGGTCAGAGGTTAAATTACACGTTTTAAGCCATGGTTTACATTATGCGAGTTGTGTTTTCGAGGGAGAGCGAGTTTATGATGGTTCTATCTTTAAACTAGAGGAACACACCTCAAGATTATTTTATTCAGCAAAAAGAATGGGATTCGAAATTCCATTTACAGAAGCGGAAATTAATTCAGCTAGTAAAAAAATAATTGCAACCCAAAAAGTTGAAAATGGATATGTTAGACCAGTCGCTTGGCGAGGAAGTGAGATGATGGCTATATCTGCTCAGCATACAAAAATTCATGTAGCGATAGCAACGTGGGAGTGGGGATCTTATTTCGATCCAAAGCTTAAAGTGGAGGGTATTAAATTGAATATATCTAAGTGGCGAAGACCTGCACCAGATACTATCCCTTGGGACACAAAAGCTTCAGGACTTTATATGATATGTACTCTTTCAAAGCACGAAGCTGAAAAACAAGGATATACAGATTCGTTGATGTTAGATTATGAGGGAAACGTTGCTGAGGCCACAGGTGCAAATATTTTTTTTAAAGATAAAAAAGGAGAATTGCATACACCAATACCAGACTCTTTTTTAGATGGTATTACAAGAAGAACTGTTATTGAAATTGCAAAATCTAAGAATATTAAAGTTCACGAAAGAAAAATAAATCCAAGTGAACTTCCAAATTTTGTTGGATGTTTCTTAACTGGTACTGCTGCTGAGGTAACACCAGTATCTTGCATTGCTGAAAATCAGTACAAAGTTTGTGATATGATAATTAATCTTAACGAAAGCTATCAAACTTTAGTAAAAAAGAAAAAAGCAGCTTAATCCTTATTATCTTCTGAAATAGCGTGATCAATTCCTTTTCGCATATATTCATATCCGGTAAAAAGTGTTAATGCTGCAGAGAGCCAAAGCAAAACAATTCCTATTGTTTGAGCGTTATAATCCTGAAAATTTATAATTTTATTTCCAGTATCTCCTGACAGTAAAAGAGCAATCGAAACCATCTGTAAAACAGTTTTTAATTTAGCTAGATTTGAAACAGGAAGTTTAATTTTACCTTTAGCTAAAAATTCTCTTAGACCAGAAACTAATATTTCACGTGTAAGTATTATTATAGCAGCAATTACTTCATAATTTCGAATAGTACCGTCCATTACTAAGAGAATGAGAGCTGCAGCAACAATTATTTTATCTGCAATTGGATCTAGTAACTCACCTAGCTTAGATTCTTCTCCGAGTAATCTAGCTAACATACCGTCTAAAAAATCGGTAAATGATGCGACTAAAAAAAGAATTAATGCAGTAAAGTCTCCATAAAAACCTGGGAGGTAAAATGCTAAAACAAAAAATGGAACAATCAAAATTCTTCCAATGGTCAATATATTAGGTATTTTCTTAAGCATTTTTATTTTTATTCATGAAAAAAGTTATATATCTTTTTAGCAACTTTTTCTTCTACACCATCAACAGATTTAATTTCATCAAGACTTGCAGATTCAACTGCTCTCGCAGAACCAAAATGATTAAGCAATGCTCTTTTTCTTATCATTCCAATACCATCTATTTGATCCAAAAGCGACTTACTTAAACCCTTTTTTCGTTTAGATCTATGGGCGCTTATTGCAAATCTGTGAGATTCATCTCTGATTCTTTGGAGAAAAAAAAGGGTAGGATCATTTTTTGCAAATTTATATTCTTTACCATTATGAAAAAATGTCTCGTTCCCACTATTTCTAAATTTGCCTTTAGCTATGGCAATAATGGGGATATCATGGAGTCCTAACTCATTTAAACTTTCTCTTGCAATTGAATATTGGCCTTTTCCGCCATCTATTAAAACTAAGTCAGGAAAAGTAAGGTAATTATCTTTTTCTTGAATAGCTCTTTTAAACCTTCTTGTTAAAACTTCTTTCATCATTCCGTAGTCATCTTGCTCATTTTTTTTTATTTTTATATTAAATTTTCTATATCTTTTTTTGACAAACCCCTCATCACCATAAGCTATTAAAGCACCTACACTATTTGTTCCTTGAATATGACTATTATCGTAAACCTCTATGAGATTGATATTTGTTTCTAAATTAAATTTATTAGCTACCGAATCGAATAATTCTCTATTATTTTGGCTTTCATACAGTTTTCTATTAAGACTATCTTTTGCATTTTTAATAGCTTGGTTAATTACTTTTAATTTTGCTCCTTTTTTTGCTACAGAAATAACTATCTGTTTATTTTCTTTTTGAGATAAAGTTTTTTCAATTAAAGTTTTTTCTTTTATTTCCTCAGATAAAATTATTGAAGAAGGAACGCTTTTATTTTCATAAAATTGAGAAATGAAAGAATTTAAAATGTTACTTAATTTTTCATCAGGATCATGTTTTGGAAAAAAAGATTGATTCCCCCAATTTTGTTTTGACCTGTAAAAGAATACTTGTATGCAAGTTTTACCAGACTCTTTATAACCAGCAATTACATCTGCCTCTACAAGATTAGCTTCATTTATTCTCTGAGATGATTGAATTATATTTAAAGACTTTATTCTATCTCTAAGTATTACTGCTTTTTCAAAGTCTAAATCCTCACTAGCCTTCTCCATTTGATCTGATAAATTTTTTTGAATTCTTCTCGACTTACCAGAAACAAACTCAATCGCGTCCTTTACTGTTTGTTGATAATCTTCTTTTTTTATATAATCAACACATGGAGCAGAACATCTTTTAATTTGATATAAAATACAAGGTCTCTCTCTATTTTTGAAAACAGTATCATCACAAACTCTTAAATGAAAAATTTTTTGTATCATTTTAATGGTCCAATTTGCAGAACCGGCGGAGGCAAAAGGGCCAAAATAAAATCCCTCTTTAGTTTTCTTTCCTCTATGTCTTTTAATTTGAGGCCATTTATCTTTATTGCCAATAAATATGAATGGAAAAGACTTATCATCTCTTAAAAGTATGTTGAATTTAGGTTTATATTTTTTAATTAAATTTGCCTCTAAAAGTAGAGCTTCACTTTCATTAGATGTTGTTGTGACCTCAAGTTTCCTTGTTTGGGACAACATTCTTTCTGTTCGAATAATATGATTTTTTTCGGAGATATAACTTTTTAATCTATTGGGTAAATTTTTAGCTTTTCCAACATAAAGAATTTCCTCTTTTTCATTCAACATTCGGTAAACGCCAGGTAGTTTTGGAATTAATGAAAGTTCTTTTTTAATAACTTCTTTTCCAATTTCAGAGCTTATCATGACTTCTTTTTTTTGAAATTTGAATTCCAACAGATGAGCAATTTTTTAAGATTTCTAGTTTCTCAATTTTTAAAGTTATTTTACCTATTCTCTGGTCTTTAAATAGTTCATCAAATACAGCCTCAGCCAATGTCTCTAAAAAATTATAATGTTTTTTTTCTACTAAGTTCTTTATTAATTTTACCACTGTTCCATAGTTTACAATTGATTTAATATCTTTATCATTGGTTGGTTTTTTGTCCTCGTAATCTATTTCTAAGCTAAATTTTACTTTTTGTGCTTTAACTTTCTCAAAATCATAATAACCAAGTTTTAAATCTAGAATTAGTTCGTTAATTAAAATTTTTTTCTCGTAATTAAAAAGAGATTTTGTTTTATTAATCTTAACAACTTTAAAATTATTTTTTGCCATAAGCTAAATTCTTGATTTGATATAATTTTTTATTTCTGAATTATAATACTGGAAACAAGTACCTTGGTCCATATTATGCCCTTTTTTGATGGGATCTGTTTGATTTTTTCCCTTCTTTTTACATTTTTTCCCGTTAATTTTAAAATCATCTGAGATAACTATTCTTTTCATGCCAGGTATATCTTCCAGCCAGTCTGATAGTAATCCCTCATAATTATCTTTTGGATGGGTGAAGGCTAGTAGCGGTACTTTCAATTTTTTAATTTCATCATTAAATTTTTCTCTAACTTTATATGGTCCGGGTCTTTTTTTTTTGAATTTTTCTAAAGCTTTATCAGCTCCAAGTTTTTTAACTTTATATTGTTTTGTAAGCTGGCCAAAACATGCTTGCATATAAGCTATTCCACCAGCCGCTTCATCTGGATGTCTCGAAAAAAAAAGTAAAGTTGTAAGACCTCCGCAAGAATGTCCAGTAACAAAAATTTGATTTTTTGGAACGCCTAAAGAATTTAGTTGTTTTACTAATTGCAAATTAGCCTCAACCCTTTTGTCTATTTTTGTTTTTCCTACATATGGTTTATCTTTTGATATCCACCATTTTAATGGCATATCACCTTTTATTTTATGAGTACAAAGATTATAAACCATAATTTCTTTTCCATTTATTCTTTCGCCAACAAGTGAACCTTGATTTCTAATTTGCCCATAATCGGTACAAGAGTTGCTTGAGCCATCAAAAGTATTTTGACCATGGTTGTAAATTAAAATAATTTTTTCTTCAGGGTTATCTATTTTTGATAAAGCTGATACTGATAATTTTTTCGATAAAAATCCACTTTTGTTTATATTATGATTATTAGCATAAACACTTGTTGCAAGGAATAGCGAGATAGTAAAAATTAAAAATCTCATTCTTTGCTATTTATAACATCGGGAGTTTGCCAATTCAAATTTTGACCACTATCAATTGCCAAAACTTGACCTGTAATAGAACTATTTTCAATAAAAAATTTTACAGCTTTACATATTTCCTCAGCATTCACTTGTTGTTTTAATGGTGTTGCTAAATATTGTTTTTTAAAATGTTTATCTGATTGTCTTTTATTCTTTATTGTGGGACCAGGTGCTATACCGTTTACACGTATTTTTGGCGCAAGACTCATAGCACTAGTTTTTGTTAATGTATAAAGTCCACTTTTACTTAGCGTATAAGAAAAGAAAAATGGAGTTAGCTTAAAAACTCTTTGGTCAATAATATTTATAATATTATTATTTTTGCCCCTAGTATTCTTTGAAAACTCTTTTGACAAAAGAGCAGGGGCTTTAAGATTTGTTGAAAGATGCTTCTCCCAACTTTTTGAGTTAAAATTTTCTAATTTGTCATTCTCAAATATTGAGGCATTATTAATTAAGCAGTCAAAAAATTTCATTTTGGATTTTGAAAATTTGATAATTTTTAAAATATCCTTTTCTTTGCTTAAGTCACCTTTAACTAAATTTACTATTGATCCATATTTTTGTAATTTACTCTTTAACTTTTCGGCCTTGGATTTTGATTTATTGTAATGGATAATTATTTCTATATTCGGGCCAGATAATTCTTCAGCTATTGCAGCGCCAATTCTAGTTGCCCCACCAGTGATTATTATCTTCCGTGCTTCCACTTTTTATCTCTTTTTTTAGTCACTCTAGTCCCAGGCATACCTAGAGTAGATCTCCCTTTTGGATAGATTTTATTTTTTACATCATACTGTCTTATCTTAGGGTTTAAAGTTATTTCAAGCTCAGTACTTTGTAATTTTCTTATTTCATCTCTTATTTTGGCAGCTTCTTCAAACTCAAGATTGGAGGCAGATTCTTTCATCTTTTTATCTAAAGCTTTTAGATGTTTTTTTAAATTTCCACCAACATTAGATCCCTCACTAATTTTTACATAATCTTTTTCATATACGCTCTCTAAAATATCACTTATTTCTTTTTTTACTGTCTTAGCATCAATTTTGTGTTTCTTATTGTATGCAAGCTGAATTGATCTCCTTCTGTCGGTTTCTTGCATTGCTTTTTTTATACTTTTGGTTTCTTTATCTGCGTATAAGATAACTTTACCATCCACATTTCTAGCTGCTCTTCCAATGGTTTGGATTAAAGACGTCTCAGATCTTAAAAAACCTTCTTTGTCTGCATCTAAAATTCCAACCAATGCACATTCTGGTATATCTAAACCTTCTCTTAATAAATTGATTCCAACCAACACATCAAAGACACCCATCCTTAAATCTCTCATTATTTCAATTCTCTCTAATGTATCTATGTCTGAGTGGAGGTATCTAACCTTTACTCCATTCTCATGCAGATACTCGGTCAAATCTTCAGCCATTTTTTTTGTAAGAGTGGTGACCAAAACTCTATGATTTTTTTCAATAACTTTTTTGCATTCATGCATTAAGTCATCAACTTGATTTTTCGCAGGCCTAACCTCCACCGGAGGATCAATTAATCCTGTTGGTCTTATAACTTGATCGATAAATTTACCTTTTGTTTGATCTAATTCCCATGGACCTGGCGTAGCTGAAACAAAGATAGTTTGTGTTCTCATTAAATCCCATTCTTCAAATTTTAATGGTCTGTTGTCCATGCAAGAGGGAAGTCTAAAACCGTACTCCGCTAAAGTACTTTTTCTTGACCTGTCCCCTTTATACATACCATTTAGTTGAGGAACAGTAACATGGCACTCATCAACAAAAATTAGTGTGTTATCGGGAAAATATTCAAATAATGTCGGAGGGGGTTCACCAGGTTTTCTTCCAGATAAAAATCTAGAATAATTTTCAATTCCTGCACAGGATCCTGTTGCTTCTATCATTTCTAGATCAAATTTAGTTCTTTCTTCTAACCTTTGGGCCTCCAATAATTTGTTTTCAGCTTTATGTTTTTTGAGTGTTATTTCTAATTCTTTTTTTATATTGATAACCGCCTGTTCGATTGTGGGTTTCGGTGTGATGTAATGGCTATTAGCGTATACTTTTACCAAACTAAGATCTCTTACTTTATCTCCAGTTAAGGGATCAAACTCTTCTATTTGCTCAAGCTTTTCTCCAAATAAACTAAGTCGCCAAGCTCTATCTTCTAAATGAGATGGAAATATTTCCAAATATTCTCCTCTTGCTCTGAATGTTCCTCTATAAAAATTTTGATCATTACGCTTGTATTGTAAAGCAACTAAGGACTTAATTATCTGTTCCCTGTTATAGTCATAATTTTTTTGAAGAGTTAGGGTCATTTTACTGTAGGCCTCAACCGAACCTAGTCCATAGATACAAGATACACTTGCAACAATTAGCACATCGTCTCTTTCAAGTAGAGATCTTGTAGCCGAATGTCTCATTCTATCTATTTGCTCATTAATAGATGCTTCTTTTTCGATATAAGTATCTGATCTTGGGACATATGCCTCTGGAGTGTAATAATCGTAATACGAGACAAAATACTCAACGGCATTATCGGGAAAAAAAGTTTTCATTTCACCATAAAGCTGAGCTGCCAGGGTTTTGTTTGGAGCCAAAATCAAAGCTGGTCTGTTCGTTGCCTCTATCACTTTTGCCATCGTAAAAGTTTTTCCTGATCCAGTTACACCAAGTAAAACTTGGTTAAATTCCTCTTTATTAGCTCCCTTAACTAATCTTTTAATAGCTTCAGGTTGATCACCGGCTGGTTTAAAGTCAGATTTAATTTTAAACTTTTTACCTCCCTCTAGTTTTCCACTGATTTTTGGATTTTTACTCTGAATATCTGTAATTAAATCTTGATATGTATTTTCCATATATTAAAGAACGTAGTAGAATTAATTTATATTTCAATGAGCATAATATCAGACAGTCTAAAAAGAATTAAGCCATCCCCAACTATTGCTGTAACTCAAAAAGCTAGAGAACTAAGAGCTGCAGGAAAAGATGTCATTGGTTTAGGAGCTGGAGAACCAGATTTTGATACTCCTGACAATATTAAAAGTGCTGCAATAAAAGCGATAAAAAAAGGAGACACAAAGTATACCGCTGTAGATGGAACACCAGCTTTAAAAAAAGCTATTGTTGCAAAATTTAAAAGAGAAAATAAATTAAATTACTCCGTTGATCAAATAACTGTTGGGACAGGTGGTAAACAGGTTCTTTACAATGCCTTTATGGCAACCTTAAACAAAGGAGATGAAGTAATTATTCCAGCTCCTTTTTGGGTTTCTTATCCTGATATGGTTTTGTTAGCTGGTGGCAAACCTAAAATTGTAAAATGCACTGAGCAAGAAGGTTTCAAGCTTACGGCAAAAAAATTAAAAAAAGCTATTTCAAAAAAAACCAAATGGGTCATTATTAATTCACCTTCAAACCCAACAGGTGCAGGCTATTCAAAAAAAGAAATTCAAGATTTAGCGAAGGTTCTAATAAAGAATAAAAGAATACATATTTTAAGTGATGATATCTATGAGCACGTTCGATATGATAATTTTAACTTTTTCACAATTGCGCAGATTTCAAAATTAAAAGATAGAACTCTTACTATGAATGGTGTTAGTAAATCATATGCGATGACAGGCTGGAGAATAGGTTATGCAGCTGGTCCAAAAGATATCATTAAAGCTATTGGTAAAATTCAATCACAATCTACATCAAATCCTTCTTCAATAAGTCAAGCAGCAGCAGTCGAGGCTTTAAATGGAAAACAAGGCTTTATAAAAACCAGAGCTAACGCTTTTAAAGCTAGACGAAATTTTGTCGTGAAATGTCTAAATAGTATCAAAGGTATTAATTGTTTAACACCTAATGGCGCATTTTATGTGTTTCCGAGCTGTAAAGGGTTATTAAATAAAAAAACAAAATTAAAAACGGATACTAACTTTGTTCAAAAGTTACTTGAAAAAGAAAATGTAGCAGTTGTTCAAGGATCTGCTTTTGGATTAGATGGATATTTTAGAATTTCTTATGCAACTTCGATGCAAAACTTAAAAAAAGCTATGACAAGGATAAAATCTTTTTGTGAAAGTATAACTAGATAGCTTTATCTTTGATTTAAAATTTTTTTTGCTGGAAGAGTTTTTTTGATCCAAGATTTTGGAATAGAGTTTAATCCTTTTAATGCTGCAAAATACGCACCAATAAAATTTGCTCTAGAGCAATTACATCCACCAGCCTTAATTGTTTTTAAAATAGCTCTTTGATAATTTGTTGAACTTAGTATTGCATGAATAGAGCTATTAAATGTACCTGGGTAACTGCATGCCATTCCTAGTTTTTTTACAATCAATGAGTGAGACTTTGATTTTAATTTTCTAATTTTAATTATGTCATTTATAATTATCTTAAAATTGCGACTATTCTTAAATCTTTTAACAAATTCATTTATTGGATTTTTTGCACCTTTAAGAGCAAGATCTATAATGTGAAATTTTGCTAATGCATATTTGTGACTGATTTTTGAGATTGTTACAGTAGTGATTATCTTTTCTAAACTTTTAAAGTCGTAACCATAAAGAAAATATGGAAGGCTGGCACAAAAACCATCTGACTCATTAACTTTAACCCCACCAGTAGATTTCTTTTTTAATTTTATATTTTTTACAGTTTCAATCACATTTTGATGAATCCAGGGTCCATTAATTATGCCACGCCAGTCTTTAACTTTTTTATATTTTGATCTAAGTCCTAGATTCTTCCAATAAATACTTCCAGGGCCGAAATTTTTAAGAATATTTTTTTTAAAACGCTCATTAATATTGTCGTGCCCTTCAATCAAAGTTTTAAACATGACTTGACCTATTTCATTATACCCTGAAACTTTGCCGGTTTTTATGTTGTAAAAAGGACTTTTATTTTTTTTCAAGAAAGAAAAGTCTTTTTTTCCTTTTATATAAGTGTAAAGCTTTTTTTGATTGTACACCCAGTGCAAAGGTCTTGCAGCAGCATCAGCCACAGTTGCACCTAAAAAAACATGAAGATTATTTTTCACGTTAGTGTGATAAGAATTTTTCCGCTTCTAAAGCCGCCATACAACCCATTCCTGCTGCAGTTACTGCTTGTCTAAATGTTTTGTCTTTAACGTCACCAGCTGCATAAACACCAGGAATATTTGTTTCTGTTGAGTCTGGTTTTGTAATTAAATAACCCTCTTTATCCATTTGCAATTGATCTTTAAAAAGTTGAGTAGCTGGATCATGACCTATAGCAATAAAAACTCCGTCTAATTTAAGTTCTTCGATTTTATTTGTTTTAACATTTTTAATTTTAATTCCCTTAACATTTTTAGGGTCTTTATCTCCCACAACGTCTTCTACAACTGAGTCCCAAATAATTTCAATTTTTTTATTTTCCATTAATTTTTTTTGAAGCATTTTTTCTGCCCTCAAACTATCTCTTCTGTGGATTAATTTTACTTTTGACGCAAATTTTGTAAGAAACATCGCTTCTTCAACTGCTGCATTACCACCACCTACAACAGCAACTTCTTTATCTTTAAAGAAAAACCCATCACACGTAGCACACGCTGAAACACCAAATCCTCTAAAGTCTTGCTCAGATTTTAAATTTAGCCATCTTGCTTGAGCACCGGTTGAAATAATAATGCTGTCAGCAGTGTATTTCTGTCCAGTATCACCCATAGCTTCAAAAGGAGAAGTCTTTAAATTTACTGAACTAATGTGATCCTCTATCATCTCAGTTCCAACAGCTTTAGCTTGCTCTTTCATTTGATCCATCAGCCAAGGCCCTTGAATTACATCAGCAAATCCTGGATAATTTTCTACATCAGTTGTTGTTGTAAGTTGACCACCCGGCTCTGATCCATACACTAAAATTGGATTGAGCATTGCTCTTGCAGCGTAAACAGCGGCTGTGTATCCGGCGGGACCAGATCCAATTATTAACACTTTTGTGTGTTTAGTTGGATTTTGACTCATATGAAAGCTATATAGTGATTAATGACTAAATTAAAAGGTTTATTATTGACCGAGGGAATGCACGGTATGATTAGTCAGGTTGAAGGACTTGCAAAAGCTTTAGATCTTGATTTTATACACGAAAAAATTGAACTTGATAATTTTTGGAAGCTTATTCCACCAAAAATAACACCAATCAAAAGTTTTGTATTTAAAAATAATATTCTGCATGATTTTAATATTGTTATTTCTTGCGGAAGAAAAAGTGTAATACCATCAATTTACTTAAAAAAAAAATTTAAAGAAAAAATTATTAACATTCACATTCAAGATCCCAAAGTTTCTTTAACTAACTTTGATTTTGTTGTGGCTCCAGAACATGATGGATTAATAGGAAAAAATGTAATTTCGACTAAGGGAGCAATTCATTACTTGAGAGAAAATGAGTTGGATGAAAATACTTCATATTTAAAACCAAAGATTAAGAAAGAAAAAATTGTCACTTTAGTTGTAGGAGGGCCTAATAAATATTATGACTATAAACCAAAAGTAGTAGAAGAAATATTTTCAAAAATTAAACAAAATTTCATTAATAACGACTATCAATTAATATTTATACCCTCAATGCGAACTCCAAAAAATGTGATTGATAAAGCAAAAAATTATTTTGATGACCATCAAATTATTGTTAGTGAAATTGATAAAAAAGCTTACTTATCTTCTTTAGGACTAGCAGATCATATTGTCGTTACATGTGACTCAACCTCTATGATATCGGAGGCAGCAATCACTGGTAAACCGATTTATGTAGCGCATATGCCATATATAAAAAATAACTATAGATTTAAAAAATTTTTTGAAATATTTAAGAAACTCAATATCATTAAAGATTTAGGTGACAATTTAGAAGTCTGGAAATATGAAAAACTTAATGAAACAGATAGAATATCAGGATATATAAAGAGCAAATTAAAAGACTATGACATTTCTTAATTCTATATTAAATCAATCCAAAAAGTATGATTTCCCATTTGATCATTGGGAATATAATAATGCTTTAAGTGAAAATGCAATTCAGGAAATAATTACAGCGGATATACCAGATGTAAGCAAACATAACCTATCTTACGATGGCACAAGAGCAATCGATGGTGGAGCTGCAGAATTTAGAGAGGGAATTGCATCTGGTGGTAAAGCAATAAAATTTAGATGCTTTGTTACAAAAGAAAACTCAGCACAATTTCCAAACTTAGTTAGATTTATAAATGAATTACAATCTAAAGAAACCTATGAGTCAATTTCAAAAATGATTAACAAAGATCTTTCCAATTCTTATGTAAGAGTAGAGGTTATCTGTGATCGTGAAGGTTTCTGGTTGAAACCTCACTGCGATATAAAAGAAAAACTAATGTCAGGACTAATTTTTGTAAATAAGGAAAATGAGTCTGAAGATTTAGGTACTGATTTTTACAATAATAAATTAGTGAAAGTTAAGACAGTGCCATATAAGCATAATTATGGTTATTTGTTTTCAAGTGGCCCAAATACTTGGCACGGAATGGAAAAGAAAAAAATAGTTAAAGAGAGAAGATGTATTCAAGTAAATTATGTAACATTCAAAACTGATTGGAAAGTTGAATAATATGTAATTTTAAAAAATTTAATAACTTAAAACAGACAAGAATAAGTTCCCAAAACAAATAATGTTACAAAAGTAAAACATATACCAGAAACAGCTTTTACCTGATCACCATATTCATTAGGATTATCTTTACTATAAAGTCTCCAGTAACCTTCATTATTATTTTTATTAGAAAAATTATCTAAACTATTTTCAATATATTCACTGATATCCGAGCTTCTAACTGCATCGTGAAATTGGTTGCTTTTAAGGTTCTCTGTACTCATATTTTTTTTTAATAATTCTAAAATAAAATAAAAAAAGAGTCCTAGGTAATATTTGTTAAAGTTACCATTTTGGGTCAAAAAGATTGATAAATCGTAATTATATATTGATAGTTGAATTTATTAATTTATTTAATTACCGATGATTATAAAATATTTAAGTTTTTTGGTAGGTTTGATCTGGTCTTACTCTTTAATTAAAACACAATCTATTTTTAGTAAAAAAGCAGGTCTAATCTTTAAATTGTTTATCTCCAAGGTTTCTTGGTTAACCCTAATTGTGGCAATTTATTTTGGGTATAAAAATTTTTCTGTTGAGTACATTTTGGCAGGTATTATTTTCTCTATTATTTTAGTTCATCTTGGATTTAAATTTTTAGGTAAATATTTAAAGTCAAAATTTAGTGAAAAACAACTTACTACTACAAAAACATTTTTTGAATATTCATTAATAGCTTGGGTTTTATATTATATTTTTTATTAATAATGAACTATTTTGCTCAAACTGAGCTAAGTTAATATTGTTTTTTCTAATAATTATATATAAATATTTGTTATGTTTGAAAAATTAGAAGAACTTGCAAAAAATAATAAAAAAATTTCCGACTTTCATATTAGAAGTGGTTGGCCTTTAGCTTATCGTCAAACTGGCGAAATTCATAAAATTCAAGAGGTTGTAGTTAAAGCCCAGGATCTTCAAGATTTATTATCAACAAACTGTAATGAAATTGAAATGAATAGATTTAAGGATACTCATGAATTAGATTCCTCAGTAACTTTGAGTGGACTAAGATTTAGAGCAAACTTTTACAAAACTATTCATGGTCCTGCTGCAGTATTAAGAAGAGTTGAGAGTGTAATTCCGACGATGGATCAATTTGACCTACCGCCTGTTCTTTATGATATCATCGATATGCATAAAGGTTTAGTTTTAGTGACAGGTCCAACAGGTTCGGGTAAGTCAACAACCCTTGCAGCAATAGTTAATGAAATTAACAAGACAAGAACTTCAAATATTATAACGGTTGAAGATCCAGTTGAATTTATTCATAAAGATATAAAGAGTATTGTTTCTCACAGAGAGGTTGGAAAACAAACCCAATCTTTTGCTAGCGCATTAAAAGCCGCATTGAGAGAAGATCCAGATGTTATATTAGTAGGAGAGATGAGAGATCTTGAAACAGTTTCACTTGCTTTAACTGCAGCTGAGACGGGTCACCTTGTTTTTGGAACTTTGCACACAAGTGGTGCCCCGAGTACCATAAACAGAATCATAGACGTATTTCCGCCAGAACAACAAGCGCAGATTAGAGCTCAAATTTCTACATCTTTAAAAATGGTTGTAACCCAAAGACTTCTAAAAACAAAAGACGGGCAAGGTCGTTGTGGTGCCTTTGAAGTAATGAAATGTACTGCACCAATTCAAAACTTAATACGAGAATCTAAAATCCACCAAATACCAAGCATCATGCAGACCGCCGTTAAGGAAGGAATGATTACAATGACAAAATCTTTAGAGGAACTTGTCAAAGCAGGAAAAATCGATGCATCAGCTGGTAGAGAACAATAAAGGGTTTACAACTTTAGAAGTTATAGTTGTGCTATGTATTGTGGGTATACTATCAGCTATTTCTTTCCCACGAATATTAGACTGGAATAAGGCTAGAGCAGTGCAATCAGATGTCCTCAAAGCATTTAATGTATTTGATAATATAAACTCACAAGTACAAAGAGGACTATACGCTTTTGTTCAAGTTTACATAAATTTTGAGGACTCAGAAGATACAGGTCCCGCTCTTACAATTACATCAAGAGGAATAACAGCTGATACATTAGGTGACAGAATTACTTCAGGAGATTTTAGAAATGCATCTGAAAGATGTTCCAAAAATATAGATGACTGGGATCATGATGGCACCATATCTGATAGGCCTGAGGTGTCCAGTGTAATTTTAAATAACCTTCAAACAACCTTAGACGAAGTTGAAGCAGGAGTATGTTTTTCAAAAGATGGGAGGTGGTATAGTACAACTGATGAATTAGATGGAGAAAATTCTTTAGAATTATTTGGAACCGGAGGTATTTGTGACAGACACTTATCCCCTAGAGACGAAATGGATATACGTAGAGGTCCCCAATGTGAATATCGTATTATTTGGTCAAGATTTGGTAATATTAAAGTTGAAAAATGGGCTGAAGTAAGAGGAGATTGGGTTACTCAATAGAATGAAAAATAATAAAGAAAAAGGGATGAGTATATTAGAGGCAATTGTTGCAAGCGTAATAGTTGGCATTGGTTTCATAGGAATTTTTCAAATGGTTGGCTATGCAGTAAATTCTATTGATGTTTCAGGAGAGAGGTCAAAAGCTGGACATTTAGTAGGAATGATTGCAGAGGGAGTGCTTGGTTACAAAGATACTTATGTAGGAGTAAGTGAAAATGATGAACAGGCATTGATTTTTGAAGATGGTAAAGCATATATGCCTTCAGAGGCAGATCGAAAAGCGTGCGCAAAATTTGTACAATTTTATACCAATTTGGATTTTGAAGAATCTGGGGATACTAATGCTTGTGGATCAGATACTAAGCTTAATAATATAACCAACATTATAAATACGGATAAATGCTCTACAGAAGAAAGGTTGCCTCTTTATAAAAAAGATGAAGCATCAATTTGGGGAGGAAAAAGTGCTGCTTCAAACCAAATACTAAAGTGGCAGGCAATTTTAAATCAAGATCAATTAATAAAATGTAAAACCGAAAAAGATACAAAGTCGATTAAGATGTTTGATATGTGTCGTTGGGCCTCAAACAAATGTACATATACTAATAATAACATATTTGATGATCGAATGTATGTTGGAAGAATTCAATTCAATTTAAACGGTGGAAAGAAAAGAAGATTTTTATATTTCCAAGCAGACTATGAACCCAAATATCGAGCTAGAGGAGCTGGAGAATGATAAGAACTCATGAAAACGCAGGGGTAAGTTTGATAGAGATGCTTATAGGTATCGTCATATCCGCAATAATAATTGGTGCAATGTACACCACTTATTCAGTAATAAACCAAACTTACTCTAGGGTAACGGATGTTGCTGGTATTAGTAAGTCAGGAAGAGATATAGTTTCCATGATAATGAGAGACGTAAGGATGGCCGGTTTTAAATATTACTATGGTTACAATGCTGAGAATGAAGCAAGACCTGAAGGAGAGAGAATTCCAAGAATTGATTATCTACGATTTGTTCCAGGTGATACTGCTGCTGAAGAAAGTATAAGCCATGCACCAGTTGTTATTTATAGAAATAGACTTGGAGATGCAACTAGACTATCAGATGCAGACCCTGTTGTTCCTGGATATGATATAATTGATGAAAAAATAAATGAAGTTTGTTGTGATCAAATCCATATTGTTTATGGAGATTTTGATGCAAATGCTGATGTTGGAGGCGGGGAACAATTTTATACAAGATATAAGATCTCTTATTTTGCCCATGCTATGGAAAAAGATAATGACAAATTTTATGGAGTATTCAGATCAAAGAAATATTGGAGACAGGCTTTAGATGATCCAGAAGGAGGAGAGTGGGTCGTTAACAATTGTCCTCCAGATAATGATTGTTATTCTGGTCAGTTAGTTAGAGAATATTTATCCGACATGTCATTTGTTGCTATGGATAAATTTGGTCGAGTAGTGGATGCAAATCCAAAAGATCCTGAAAATATTTATGATATTCGATCAGTTGATATGACCTTAACATTTAGATCAGCTTCAAAATCTGGATTTTTTAAAAATCTTAGAGAGGGAACAAAAAGACAAATTTTATCTCTCGGAAGAGAAGCTACAGAATTTACTGGTGAAGATGCTGCTTTCAAAAGAGATCCAATTTTTTTAACAGTGCATACAAGAAACTTAGGTGGAATAGGAATGGCTAACTAATGAATAATAATAAAGAAAAAGGATTTGCATTAGTATTATCAATTATACTTTTAATAGTAATGTCTTTAATGGGCGGTTCGTTAATAGTTATTTCATCAGGGGATCATCAAAGTAACAACAGTAGTGATCAGTACCAGCAAACTTTTTATGTTGCCGAAGCTGGTCTTTTAGAGGGAGAGAAATGGATCTTGGATAAATATCTTGGACCTTGGATGAATAGCATGCCCAGTGACAATGATGTCCTCGGAGATCCTCCTGCAGAACCTGGTCCATTAGCAGTGTGGAATGTTAAAAATGAGATATGGCAGGATACAAAAACTGAGTATGCGGGCAAATCAGAAAATGGTTTCTTCAGACATACATTTATACGAGGACCAGCTCAAAATGATACAGAAGTTGCTAGAGATAGCTCACAATGCTTAATGAGCTTTAAAAACCTCGATACAAATGATGAGGGCAATGTCTCAATTATTGGAAAGGGCCAACTTCCAGTTGAAAAAAGTTTTTTGGATATCGTTGGACCACTTCTATGCACAGGATCAAATGCAGAATGTTTAGATCCTAATAGCACAAGTTTTAATACTGATGATGAAGTAGTTAATGAAAGTGGAGATAGTCCTGGGGATTTTGAAGAAAAAGAAAAATTTATTAGGGCAGAATTTAATTTTTTAAAAAGATTTGCTTATGAATATTTTATCGTAAATGTGGGGGCAGCCGCATATAGGAACGATGGATCGAGTATCGCAACAGATGTAAGTAATGTTGACTCACAAGGAACAGCATATAAAATATATTCCTGTGGGATTCTTTATGGGCCAGGAGGCAGAGGAGAATACCATAATGGAGATGTTGAAATTTTAATACCTTTAGAAAGTATTGTGGTAATGCCAACATAAAATCATGAGAAGAAATATATTTTTAATAACTTTATTTTTACTAACTTTTCTAAAATTTAATCCTGTTTATTCAGAGGAATGTGATCTAGAATTTGAAATTGGAGAGAGTTTTTCAAGTGTCACTGAGATGTTAGGTGAGCCTGATATAGATAAGAATATTGAATTAATAGATATGAATCCTAGTGCTGAAAAAACAAATTATTGGTTTGCAACAACGAATTTTAAAAATTGGTGTCCAGATCATCATCCAGAGGAAACTGAAATTAGAATTCACTCTCTAGGTGGAGAAACTGTTATTGGTTATGAGTTAATTCTTAATAATAATATATCTAAGATAGATGATAAAAAATCTTTTCTCTTTTATTATATTCAAGAAAATTATGGAGAAGAAGCCAAAGAAGTTTTTGATCCGAAATGGCTTGGACATATTAGTTGGGAGAAGGATAATAAGAAATATTATTATAGTAAAACTTTAAGATTTGATGTTTTGGTCGAGGAAGAATTAATAATTACAACTAATGAATATAGGCAGTATTGGTAATGTTTAAAATGGACTCAATAAAAAGATTATTTTTCTATCTATTAGCATTAGTTATGATGTTTAATCAAAATTCTTTTTCAAAGTCATTACCACCCGGTTCAGGCACGGGAGATGTTAAAGCAAATATATTAATTCTTCTTGACACATCAGCTAGTATGAACGGAAACCCTTTTGGTGGTGCAGCAATTTATAATCCAAATGATTTAATTTTGCTTAATGATGGTGATGTAATGGTTGGGCAAGCCAGAGGAGCGATTATAAAATTTGATTACGACACAGAGGATTTTGATCCAACATTTGTTGATCCTGACGGCGATGGCAAGGGAGATAGGCTATTCCAAGGATCAAACAGTATGCCCTCGTGTGAATTAGAGACTGGCAGACAAGATAGCAGAGTAAGAACTGTTCGTGAAATGGATAAATCATCAGATGTAAATGGAGTTACACCAGCAGGTAAAGAAGTTATTTATTCAATTTCGTATGATTATGAGTCTGTTGTAGCTATAGATGCCGCTGGCAATTGCGTAGAGGTTATTAGTAGTACTGAACTTGGGAAAATGTCTACTGGAAGATTTGATAAATTGTATCCACTAGGTTTGGATATTAAAACTATTGATAGCCAAGACCATTTAATTGTAACGGGTCATCAAGAAGTCTGCCTTGATGAAAGAAGGGTAGGAAAGAAAAAAAGAAAGAGATGGGTTTGTTTTAGATATGGTCAAGAAGAATTTGTTTTTTCAAGAAATCTCTCGACTGGTAACCAATTGCTTTGTCCTGTTAATAGTCTCAATTCAACATTCAGAACCCACTTAAGATCTACAAGTTCAATTTCTATGGATAGTGGAAACAATCTTTACTACGTTGTTAGCGGAGAAATTTATAAAATTTCAATTTCATCTGATGGCGTAAACTTTTGTCCAAATCTTGAAGCGCCTACACGTTTTCAGAGAAATGTTAATGGCAATGTTTACAATCTAGTTGCGAAAATGAGTATTGATCCACAAGACGAAAGTATTATCTATGCAACAAGTAACACTAGCCACACACTGCAAAAATTATCAATTAACTCATCGAACATAACTACTACAACAACTGTTGGGGGGTTCGGTCCAACAGCGTCCACAGCATCAAATATTCTCTTTAATATACCTATGGGTCTTCATGTGTCCAATGACAGAGTTTGGGTTGGTAATGCGAAAAATTCAATTCAAGAATTTGATATAAGTGGAGGGTCCATGACTTGGGTTGACGAATTGGGAACTAAAATAGTAAGTAGAGCTGAAGGAGCCAAGAGGGCAATTAAAGCAGTTGTTAACGACAGTTCATTAACTAGTGGAGCGTATTTTGGTTATGGATATTGGAACGCTGGAACAAGAGCAAACGGAAGAGGAGCTAAGGGAAAATGGTTACCGTTTACAGAATATTCTTGTCACAACATGTGTCCCAAGGCAAAAAAATTTCAAAGGTGCAATGATTATTGTGATTATTACCGGGGGTGGTCTAACGCTGCCCAACATCCTTTAGGTAAATCTGTCCAATGCGATGACAACTCTTGTATACCTGTAGGGATTGGACCAAATACATCTAATCGAATAGTTGAAGCTGTTGATAGAATGAAAACAAGATTTGGAACAGATGGTACTGCATTTTCTCAACTTGCTTACGAGTATATGTTAGACCCAAACATTGGAATAACTAAAGACGGTCCAGAGTGTCAACTTAACTACGTTATTGTAATAGGTGATGGTATGTGGCAACACCACGACCTGGCTTTGAGACAAATTAGAGATTTAAGAATTGATAGTGCAGCAGCGGGGGTAAACAAAGATCGGTTTGGAAATGCAAAAGGAGTTAAGACGATTTTTATAGCCTATGGTGGAGGAATAAAAGATAGAGGAGACGAGCAATTTCAAGAAGCAGCAAAAGCTGGTAGTTGTGATGATCCTAATTTTGGTACATCAGCTCAAACTGATCCAGAATGTAGACAAAGAATTATTGCAGAAAATCCAAAAGAGTTAGTTACAAAATTAAAAAGTGAGATAGAGAGAATCATTGCTAGTAGGCTCTCATTTTCTGCTCCAGCCATAACTGCTACCGTGCAAGAAGGTGGAGATTTGTTTCAGGGACAATTTTCATTAGCACAAGGACAACAGTGGATAGGACATCTAATGAGAAAGGGCGTTACGCCAGACGGTTTTGTTATTCATGACGACCCTGCAAATAATTGGGACGCAGCAAAAATACTAGCACAAAGAGATATATCTAAAAGAAAAATTTGGACCCCTCTGCAGGGTGTAAGTTACGTAGATAGTGGCTGGAACAACTGGGTTGAAGGAAACAGTTCTGAAATTAATAAATTATTTCAAATTTTAGGAAACACTGTTACCGATTATCATAAAACGGGTTCTACTTGTCCAGGACCAGATGGAAATGATGATGATATAAAAGGTTTGATTAATTTCGTCAGAGGTGCGGATTACTTTCTATACAATACAGGTGATGACAGATGTTCTGGAAAAGGAGCTAAGAGAGAAAATATTCTTGGCGACATATATCATTCTCAGATAGTTGAGGTTGGACCTCCAGGCGCAAACACAAACTACACAGCCACAAATCAAGAAGCATACTATAGACAAAAAAATGGTTATGCTGGTTTTGCTTCTAGTTTAAGCCAAAGGCAAAGAGTTCTTTATGTAGGAGCTAATGATGGAATGTTGCACGCGTTTGATGCTAAAAACGGAGAGGAGCTTTGGGGTTTTGTTCCACCGTTCATTGCTGGAAAGTTACCGGAGATGGTAAATGATAACCTAGATCAAGCAATTGGCAATGGAAAAGGCGGTACGAATGCAATATTTGCAGTTGATGGTTCACCAGTTGTACATGACATGTTTATTAAAGCTGTGAAACCTGATGGGCAGCCAGAGGCAACAAAATCTTGGCGTACTATATTAATGATTCCTTACGGAAGAGGTGGTGCAGGATATTCTATTTTAGATGTGACAGAGCCATTAGAACCAATTCATGTATTCTCTGTTTACAATGATTTTGTTCGAAGTAAAGTTATGATAGCTTTAAGTGATGGTACAATAATTAACAGCGAAGACTCACCAGCTCCAGCACTAGATTATACAGGTGGAAGTTTGAATATTAATGACTCAGAGGAAGCTAAAAACGCTAAATTTAATATTGAACAAGCTAGAAATGCTGACATAGCTACTGATAGCACTGGTAATGATTATACTGAAAGAGATAAGATTAGAGATTGTGTGACCGACAGTAATTTTTACTCGGGTGGTACAGCCGCTTGTTACAAAGGCAGAGTTTGGAGATTTCCATATATTATGCCGCAAGAATTTATTGATGATCCATCAACTTTACCTGTTCAAAAAGTTATAGATGGAACTGTTACATCATTAACCGTAGATACGATTGTACAAGAAGCATCATTAGCAACAATTACATTTAGAGAGGAACTAGTAATTAATCTGAGTGAAGATGACGGTTCTTTAGCATCCGATGATGAGACAACTTTCTTTACTGTTAAAATTCCTAATATAGGAACTGAAAACCCAGTATATGATTATAGTAAGATGGGTGAAACTTGGGCAACGCCAAGAATATTCAGACTTCCAGTTGAAAGAGAAGAGTCTATTGATAGTGATAGATATGTTGCAGTAATGCCCGCTGGATTTGGTAGAGTTGGCGGTGTTGGTTCAGCTGTATATGTAATAGATTTAGAGTCCATGAGTGAGCAAAGTGGAGGCCAATACCCTGGGAAAATAGCTAGCGGAGGGAATGGGTTAATCGATTTAGTTGATATCGATAATTCATTTGAAAGTGCTTATGGAGGTACATTAAACGATCTTCCTAATTCAGTATTGGGCGACCCAGTTGTAATTACTCCAGATACTTTTAGAGGTGCGAAATGGCGGGGAGCAATGGTTTATGTAAATGATTATGAAGGGAAAATTTCAAAAATTAACTTAACTAATGAACTGACTTCTAAAGGCTCTAATCCGGCGCCAATAGAATTATATGATTATACTACTTTATTTTCTCTAAATACAAACGAGGAGAACGGCAGAGTTAGTTTTTTTGGAATGGACGCTGCTTTTGGAATGGATACTAAAAACTTATATTTGTTTGGAGCTACTGGGGACTTTAATGACATCGCGCGGAGATCAAGAGGAATGGATAACATCTTATATGGAATAAGAGATTTTGATTTTCCAAATTTTAGAATGGTAAATTCTGGAGGTGTTGGGTCTTTAACAGAGGCTATGAATGCAAGAAAGATTGATGCAGAAGACGGATATACTTTAAGTCCAAATTGTGTAAATACTGCTGACGAAACAATGGATCAGGGAGATTGTCCTGCGATATCTAAGGACGCCTGGGTATTTAAATTAGATAAGCCATTTGACAAAAGACAAGACGAGTCTTTAGTTACTGATACAGGAGCTCCAAATTTAACGCAAAATTTATATCACAAAGCTACTGCATCACCCACTGTGTTTAAGGGCACGGTTTATTATCCTGTTTATCAACCACCAGAGGGCGGAAAGTGTAATGTCGGAAACGCTTATGTCTGTGCCGCTGATGATGAATGTGGAATTAATACCTCAGAAGAAATTGGACGAGCAAGCAGACAGATGGATGCAAATGCAGGCTTTGATGAAAAGACAGGTTGTTATTATTTACAACCCGGTGTTCTTTCGAAGTTAGAAGTGTTTGCAGATAAACTTTTTGCAAACATTACAACAGATAGTGAAGACCAAGAAGATACACTTATATCTTTACTTTCTAATGATGGAGCAATCTCAGTGTTCAGAGGAAATTGGCGAGAAAATTATTAGAACAAAAATATTTTAAATTTATCAAAAAAAGAAATATAAATCACACAACCGATTATAATATACGGACCAAATGGAATTTGAGAGGACATTGTTTTTGATTTTTTAATTAGAGATGGTGTTACAATTAGAAGTGCTACAACAGAAGATATAAAAATTATAAAGGGAATACATATCCAGCCGAACCAAAAACCAATTGCAGAGAGTAACTTTGCATCCCCCAGTCCCATACCTTCTTTGTTCTTAAATTTTTTATAGGAAAGAATGATTAACCAAATGACCAAGTAACCCATAATTCCTCCAATAAGTGAGTTAAGATAAATAGGAAAGAGATTTGAGTCTAAATTTGGAGCAAACGATTTTGCAAAACCAATTATCATTAATGGAAAAGTAAGGCTGTTAGGGATTATAAAATGATTTAAATCTATAAAAAATATGATTATAAAAAAAATACTTAACAAAGCTAACAACAGAGTTGTGATAGTTAAACCATAAATATGGTAAATTAGTAAAAAACTTAAGACACTAATTAATTCTACTATAAAATATCTTATATCTATTTTAACTTTGCAACTTCTACACTTTCCACCAAGTATAAAGAAAGACAATAGAGGAATGTTGTCAAACCAATTGATCTTCGTACTGCATTTTGGACAATATGATCTCTTAATTGCCATACTTTCATCATTTGGAAGCCTGTGTATACAAACGTTTGCGAAACTCCCCCATATACTTCCAAGGATAAATGCTATAATATAGAACACAGTTTAGAGTTTAATTTGAGAGGAAAATTCTATGAGCCCATTAATGCAGTATTGTACTAACATAATTGCATCAGTTAGGTGCAAATAGAAATTAGGCGCATGAATAATGATTTCCATCAATTTCAAAATTATCAAAAAAATAACGAATATCAATTTATAAATAACATGTTTTTTGGTGTAAAAAAAAAGCAAACGATCAAAATAGATGACACTAGCAGTAAAGATTTAGAGCTGGTAACTAAAATGAATCAAGAGTTTGCAATGTCTCTTGATTTAAAAGAAACACTTAATAACTCATTAGAATTAATTATAAAAAGAATTAATGCACAAGCAGCAAATATTTTTTTAATAGATAAAAAAAATCAATCGTTCCAATGTATTGCTTCAAAACATCAAGCATATCTTGAAGATTTTGAAATCCCAATTACTCAAGGAGTTATGGGAAAAGCTGCAGTCATGAAAAAATGTATTAGAGTTGGTGATGTTAGAAAAGATATTAGAGAAATTGCAGAATTTTATTTCGATTTAGATAATAAAACAAATTTTACAACTTATTCAGTTCTATGTTCCCCTTTAATTGTATCGGATGAATGTATTGGCGTTATTCATTGCTTAAATAAAAAAACTAACAATAAACTTTTTGAAGAGAATGATAGAAAACTTTTAGAAACTTTGTCTGGTCCAGCTGCATTAGCAATAAACAATGCTAAGATGGCAAAAGATTTAGTTGATAAGAATAGAATGCAAAAAGAAATTGAAATTGTTGGTGAGATACAAAAAACTTTGTTGTCACAAAATAAAAAAGAAAACTTTCCTATAGCAGGAATAAACATCCCAGCAAAAGTTGTATCAGGAGATTTTTATAATTTTTCTGATCTAGGTGATGGTAAATTTGGTTTTGGTGTTGCAGATGTATCTGGTAAAGGAATTAAATCTTCCCTTTTAATGTCAAAGGCTTCGAGTCTTTATCGATGCTTAAGTAAAACAATTTTTTCTGCTGCTGATTTATTAAACTTACTTAATTCTGAAATTTGTGAAACAGCTGCACGTGGAATGTTTGTAACAATGCTTATAGGTATTTATGACAGTAATAAAAAAGAATTACTACTTGCTAACGCAGGACATGAACCACCACTAATTCATTCTAAGGATGGAAAATTTACAAACTTTAGTGAAGCAGGTCCGCCTTTAGGAATTATGTCGAAGATTAAATACAAAGAGACAAAAATAAAATTTTCTGAAAGTTCGATGTATGTATTCACTGATGGTATAACAGAAATGAAAGATCCTGAAGGTAACATGTTAGAGTCCGATGGTTTCAAAAATTATATTACAAAGTATCAACAAACACCTAATCACGAAAGATTAAATAAAATTGTTGAGGATATAATTAAGTCTGGTCGTATTCAAAAAGATGATCTGACTATTGTTGTTGTAGACGGAGTATAATTTTCTTTTATGTTTGCGATAAGTAAGACAATGGTCTTGTTTGCAATAATTATTTCTGCTCTTTTGTTTTGGGCGACGTCAAATGTTTGTAGATATAATTTTACAATTGAAAAAAAAACAAATCAGCTTAATATTATCTCTGAAGATATATTTCCAACACTTCCACGAGCAAAAGTTTATTACTTTAGAGAATTAAATTGTAATAACGTTGATACCACTTGGAATTTTAACAGAATTATTAATAATCTTAACGCAATTACAGTTTTGATTTATCAAGAGTTAACTACAGATATAAGAGGAGAGCCTAATTAAAATAAAAAAATGTGTTTTAAGAAAATTATTTTTAAAAATTATTTAAGAAATTCAATTATTATTTAATTTTCGCTCAAAAAGAGAAAAAAACTATTTTTTTTAAAAAAAAAGGCTCAATTTCTAATTGAGTAGATAAATTTTTCATAAATTAAATATAGAATTTACAATTTTTGAGTGTAATAGATTGAAAATATTTAACTCTAACACATAAATCTAAAACTCTAACACAAAAAATTCCAAATTTAGAATAATTTTACTTTTTGTTGATTTTATTGACTTTTTTAATAAAAAATTAAAATTGAATATTCTAACACAAAATAGAAATACTCTAACACAATTGAATATTTATGATTTGTGTTAGAGTTTATTTAAATCTAGATTAAAAATATTATATTTATAAATTATTTTAATTTGTTAAAAATGGCTATTTTATTGACTTTTTTACTATTTAGCTCATTTTGAACATATATTTTATAATTTTGTGTTAGACTAAAGTATTATTTTGTGTTAGAGATTCGTTAAATTGTGTTAGAAAAAAAATTTTAAATTGTATATGAACGATCAAGACGACGAAAAAAAAATTATTGAAGAGGAAAGGTCTCAGTCAGAAACTGAGAATCAATCTAAAGTTGATGAAAATAATCAACCTGAAGGTGTAGATAATCAAAAAAATGATCCTGTCTCTGACTCAAATCAAAATAATAACGAAAATAATGATCAAACACAAAATTTAGATACATCTAGTGAAAAAAAAGATGAAGATAATGGATCCTCACATGAGGTAATCCATAAGAAAGACGGAAGGTTACATATTTATATCCGACAAGACAAATACAAAGGTGAATTAAAATCAAAAAATTGGGTTGGGAGACTTTATCATGATGGAAAACAAAAAATTTCATCATCAGGAACTCCTAATTTGGAGGAAGCAATACCAATTTTAGAAAAATGGTTTGACGACGTTGTTGCGGGAAAAGAAAAAGAAAAAGAAAAAGAAATTCAAGAGCAAACTGTTAAAACTGAAGAAACATCTGTTCAACCGGAAACTTCAACTCAAATTGTTAATAAAGAACAAACGAGTCAAACAACTACGTTAACCGAACCTAAAATTGATGCTCCTATTTTAAATCAATCACCAGAGGACGAACAAGAAAATAAAAAATCAAAATTTGCTTTTTTAGATAATATAAAAAATATTAAATTTAAAAAGCCAAGCTTCTTAAAAAAAAGTTCAGTTTCAAAACCATCACTCAAAACTAATGAACTTTCAAAAAAAGTTACTAGCTTTTTTAAATCTAAAATTGGAAAGTCAGCAGTTAAAGGAGAGGAAATTGTTGGAGTTGAAATCACAAACAAAGAAATAAGATTAGCCCAAGTATCAACTAATAAATCAAATCAATGGGTATTGGATAAATTTTATGCGCACCCAGTTGACTTACCAGATGACGCAAATGTTTTAGATAGTGGAGAAAAATTAGGAGCAGAACTTACAATTGCATTACAAAAATCTAAAATCACAACTTTAAATGCCGCTATTGCTATACCTGTCACAAGCGCAATTATTAGAGTTGTAACTGCACCGTTGATGAAAGAAGAGGAATTGCAAAAAGCAATTGAAACTAATTCACTTTGGGAAAATTTAGTTCAGTTAACTGATAATTTAGACGATTATTCAATTTTCCACCAAGTTATTAATAGAAACGAAAAAGCTAACACAATGGATATTTTGTTTGTTGCTTCAAAATTGGCTGACATAAACAATTATACCTCAATAATCAAGCAAAGTAATCTCAACCCAGTTATAATTGATGTAAAATGTTTTGCATTAAAATCTGCTGTCGATCAAATTAATCAAATCTCCAATAAAGCTGACGATGTAAATCTTACTGCGGTTTTGGAATTTGGTTTAGATGAAAATTATTTAATGATTTTATACGACAATAATCCAATAATTACTGATATTTTTTTAAGAGGCCAAGATAGAAAAATATTATTAGAATCACAGGATGTTGAAGAAAAAGAGGCATTAGTAAGAAGATTTTTAACTCAAGTAAAACAAGCTGTTCAAGATTTTGAGACCAAATATGAGAAAAGAATAAGAAACATAAAAGTAGTCTCGGATTTAAAAAATGTTGAGGATTTTTTGTCAAGTTTTAGAAAGGGTCTATTAAATGTTGGCTTTAACTTATTTGATCCAATTGATGGATTGTTAATCCCTCAACAAAATAAAGAAAAAGTAGATTTAATTAACAGATCATATCTATCGTCAGTTGTAGGTCTTGCTTTTAGAAAGTTAGATGTATTTGGTTATTATAAATTTGTTACCGCCGTTAAAAATATAAACTTACTTCCTAACAGAAAAGGCATGATTAAAGAAAAAAAGATGAAAGCTTTTTCAAGTTTTGCTTTCAAAGGTATAGCTGCTTCAGTAGCTGCAATATATATAATTCTTTTTGGTTTATCATTCTGGAACATCCAATCATACAATAAAAAACTAGTTAATTACAATACTGTCCTAAAAACTCATAAAGCTAAAATATCTGAACAAAAGAAAATTAAAAAAGAGTTAGCTATAATTTCAAATACCTTAAAATTGAGTAAAAGTTTAAAATCAAATAAGCAGAATAGTTATAGAGTTTTAGCTCAAATTGCTATGAGTGTTCCTAAAAGAATAAAATTTGCGTCAGTTGAATACAATGGCAAAAATAAAGTAATTATAAAAGGTCAGGCTGCTACCGATCAAGACATTTTGAAGTTAATTAATAATTTAGGGACGCAGCAGTTAGTTGTACAAGCATCATTAGGTAAAATGAATTACAAAGGTAAGGCTGGGGACTCTGCTGATATTAAAAAGAACTTTACAGTTTTTGTGGATGTTAAGGGATAATTTATGGATTTAAAGAATATTAGTTTAGATTTAAAGAACATCAACCTAGAAAGTGTAAAAGCTAAAATTAAATCTATAGATAAAAAAATTCTAATTAAATTTGGTATTGGATTCTTATCAGTAATTGTTTTTTTAATTATTTATTACGCGGTTTTAAGCCCAATTGTTGAGAAGAAAAAAGCTCAGTTGGATAACATGCAAAAAAAACAAGCTGAGATAACAAAGATGAACCAAGAAATTAAAGCTAGTAAAGCTAAAATAAAAAAACTTACTCCTCGATACGAGCAATATTCTACTTTATTTCACAGTAAAGCTGAGGTGGAAGGTCTTTATGAGACACTTAGTGAATTCGCTGGGATAAACAACTTAGTTATTTCAAAGATTGAAAAGGGCAAACCAAAGCCTATAACAAAGGCATCAGCTATTGCCTCTACTGATACAAAGAAAAAGAAGAAAAAGAGAAAAAGAAAGAAGAAAGCTGACACCAGTGTTAAAAAAAATATTGCGTATTACAGAATACCTGTAAATTTTCAAATAAAGGGCAATTTTCTTGGATATATTAAGTTTAAGAGACAAGTAGCTATGTCTCAAAAAATGTTAAATTTTGACAAAGAAACAATTAAAGTGATAAAAGGGGATACAACCAGTACGGTAGCAGTAACTGGTGTATTAACAATAGTGGGTTTACCAGATGAATTTTTTTAGACTCATATTCTTGGTTTTAATAGTTATTACTTTCTCACAGAAAGTAATGTCAGATAGTCACGATCAAAACATTGTTGAAAAAGCAAAAGAGATTAATAAACAAGTTAAAGAGAAGCAGGCATCACAACAAGAAAACATTAGTAAAGAAACAGGTCAAATTGTAGTAAAAGAAGAACCGTTGCCTTTAAATGATCCATTTGCTGGTGATGCGTCAACAGCTAGTGACATAGTAACAGAGGTAACACCTACATCAAGTGCAGTAAAACTAAGATCTTATAAACTCGTTGGATCATTTTCTGCTAAAGATAATAGTTTCATTACTTTAGTTGATGACAATGGTGAATTTATGACGGTAGAATTATTTGAAGAAGTCTTAAGTGGTGTGAAACTTGTTGACGTTAGTATAAAAAGAGCAGTTTTCGAAAAAGCTGATGATAACCAGTACATAATTATGAATTTTAAAAACCAAATAAAAGAGGCAAATGAATTTTAAAAATATTAAATTTTTTATTTTATTTAGCATTTTTTCAGCTTTGCTTTTAAGTGGTTGTGCCACTGACGGTAAATTTGGAACAAAAAAATTTAAACACAACACTCCTTTAATAAAAGATGACATAAAGAAGAAAGGTAAAATAGAAGTTGATAAGACTGCTAAGATGGGGCCAAAACCAGCTGAGGCTGACGTAATTAAACTTGGTAAAAGAAAACAAATTTCTTCACAAAAAGCAAGAAACTATTTGCTAATTGGTGACGAATATAAATTATTAAAGCAAAATATTTCATTTAATTTTAAAAATCTAGATTATAGAACTGCAATAGAACTGATGGCAAAAGCAGGTGAGATAAATATCCTCATAGGTGATGAAGTTGCCGGCTCGGTCACAGCACAATTGATTGATATTCCGTGGGACAAAGCTTTTAATGCGCTTTTAGATCTAAAAAACTATGCAGCTGATTTTGATGTTCAAAGTAATTTAATAAGAGTTCATTCTCCATCAAATTTAACTCAACAAGAATCTACAAAATCAGCAAGAGCTTCTGCTGTTAGAAAAAAAGTTGAATTAGAGGACTCTGTTGAGCCATTAATTTCAGAAATATTTAGACTCTATTACATAAGTCCTGCTGAGGCCAAAGCTACTTTAGATGAGTTATTTAAAGCAGTTGATGGTGGAATCTCTTTAGTTCAAATTACTGAAGAAAAAACTACAAGATCGATTATTGCAAGAGGAAAAGAAAAAGATTTAGACGTAGTTGATAAAATAATTAAAGAAATTGATGTTAGAACAAGACAAGTCTTAATTGAAGCTTTTATTGTTGAGGCTAATTCTGATTTTGAAAGAGCTTTAGGCACTGCTCTTGGCGGATACTACAGAAGACAGGGTGAGATAATAGGTGGTGTTCAAGCAGGATCATCAGGAGATGCAGACATAGGTGCAGCTACTGCTGTTATAGGCTCCACTACTGACTCAATAACAAATTTTGGAGCAGCCGGTAAGACAAGTGGTATTGGAATATTAAAGAAGACAGGATCAGCAGTTTTAAAGACCGAAATAACTGCACTTGAGTCCCAGGGGCTTGGAAAAACTATATCTAATCCAAAAATATTTACTTTAGATAATCAGGTCGCAACTATCACACAAGGTGAAGAAATACCTTACGCTTCTAGTTCAGCAGAAGGGTCAGATACTTCTTTTAAAGAAGCAGCATTAAAAATGACTGTTACACCAAGCATTATTGGAGATGGAAACGTTCTTTTGGATATCCAAGTTAATAATGATACTCCTAATAGATCTAATCCAGGAGATCCTGCAATCAATAAAATGGAAATTAGCACAAAATTATTAATAGCTGATGGCGATATTGTAGTTATAGGTGGTATTAAAAAGAATGCTTTAACTAACAGCAAGCAACAAACTCCTGGTGTAGGAGATGTTCCGGTTGTTGGAAATTTATTTAAAGGAAAACAGAATACTGATAATATGGATGAATTATTAGTTTTTATCGCACCAAGGATTCTATAGATGCTAAAAATAAGTAGAGAAAGTGAAATAAATTTAATCAATGTATTAATTGATAATGATATTATTTCTGGAAAAGATTTAATTAACATTAAAAAGATAAGTACTGAGGGAAATAAATCTCAAATAGATGCAGTATTTGAACTTAAGTTAACTGACGAAAATAAAATTTTAGATGTTTTAGTAAAAGAACAAAGTCTTGAAATTGTAGATCTTTCTAAAATTCAAATAAGCGATGAAATTAAAAGTGTGCTGCCTTCAAATTACATAAACGTAAATTTTGTAGCGCCTTTTAAAGTTGAGGGTAAAACTCTTCACATTGCAATTTCAGATAGTTCAAAGCTTGGTCTTATGAGAAATTTAAAAGCAATTACAAAAAAAAATATAGAGCTACATGCTGCAAAAGTTTCTCAAATTTCAGAGTTTATTGAAAAGCTTCAATCAGAAAGTGGAGACGTTACAACTGCAACAATTAGACAAGAGAATAAAGAGAAAACAAAAACCTTTGACTCTGATTTAGGTGAAGCGGGCGAAGTTTTAGAAAAAGCTCCAGAAGAAGATATTGAAGCAATTGAAAATGAGTCGGAAGTAATAAAATTTAGTACAGCAGTTGTAGCTGAAGCTATTAAATCAGGTGTTAGTGATATTCATATTGAACCCTACAGATTTAGCTCAAGAGTTAGATATAGATTAGACGGAATGCTCCAAGAGCAGGAACAATATAAAAAATTTCTTCATGATAATTATGGAGCGGTTGTTACCAGATTTAAAATAATGGGTAAATTAGATATTGCTGAAAGAAGATTACCTCAAGATGGAGCAATAAATTTTAAGATAGATGGTAAAGTTGTTGATTTACGTTTATCGATTTTACCGACAGCTAATAATGAGAGAATAGTAATGCGGGTTTTAAATAAAGATGCTGGTGACATTACTTTAGAGCAATTAAATTTTGAAGATGTTGATTTACAGAATTTAAGAAAAGCAATTCATGGAACTCAAGGTTTAATACTAGTAACTGGACCAACAGGATCTGGTAAATCAACAACTCTTTATAGTATTTTAAAAGAGGTGAGTAAGCCTCACTTAAATATTCTAACAGCTGAGGATCCTGTTGAATATGAGCTAGATGGTGTAGGACAAGTCCAGATTAAAGATGACATTGGATTAAGTTTTGCTGCGGCATTGAGATCTTTTTTAAGACAAGACCCAGAAATAATACTTGTTGGTGAGATGAGAGATAAGGAAACAGTTGATATCGGATTAAAAGCTGCACTCACTGGTCACTTAGTATTTAGTACTTTGCACACGAATGATGCTCCAAGCACCATAACTAGATTACAAAACATGGGCACTCCTGATTATTTAATTAGTGCTGCCTGCCAAATGGTTTTAGCACAAAGATTAGCAAGAAGGACTTGCAAAGATTGTAGAGTGCCTGATGATGATGTTAATCCAAAAGTTTTGCAAGATCTTGGCTTTACAGCAGAATTAGCTTCTAGAGTTAAAGCTCTTAAAGGGAAAGGCTGTCCTAAGTGTAAAGATACTGGTTATAAGGGAAGACAAGGTCTTTACGAAATTTTAGTTGTTTCAAAACCAGTTAAAGAGGCAATACTTAGAAAAGCAACAACACCTGAATTGAGAGAAATAGCAATTAAAGAGGGTTTTCAAACTATGCAAGATATGGGAAGAAGGCTAATTGCTAATGGAGAGCTGAATTTTAGAGAATACGAGCGGGTTTTATCAGCCTCATAATTATTATATACTTAAATAAAAATGGAAGCATTTACTTATAAAGGCATTGCTGATGGCAAATATGTAGAGGGTGATATTGAAGCTATCAATCAGGAAGAGGCATCACATAAGCTTAAAGAACAAAAAATTATAATCACAAACTTAATAAGATCAAAAAAGAAAAAGGGAGAAACTAAAACTAAGTCAAAAAGTGGTGGGGGTTTCTCTTTTGGTAAGAAAAAAGTAAAAGTAGAGGATGTCTTAATTTTTTCAAAGCAGTTTGCAACCATGGTTAAAGCAGGCTTACCAATTCTCGAAGTTTTAGCCATGCTAAGAGATCAGTTAGAAAGTCCAGCAATAAAAGAAGTAATCGAGGATATCAGAAAAAGCCTTGAAGGAGGTGTAACTCTATCTAAATGTTTTGAAAAGTATCCTGAATATTTTGATAATGTTTATTGTAATCTTATAAAAGCAGGTGAAGCCAGTGGTAAATTAGATGTGTTTTTATTAAAGATTGTCGACTCTTTAGAAAAAAAAGAAAAAATAAAAAAGAAAATAAAATCTGCATTGATGTATCCAGCTATAATGTTTTCAGTAGCAATAACTGTTAGTGCATTTATGTTAATTAAAGTCGTTCCAGTATTTGCAAAAATGTATGCTGGAATGGGTTTAGATTTACCAACTCCAACAGCTGTTATTATGTCTATGAGTGACTTTTTAAGAGGCACAGGAGGAATGGTGTTATTAATAACTATAATTATTTCGATTATCGCATTTAGATATTTAACTTCTAAAAATGAAATGATTAAATACAGATGGCACAAACAAATTTTAAAGTTACCAGTATTTGGTGACTTAATACTAAAGTCATTACTCGCAAGAATTTCATTGATAATGGGAAATTTGAGTGCAGCTGGAGTAAATTTATTGGAAAGTATAGAGATTGCAAAATCAGTAAGTAATAATGTGGTTGTAACAGAGGCTTTGGAAAATGTTAAGAAGGGGGTTTTTTCTGGAGATACTTTGACAAAATTATTTTTAAAAGAACCTCTCTTCCCCCCGACTTTTAGTCAATTAATTTCTGTTGGTGAACAAACAGGTCAGCTAGATGAAATGTTTGGTTCTGTTGCGATGTACTATGAAGAAGAGTTTGATGGTGCAGTTGATAATATGTCTAGTTTAATTGAACCGATAATGATTGTGTTTATGGGTGTTATGATCGGTGGATTAATGATTGCGATGTATTCACCAATTTTCAACGTTGGAGCGTTGATAGGTTAAATTTTTTTGGTAAGCACCAAATGGTTTACCCATTCTTTTTGGTCTTTTTTAAAAACCGCTGCATCCATAATTTGCTTAATAAAAAAAGTACCAAGACCACCTGGTTTAATGTCATCTAATTTTCTGTGTTGAATATTTTCTGGTATTACTGCTTTGCCTTTATCAAAGAAACCTATCTCTAAATCACTATCTTTAAGTGAAATTTTGATCTCCATTCTGTCTGATGTTTCTGCAACATCTTTATAAGCGTGTTTAACAATATTTTGTGCAGCCTCAGCGATTGCTAATACAAGTTCATCTTTTTGTTCTTGGGGTAAATTTATTTTTTCAAATACTTCTCTAGAAAAAGTTCTCACTTCTTTCAAGCTGGCAGTGCTTACAAGGAAATCTTTAGACTCTTCAATATTCATTATTCCAAGTTTAAAATCTGTTCAAGTTTTGCCATCATAATTACTTTTAAAACAGATTTACTTACCTCTTTAACAATGACTTTAGTATTATGCTCTAAAGCTTTTTGATGACTTTCAATTAAAACAGAAATTCCTGACGAGTCCATGTAGGAAACATCTTTTAAGTTTAAATGAACTTCTTTTCCAGATTCTACTATAGGTAAAATGACCTCTTTTGCTTTTTCGGTCACGTCCATGTCTATTTCGCCATTAAGAAATACTGTACTGATATTTCCTTCTTCTGTTACTTTATAAGTCATAGATATTTAAAGACTGATAGCATAAATAAATCTTAAAATGTATAATTTTTACCCATTATGAACAAAAAATATTTATTTTTGTTAGATATTCTAATGTTTATAAAGTATTTACATATCATAAATTATTAATAAGAATTAAGAATTAAATAAAAAGAGGAAATAAAATGAAAAATAACAAAGGTTTTACACTTATAGAATTATTGGTTGTTGTTGCAATCATAGGTATTTTAGCTGCAGTAGGAGTTGTTGCTTACAACGGGTACACTGGTGCTGCTAAAAAGAATGCAGTAAAAACCATACATGCCAATGTACTAAAGGTAGTAGCATCCGAGACAAAAAAATGTACTTTGGATGACAGTGCAACAATTTTAAAGAATGCTGCTGGATCAGGTGGTATTACTTGCTCAGCTTATAACGATGCAGTAGATGATGGAACTGCAGGTGAAACAGTTGCAGATCATATATCTAGTGAGACAGATCCTATTTTTGCTGACAAGAGTCCATACAACAATGCATGTAATGCAGTGATGGCTGCAGCATCTGATGATGCTGGTGCTGAAGAACCTGAGGGTACTGGAGGTGGGTACGGTGGTGGAGAAACTGACTGTACTAGCACAACTGGTAAAGTTCAGGTATCAGGTACTGGTAACTCAGTTTCACTTTCTACAGATCCAGGTGGTGGAGCAGATGGTATAACTGCGTCAATAGCGCTAGAATAAAAATCAAAATTATATGATCAAGAGCTCGGGATTTACTTTAATCGAGCTCTTGGTTGTAGTTGCTATAATAGGTATTTTGTCTGCGGTTGGAACTGTCGCTTATAATGGTTACATTGGTGGTACAAAAAAAAAGGCTGCAGAAAATGTCTTAATGCAGATTGGATTAGCTCAAACAGATCATTACGCTAGTTGTGGAACTTATTATTCTACCGCAGATGGTTACTGTGAAGTACCAACTGTAGAAGAGTCGTGTACACCATCTGATACAACAACAGAAGCTATAGGAACCGATCTATTTGGGAAAGCAAATTATATAAAGAAGGAAAATGGGTTTCTCTTTTGCTCGTTTTCATCAGGCACAACTTCTTACACAGTTAGAGCTCTAGGCCTCGGTGATTGCCAGTTAGATATAGACGATAGTGGTAGTATTGATACTTCGGAATGTTAATAGCTACAATTATGAAATTGTAAATTAACCCAAAATGGATATATGGAAACTTTAATTTTATTTAAAATTTATATTTAAAGTATTTAATATGAAAAGATTAATTTTAATTTTAATAGTTTTTCCACTTTTAAGTAATTGCACTCAATATTCTGCTATGATGAATCCGAGTATTACATTAGCAACCGGTGGAACCATTTCACAAGCCTCTACATCTTTTGCTAGCTCGCTGGCTGTTAACGAGGCAAAAAAAAGCTTACAAGCAGAAGTTACAGAACAAGTATATTGTCAGACTTTTCATTCATCTGATTTAAATGAAATTTTTTTCGAGACTATTGATCAATCAGATTGTATTTACGACCCCATGAGTATTTATAGATAATACATATCAATGATGCCCCAAGAAGTAATTGATGTACTAACAAGTAACATTGATACTTTATGGGTGATAGATTGCGCAATTCTAGTTTTTATAATGCAAGCGGGTTTCATGTGCATGGAAACTGGTTTATCACGGCATAAAAATAGCATTAATGTTGCCCTTAAAAATGCTGCAGACTTTGGAGTATCTGTAGTTATTTTTTGGATATTTGGTTTTGGTATCATGTTTGGTACTTCTTATTACGGTTTTTTTGGCACTGATTTATTTTTTTTCAAAACTAACAAAGCGGAGTACATGACTTACTTTGTATTCCAAGCAATGTTTGTTGCAACTGCTGCAACAATTATTTCTGGTGCTGTTGCTGAAAGAATGAAATTTAATGGTTATTTGATTATGACTGTTTTAGCTACTGGAATAATTTATCCCATAGTTGGTCATTGGGCGTGGTCCTCAAGTTATCTTTCAAAATATGATACGGTAGATCAGTTACTAGTTGTTACTGGTTCAGTAAGAACAACCGGATGGCTTTCAGATTTAGGTTTTGTTGATTTTGCAGGAAGTACAATTGTACATTCTGTAGGTGGATGGATTGCGTTAGCAGCAGTAATTATTTTGGGGCCAAGAATTGGTAAATACTCCAATGCTAATAAAGGAAAATTTACTGGATCTAGTTTTCCACTTGCTGTTTTAGGTACACTCATTTTGTGGTTTGGATGGTTTGGTTTTAATGGCGGAAGCAACGGTGCAATGGATGAAGTAGTGCCTTTAATTTTAATCAATACATTTTTAGCTGCTGCTTTTGGTTTATTAACTGGATTAGGTATTTCATATTTTAAACACAAGAAACCCGATCCTTTTTATATTATTTTAGGTCCGTTAGCAGGTTTAGTTGCAATTACTGCAGGATGTAATTCAATGACATCTGTCACCGCAATTTTTGTTGGCATCATCGGTTCGGTTATTGCAATTTTTGTAAATGAACTTTTAAACAAATTTGAAATTGATGATGTTGTTGGTGCTGTCCCAGTTCATTTGGCTGCTGGTATTTGGGGAACTTTAGCTGTTGGGTTTTTTAGCGATTTAAATATTTTAGATACTGGTCTTGATAGATTTTCACAAATTAAAATTCAATTAATAGGAATTTTGGCAATTGGATCATTTACATTTATATCTTCATTTATAATTTTAAGTTTTGTAAACAAATTTTATCCATTAAGAGTAAGTACGGTCCAAGAGGAATTAGGATTAAATATTGCAGAGCATAATGCGGTTTCAATTGAGCATGATTTAATTTCAATTTTAAACAAACAATCAGAATCAGGAGATCTTAAGGTAAGAGGACCTCAAGATCCGTTCACTGCTGGTGGTGTAATTGGTCTTTATTATAATAAGTTAATGAGTAAGCTTGAAACAACAGAGGAAGAAAAAAACAAGTGGCGTGAAAGAATTTCTAAAGAGGTTAAATTAGCTGTAAAAGTTCAAGAAAACTTTTTACCAAAAAGAAATTTAAAAAATTATCCTGTGCATGGTATTAACCTATCAGCGAGAGAGGTCTCAGGTGATTTCTTTAGCTTCTATCCTCACAATGATAGTATTTATTTTATAATTGCCGATGTTGCTGGTAAAGGTATTCATGCTGGAATGGTTATGGCTAAAGCTTCTACTTTGTTTGAAGTTTTGTCCCAATCAAAAGTAGATCCAGACGAAATGGTTTTGCACATGAATAATGATTTAAATAATACTAAAACTGGTGGAATGTTTGTAACTTCAATAATTGGTGAATACAATTTAATTACAGATGAAATTAGATGGGTGAACGCAGGTCATCAGCCTGCAATTGTTAGAGATGATAATGGGAAATATGAGCAGTTTCAAAGTTCAGCACCTCCCTTAGGTGTTATCAAACAGAAAGACAAAAGTATTTATAATATTAATAAGATGAAACTAAATGGCTCAAGATTTTATGCATTTACCGATGGATTATCTGAAAGCTTAAATGATAAAGGACAAGAAATAGGTATCGACGGATCAATAGATATTATTGAGACTAATTATAACAAAGACACCACTCAACAATTAAATGATATAACTAAAATGGTCGTAAATTTGAGCAAAAATCAAAAACTGTCTGATGACTTAACAGTAATAAGTATTGGAAAATAGTATGAATTCACAAAAAAATATTAATTGAAAAAATAAATAGACTTAATATCTTTCACTTTTATGAATTTAAATACCAACAAATTAATATTTGTTTTAATCTCAACATTCTTGCTGATGACAACCTTTGTTGTCTCTTCAGAAAAAAATATTACGTACATGCAAATTTTGCAAAAACCAAATGATTTAGATTTAAATTTAAAATATGCACAACAACAAGGTAAAATGGGAAATTTTAAGCAAACAATTTCTACACTTGAAAGATTGAATATGCTTTATCCTGATAATACTGAAATAAAATTATATCTATTATCAGTTCTGGTCCAAGTTGACTCACCGGAAAAAGCATCAACAATTATTGAAGAAATGAAATTAAGAAGAGATCTTTCAGCTGAAGATTTAGAAACATTACAAGAAATTGAGGAAGAATTAAAAGATCGAGAACCAAGTCTTTGGACTTTTGCTGCAGATTTTTCTACTGGTGTAATTGCCTCAGATAATGTTAATAGTGTTTCAAGCACAAGACTTAAAGAGTCATCTGGAGAACGTGAAGCTTTCAACTCTCCAAAATTTGATAGAACTTTAAGTGGTAGTATGGGATTGTCTGCATCTAGACCTGTTGGAGAAGAGTCTTCGTTACTTATTAATTTATCTCAAACTACCTCAGAACAATATCTTGAAGCTGATGATGATTATCAAAGTTATGGATTAACTCTTGGATTGGATACAGTTTTTTTAGGACAAAGTGTTAGTCCATATTTTATTTTAAACAAATCAGATTATCAACATGATGCTGATAGTTTTTCAAAGATGTACGGTTTAGGCGGTTTCTTTTCTGTTGGGGAAAGAAATTCTTTTAGTTATGGATTTTCATATTCAAACTCGAAAGGAAATAATAACACAATGGATACTACCGCTAATGAAACGAATGCAAGTGGTCATAGTATAAGTTTAGGACACGACTTTATACTAAATCAACTGATCACAACTAATATTAGTTTAGGTTATAGTGATACCGACTCAAGAGTTGATGATGGAAATGATTATGAAAACTACGATGTAGGTTTTGGAATAAACTTTGCATTTCCTTGGGCTTATATTGCAGTAAGTAATAGTATGAGTTTTAATGATTATAAGAAAGCAGATACATCGGTTAATAATACAATAAGATCAGACTTCACAAATACATTTGATATTATGTTAACAAAAGCTATTGGGGACATTTTCCCTAGAATAGATCCCAATAGAAGCCTTTTTATAAATTTATCTTATGAAAAACTTTTTTCTGAAGCGAATATTATTAATTATGATTATATCGCAGATTCCTTTTCTCTAAGTTTTTCAAAATCTTTTAGGTTAAATTAAATTTTTTAATAAATATTTAATTTTTTGGTTAGATTAACCACAGTTTTATTGAGTTTTTTTTAACCCATAATGAACATTAATTATTCCTATTTTCGTCTAAATTTGCTAGTTTTAAATGATGAAAAAATTTTTTAGTGCAGTCATTGGGCTATTTTTAATTCTTTCTTCTCAAGTGAATTCTGCTGAGAAGCTTAGCATTGAAAAGCAACTTGTTGGAATAGTTGGAGCTATATCTGGAACGGTAAAAACTGAAACAAGAGAGCTAAAGGCTGGCGATAAAATTTATTTAAATGAAACAATTTATGCTGCACCAGGTTCAGGTACACAAATTTTATTATTAGATCAGTCTACTTTTACAGTTGGTGAGGACTCCGAAGTTGTCATGGATACATTTATTTTTGATCCAGAAACAAATGATGGAAAAATTGTTGCGAGCGTAAAACAAGGAAGTTTAAAAGTTATTTCAGGATTAATAAGTAAAAAAAATCCTGACAGCCTTACAGTCGAAGTTCCTGAGGGAACTTTAGGTTCAAGAGGAACAGAATTTCAAACAATAGTTTCAAAAGGAAAAACAGATACTTTATTAATTGGTCCAGGAAAAAATAATACCTTAGGCATGAGACCAGGAGCGGTTTTAGTTGGAAATAATCTTGGTCAAACTTTATTAGATAACCCATATAGTATGACTTCTATGACCAAAGGAAAAGCTCCAGGACAAGCAAAAAAAATTACTAAAAATCAATTAAAGAAATTTAACAAAAAGATGAAAGCGTTGAGAGTTGCGAAACTTTCACCAAATGAAACTAAAGCTGAGAGAAAACAATTACGAAAAACTCTTAAAAAAGAATTAAAAGCTCTAGGTTTTGAAAAAGAGGAAATTAAAACAATAATTAAAGAGAACATTCAAAAAGATAAAGAGAAAAAAGTAGCAATTAAAGCTGAAAGAGCAGAAAAGAAAAAAGCTCAGAAAGCTAAAGCTAAAGCTAAAAAGCAAAAGAAAAAAGCTAAATTAGACGAAGGTAAGAAAAAAGGTAAGAAGAAAAAAGCTAAGGCAAAAAATAAAAAAGGTAAAAAGAAAAAAGCTAAAGCTGAAAAGAAAAAAGGTACTAAGAAAAAAGCTACTAAGAAAAAAGCTACTAAGAAAAAAGCTACTAAGAAAAAACCAGCTAAAAAGAAAAAGGCAGTGAAGAAAAAGCCAGCTAAAAAGAAAAAAGCAGTAAAGAAAAAACCTAAAAAGAAGAAAAAAGTAGTTAAGAAGAAACCTAAGAGAAAAGTCGTTAAAAAGAAAAGAGTAGTGAAGAAGAAAAGAGCTGCTAAGAAGAAAAAAGCTAAAAAGAAAAGAAGAAAAAAGAAATAAACAGATCTTTCCGTAAATAAGATTTATTTACTTTAATCCAATTACCTATAAATTTGATTTGTGAAAGCAATTTTACATAAAAATCTAAATTACGTAGTTTTCTTTGCCTTACTTATTCTCTTAATTTTTTTGAAGATCCTTAACCCGAGTTTTATCAAATCAATATCATTTTTAAGTTTTGATCTTTATCAAAAAGTATTTGCAGAGAAAAAAAATTCGGATGTTGTAATCATTGATATTGACGAAAAGAGTTTAGGAAAATTTGGTCAATTTCCATGGAATAGAATTGTTTTTGCCGAAATCTTAGATAAGTTAAACGAGTCAAGTCCAAAGGCAATAGGTTTTGATATTTTTTTCACTGAAAAGGATAAGCAATCACCTGATGCTATAATTAAATCATATGGTTTAATTCCATCTGACATAGCAGAACTTCAGAATTTAAAAAGTCCAGATGATATATTTTCTGAAAAATTAAAAGAATCTAAATCAATAATTGCTGTTTTGGGTAGCAACGTTCCATCTCATTCAAATTATGATCGAAAAGCAAAAGCTAGATTTTTATCTAAAGGTGGAGAACCAAAACAATTTACTTACTCTTACCCTTATTCAATAGGCTCGCTAGAAGTATTAGAAAAAAATGTCAAAGGTTTAGGATCTATCTCTTTTTTAGATCAATTAGACGGTATCATAAGATCTTTGCCATTAATTGTTCAATTCAATAAAAAAATGTATCCAACCATGGGTTTAGAGATGGTTAGAGTTGGTTCTAAACAAAAAAATATTTATGTAGAATTAAATGAAGTTGGAATTCAAAGAATTAGTGCAAGACCTCACAAAATAGACTCCGATCCTAATGGGATTATTTGGATTAAATATAAAAAGTCAGATAAAAATCAATATATTTCAGCCGGGGATGTTTATGATGGTAAATTTCAAACAGATTTTTTTAAAGACAAATATGTTTTAATTGGTGCCTCAGCACAAGGTTTATTCGATTTAGTTAAAACTCCTTTAGGAGTAACTATACCAGGAGTTGAAGTTCATGCTAATGTTATCGAAAACATTTTAGATCAGTCCTATTTGGTTAGAAATCCAAACACATATATATTTGAGTTATTGTTCTCTATTATCGTTGCTTTAATTACATTTATTTTATCTCAAAAAGTAAAACCAAAACTAAGTTTATCGATTTTCTTTGGAAATATTTTGGCGATCATAATTATTGGATTTTCTATTTATAAATTTAGATCTGAATTAGTAGATATGAGTTACCCTATATTTATTGTAACCGCTACCTTCTTAACCGGTCTTTATTTTAGATTTATTGAGGAAAACAAAATAGCTTTAGATAATTTACAAAAAGAGGCAAAATTATTAAAAGAACGAGAATTAGCTGCAGGAGTTCAAAAAAGCTTATTTCCAGACATATCAAAATTTGAAAATTTTATTTTTGCAAGGAACGTTCCTGCACGAGATGTATCAGGAGATTATTTTGATGTGGTAAGATCCACCCCAGAAGAATACTTTTTCACATTAGCCGATGTATCAGGAAAAGGTGTTAAAGCGGGTATGTATATGGCAAAAGCATCTTCCATATTTAGAACATTAACTAATTTAAAATTTCCACTAGAGAAAGTTGTGTTTGGTGTAAATAATGAGCTCGTTGAGGCAAAGTTTAAAGGGATGTTTGTTACTGCAGTTTTTGGAAAATTAAATATTAAAACTGGAGAACTCGTATTTATCAATGCCGGGCATGAGAGTATTTTGACTTTTGATCAAAATAAAAATTATGAATATATCAAATCAGAAATGCCACCCATTGGAATAGTTAAATATTTTACAGAATCTATGGTCAAATCAAATACCATGAACTTAAAAGATAAGACATTTGTGGTTTACACAGATGGCGTAACGGAAGGGTATTTGAAAAATGGTGAGGAATTAGGCGCAGAAGGAGTACAAAAAATTATAGATGGTATGTCAGAAGTGACACCAAAAACTATTGTCGAGTCTATTGAAAAAGAATTAAATTGGGGTGCTGAAAAATTAAGGGATGATATTACTTGTATGGCAATAAATATCAGTAATACTGAGCTGATTAAAAAGAAATAAATCTTAATTTATGAAAATTTTTAAAAAATTAAATATTAAAAAAATTTTTAAGTCTTTAAAAACAGGCGTTATAAGTACTAATATTTTTTTTTTCTTATTTACAGCCTTTTTTTCTACACTAGCTCTAGCCGCCGCTTTAACACTTACACATAAAGAAAATAGAATTCCAAATAGTGCACCCGGTTGTTTTAGCTCTAAATTAGAACAGATTAACCAAACAACATCGGTGCAAAGCTACTTTACAGAACTTAAACACGATAGAACCGAGAATCTAAGAGATATCGTGTGGAGTGATGACGGCACAATGGTTTTTTCTATTAATAATAACATGGATAAAAGTCCTTCTAGTGGTTATATGGGTGACCTTGATTTATCTATGAATAAAGTTGCTACTCCATTTGAATTAAACACTGTAAAAACTGATACTACAGATAATATACCACATACTTGTGATGATATTGATGGTTTTGATGTTGATCATCCAGAATTTCTGGCACAAGGTTTGAGCTTTTTTTCTACTGCATATAGAAGTATTCATGTAGCAAAAGGTGGTAGGATTTTTTATATTTTGAATAGCACAGGTGATGTATATAGATATGATTTAACTACACCTTTTGATTTTAAAACGGCAAAATACATACATCAAATTGATTTAAGCACATCAACAAAAGTTACTGGTTTTTCGTTAAGCAGAGACGGTACAAGAATGTATTCTGTGGATCAAGGCGAAGATGCTGACACACCTGTGGTGGCAACTTTTTCATTATCACCAGCATTTGATATCACATCTGCTACAGAAATTCATAGTGTAAATCTATTTACAATTGGAGTTGAAGATGTCGCTAATTTTCAAGCGGCTAGAGATATTGAGTTTAGTGATGATGGAAGTCAAATGTTTGTCTCTTTTTTTAATAAAAATCATACTAATAGCATTGAGCAATTTAGTTTAGGCAAACCTTTTGATGTTTCAACAGCTACTCATTTAGGAGGCCATGATTTTCTATATCGTGTCTCCCCTGGAGGAGCATTACGAGATGCAGACGAAGCGAAGAGTTATCCAGCGGGTCATGGAATAATATGGGGTTTTTCTTTTTCAAGTGATGGTATGAAATTATTTATTTCACAAGCAGATGATGGACAAACGGTAGATAATATTTATCAATTTGACCTTGATTGTCCTTATGGCATTGTTTCATGTGTATCCAATGCAAGTGCATCTGTTAATGCTCAAGTTGAATTAGCTAAACAAAATATAAGTATAAACGTTGATACTATTTTTAAAAGATTTGAGTGGATCAAAAGAAATAGAGATCAAGAAGACTTAACTAGTCACAATATAAATATAAACTACCCCAATCCTATATTAAAATCTCTAGCAAGTAAGTTAGAACCTTCATTAAAAAATAATTTAGTATCCCTTGTGAGTAATACTCAGAAAAATGACGAAAAGAAAAAATCTAAATGGTCGTCATGGAGTTTACTGGATTTATCAATAGGAGATTATCAAGAAACACTCGTAGATAAAGCAAAAGGTATTAAAACGAAAGGTATAACATTTGGCTCAGATAGAAAAATTGGAGATAATAAGTTTTTTGGTTTGGCATTGAGGTATGGAGATAGTGCATCGAATATTAGACGATCTAGTCAAAAAGTTGACCTCGAGTCTTTGACATTAAATATTTATGGAACTGTACCAACAAATAACAATCGGTATATTAATGCAGTTTTAGGCCTGAGTGCTCTACGTTTTGATAACAAGTACTTAGGTAAAATATCAGGTGAACGAAATGGAAGACAGGCATTTGCATCTATTAATTACAGAACTAAAAAGACATATGGTAAGTTTAATATTACTCCTACTGGAAAACTTACTTATGGGGTGACAGAATTATCTGAATTTACAGATTTTATTAGCAAAGCTAGCGATCGACCAGCTACAGATATTCGTTTTCATGATGATACATTTGTAAGTGGAGAATTTACTGGTGGTGTTTTATTTGAAATGGAAAAAATTGAGAGAGATGGGGCAACATTCCAACCCATGGGAGGAATTGAAATTATTTATGATCTAGCAGATGATAATGCCTACAAATATTCATATGCAGGTTCAACTGTTGTAAATGAAGAGACAATTAATAGCTATTCGAATAAAAAATTAAAAACTAATATTGGTTTAGAGTATATACTTGAAAATGGCTTCACTATACTTTTTGATTATAAATACATAAAAAGTTTAGATAATTGTGAAAGTTGTTTACATTCAGCAGTATCTCAAAATTTTAATAACAAAACTTTTATTATTAAATTTAGTAAATCAAAAGAAGAAAATAATCAGTTTGCTCTCGATTTTGATCCAATAAACAACAATAATACGAAAGTCAGCTATCTAAAACAAATAGGTAATTTTAATTTAAAACTAAACTCTAATTATAGTTTATTTAATAAAATCCCAGATTATGGTGCGAATATAGAAATCTCTGGTACTTTCTAGTTTAAATGAAAATAATAAGAATATTAATTTTATTTATTTTGTTGTTTCCAATATCAAATTCATTTGGAGCTATGGTAACTAGTGTACAAAACGAAACATTTGCTGATAATGGCTCTCGTGAATTAAGAGGTATTGCATTTAATGAAGACGGAACCAAATTGTTTACTAGTTACCAATTTAAAGCAGAAATTGAAGGTGTAGAGGAAGCCACTAATAAGTTAAATGAATATAATCTATCTACTCCATACGATATCTCTACCAGAACGTATGCTGGAAATGACGAAAGATGTGAATTAAATTCTAAGTCTGATGGTACTGGTAATGGTCCGTCATCTGACAGGGTATTTGATATAGAATTTAGTAATGATGGAATGAAAGTATTTGTAGTAGAAGGAATACGTAATACCTCAATGGACAATGATAAAGTATTTAGATTTGATTTAACCTCACCTTATGATATTTCAACCTGTTTTTATGTGAGCGAAACTACGAATCTTGACAGTATGGCACTTCAAAACGGAAGTAATGCTGGGTCAAGAGGTAGTGGAGATATTCCTGTTAATAAAAAAGAAAACCGCGTTCAAGGAATGGAATTTAATGAGACTGGTACAAAACTTTTTTTAATTTTTCATGGTCAAAGTACTTTTCAAGCATCTGAAGGAGGTGGAGCCAGACCAACTAGACTTTTAGAGTATAAACTCTCAACTCCCTATGACATAACTGATCTATCACTTGTTACTACAGCAGGAATTGAATTAGAAGATGAAGTTTCTAACCCACAAACAATGAGATTTAGCGCAAATGGAAAAAGAATTTTTATTGTTGACCACCTAGGTAATGCGAATGGTCGCGAAGTTCATCAAGTTTCACTTTCCAATCCATACGATACATCTTCTTTTACTATAGATGGACGTGTCAGTTTAGCGGATCTAGATAGTGATCATACTCAACCAGGGGGAATTGCGTTTAGTAAATCTGGTTTAAAAATGTATGTTGGTGATGATGGTGAACAAAGTATTTATGAATTTGATTTAGTTTGTCCATTTAATATTATTGCTGGAAAATGCCCTCCAATTACAGAAAATAATAATCGAACTGGAATGGCAATTGCTCAAATAGAAATTGCTAAAAGAACCATTGATCATTCAACTGATAGTGCACTTAATCGTTTAAAGTGGATAAGAAGAAATAAAGACAAACAAAATTTAACTAATTTAAATATTGATATTAATTTTACGAATCAAAGATTAGCTTCTTTAACCGAGATTGTTAAAAATGTTGCTGCTAAAAAGAAAGCAAAAGATAAAGAAGAAGACGTATTTTATTGGAGTGAGGGAAGTATTGCGGTTGGAAGAATAGGAGATACAAGTATTTCATCTACTAAGAAAATTGATACAGATGCAATCACCTTTGGTGTAGATAAATTTACTGATGAAAATGGAATTAAAGGATTAGCATTTAGAGTTGGTAGAAATAATGTTGATATTGGAAATGCTGGAAGCAATTTAGATACTGATACATTTAATATTACCTATTATTCCACAACCCCAATAGAAGATGATACTAAATTTCTTGATACCTTCATTGGGATCGGAGGATTGAGGTCTGATTTATTAACTGTTCTAGATGGTAAAAATTTAACCGCTAACAGAAAAGGAAAACAGATTTATGGAACAATAAGAATAAAAGATGAAATAAAAAAAGATAATTTAACTTTTATTCCTTCTGGAAGATTTGATATTGGTCACACTATTTTAGGATCTTATAACGAATCTGGTAATGGTGGTATTGATGTTGAAAATCAACACATTCGAACGAAAAAAGTTAGAGCAAGTGTTGCTGCAGTCGAAGATGTTTTAAATGAAAAATATAAATTAAAAAGACATGGAAAAATTGAATACATAATGGATTTGGATCAATCCTCAAAGTTTAAATATACATATACGGGTGACAGCAGTGTAACTTTTGATGACAGTTTATCTTCGGGAGCTTTACACAGTATTAATAGTGAGATTGGGATTGATATTGTACTTCAGGATAATTTTAGTGTTTTCTTAATATATGAAAGAAATCAAGCACTAGGATCAGGACATACTGATAAAATTCATATCGCTATTGGATATTTGCCGAATAAAGAAACAAATTATGCATTTAATATTCAAGGATCTGATGATCTTAGATCAGAATATATCTTAAGCAAAACAATAAATGATTTTGAATTAGATTTTAAAATAATAAATGAAGACCCTTTTGATATAAGTGATATTAAACAAGCTTTTTTTAATTTAAGAAAAGTTTTTTAAATTAAATATTTTGTAAAGCAGTAACTTCTAGTTTTTTAGTTTTTAGTGATTTTATTGCCTCTAAACAAGCATATGCGGTTGACATATTTGTACAATAAGGGACTTTATTTTTTAAAGTTGCTCTTCTTAAAGCTATGGCATCACTAACTCGATGTTCACTGTTACCACCACCAGTATTAATCACTAGGGCAATTTTTTTAGCGTCTAAAACATCAACAATGTGAGGAGTACCCGAACTTACTTTATTAATTTTTTTACACTTCATACCAAATTTTCTAATATATTCAGCGGTTCCTTTTGTGGCACATAATTTGAATTTCAGCTTGATCAATTGTTTTGCTAAACTAATCCCTTCATCTTTGTGTGTATCTTTTAATGAAATAAAAGCAAGGCCATCTTTTGGTAAAGAATTAGCAGAGGCAATCTGACTTTTAGCAAAAGCCATACCAAAATTTTTATCAAAACCCATAACTTCACCTGTTGATTTCATTTCAGGACCTAAAAGTAAGTCACTATTTGGAAATTTATTAAATGGAAATACAGCTTCTTTAACAGCATACATTCCTTTAGATTTATCTTTTAAATTAAATTTAGATAATTTTTCACCTGCCATAACTCTTGAGGCAATTTTAGCAAGAGGTAAACTTTTTGCTTTTGATACGAAAGGGACGGTTCTACTTGCTCTTGGATTTACTTCAATTACATAAATTTGATCTTTTTTAATTGCAAATTGAATATTCATAAATCCTTTAACCTTAAGAGCTAAAGCTAATTTTCTTGTCTGATTTTCTATTTCTTTAATCAAATAAGGTTTAATTGAAACAGGGGGAAGACTACATGCCGAGTCTCCAGAGTGAATTCCAGCCTCTTCAATATGCTGCATGATACCTGCAACAAATACATCTTTACCATCAGATAATGCATCCACATCAACTTCCATTGCTTGATTGATAAATTTATCAATCAATATTGGATTGTCTTCTGCAGCTTTAAAAGCTTCTTCAACAAACTTTTTTAAATCATTTTTTTCATATACAATTTCCATCGCCCTTCCACCTAAAACGTAAGAGGGTCTTACAATTAAAGGTAAACCAATTTTATCAGCAATTTTTATTGCTTGTTTATAAGTTTTAGCAATGCCACTTTCTGCTTGTTTTAGTTTTAATTTATTTAAAAGATTTCTAAATCGATCTCTATCTTCAGCAAGATCAATTGAAGTATATTGAGTGCCTAATATTGGAAGTTTGTTTTGATATAAAAATTCAGCCAACTTTATAGGAGTTTGACCACCAAACTGCGCTATCACTCCAATTAAGTTTCCTTTCTCTTGCTCTTTCTTAATGATATTAAAAACATACTCTTCTTTAAGAGGTTCGAAATATAATCGATCACTTGTGTCATAATCTGTTGATACAGTTTCCGGATTACAGTTGACCATGATTGTTTCAAAACCTGCATCTTTCAGTGCAAAACTTGCCTGGCAACAACAATAATCAAACTCAATTCCTTGACCAATCCTGTTTGGACCACCTCCTAAGATAATGATTTTTTTCTTTTGAGTTGGCTCGGCTTCACACTCGGAGTTGAGTGAAAAATTTCTTTGATAACTTGAGTACATATAAGGTGTAAAAGATTTAAATTCTGCAGCACAAGTATCTACTTTTTTATAAACAGGTAATACTTTTAAAGCCATTCTTCTTTTTCTGACTACACTCTCAGGAATTTTTGTTAATTCGGATATTTTTTTATCTGAAAAACCAATAGATTTAATACGATTGAACTCTACAAAATCTCTTGGAACACCTTTGTTTTTAAGTTTATTTTCATTATCAATGATCTCTTTAATTTGTTCTAAAAACCATGGATCGATTTTCGATAAATTGTGAATTCTTTTTATATTGATCTTTTTTCTAAAAGCTTCTGCGACAAGTAAAAGTTTATTAGGGATATTTTCTTTAAGTTTTTTTTCTATTTCTTTTTTACTGGTATTAAAAACTCTATCTAAGCCTGAGTATCCCGTTTCAAGAGAAACTAAAGCTTTTTGTAAAGACTCTTTAAAATTTCGACCTATTGCCATCGCTTCACCAACTGATTTCATTGATGTGCCTAAAGTTGCAGGTGAGGTCGAAAATTTTTCAAAAGTAAATCTTGGAATTTTTGTAACAACATAATCAATAGTTGGTTCGAAAGAGGCAGGGGTTACTTTTGTTATTTCATTTTTTAATTCATCTAGTGTGTAGCCAACAGCAAGTTTTGCTGCAATCTTAGCAATAGGAAAACCCGTTGCTTTCGATGCTAAAGCAGATGATCTTGATACTCTTGGGTTCATTTCAATTATAACCATTCGTCCATTTTTTGGATTTATAGCAAACTGAACATTAGATCCTCCTGTTTCAACGCCAATTTTTCTAAGGCATGCAATAGATGCGTTTCTCATTACTTGATATTCTTTATCGGTAAGTGTCAACGCTGGTGCAATTGTGACAGAGTCACCTGTATGAATTCCCATCGGATCAATATTTTCTATTGAACAAATAATTATACAGTTATCCTTCTTATCTCTTACGACCTCCATTTCAAATTCCTTCCAACCCTCTAAACATTCTTCAACTAGAACTTGGCTTACTGGAGACTCGTGTAATCCGTTTCTAATTATTTTATAAAAGTCTTTTTTTGTTTTAGCTATTCCACCTCCAAGACCACCAAGTGTAAAAGCAGGTCTAATAATTGCAGGTAGACCAATTTGTTTTAAAACTTTTGAGGCTTGATTGAATTTATTGACAACTTTTGATTTAGGTAAATCTATACCAATATCCATCATATTTTTTCTAAATTTTTTCCTATCTTCAGCATTAGAAATTGCTTTTGAATTAGCACCAATTAGCTCTATTTTATATTTTTTAAGAACCCCCTTTTTTTCTGCTTCCATTGCCAAGTTCAACGCAGTCTGGCCACCCATGGTTGGTAAAATTGCATCAGGTTTTTCTTTTTTTAAAATTTTCTCGAGAATTTCTAATGTAATAGGTTCTATGTAAGTTTTATCTGCAACATCTGGGTCAGTCATTATTGTTGCTGGATTTGAATTAACTAAAACTACTTTATAACCTTCATCCTTTAGTGCTTTGCATGCCTGAGTTCCTGAATAATCAAATTCACATGCTTGACCAATAATTATTGGGCCAGCTCCTACGACTAAAATTTTTTTAATATCTCTTCTTTTTGGCATTTTTTTTAATATTGTTTATAAATTCTTGAAAAAGGTAAACACTATCCTGTGGGCCTGGATTTGACTCTGGATGGTATTGCACAGAAAATACAGGTTTATTTTTTAATCGAATTCCCTCTATGCCCCCATCAAACAAAGACTTATGAGTAATTTCTAAATTTCTTGGCAAACCTTCTTTTACAATTTCAAAACCATGGTTTTGACTGGTAATTTCAACACTATCATTAATAAAGTTTTTTACAGGATGATTAGCTCCACGATGTCCAAGTTTCATTTTTTTAGTTTTTGCTCCCAAGGCCAAACCAAGCAATTGGTGACCAAGACAAATCCCAAATATTGGAAAATTTTTTTTAATAAGATTTTTTATTATTCTTATTGCATATTTACCTGTTGCAGCAGGATCGCCAGGACCATTTGATAGAAATATCCCATCGGGTTTTAGTGATGAAATTTTTTCATAACTAGCGTTACATGGTACAACTGTAACTTTACATTTAAAGTCAGAAAAATATCTTAAAATGTTTTTTTTAATTCCATAGTCTATAGCAACGACATGAAAAGATTTTTGTTTATTCTTTTGGTAGCCAGTTTGTTTTTTCCAAGTTTTAAAACCTTTCCAAAGATAATTTTTCTTTGTTGTCACCTCTTTTGCAAGATCTAAATTTTTTAATCCACTCCATTTCGTAGTTAAATTGATAATCTTATTTATATTAAATTTTCCAGTTTTTGAGACTGATATTGTGCCTTTAGGCGCCCCTTTATCTCTTATAAAATTAGTTAAATTTCTAGTATCTAATCCTGTAATTCCAACAATTCTATTTTTTTTCAACCAAGCATCTAGATGAAGAAAAGATCTATAATTTGAAGGTGAAGTTATTTCTGAATTAAATATAACTCCTTTTGTCCAAATTTTATCAGACTCATGATCTTCATTGTTAGTACCAACATTACCAATATGAGGAAAAGTAAAATTGATTATTTGTCCAGCATAAGACGGGTCAGAAATTATTTCTTGATAACCTGTAAGAGAGGTATTAAAGCAAACTTCTCCAGTAGCAGTTCCTTGGTAGCCAATACCAATGCCTTTAAAAACTTTTCTATTATCAAGAACTAAAATACCTGTTTGTTTATTTGAGATTTTTTTTGAGTTAGTTTTTTTTGCTTTTTTGATCAATTACAACTCATAAGTTAAAGGTTAATACAATAATTGGATTATTATCGCAACAGAGATGTATTATAAAATTGAAAAAAAACAATTTTTCTTTTGAGAATTTTTTGCTTTAAAGTAGATTAAAAATTATGTCTTTAAAAGAAACAATTGAAATTGAATATAAAAACGCGCTAAAATCTAAAGATAAAACAAAAATATCAACTTATAGGTTAATTTTATCATCTATCAAAGATTTAGATATTCAAAATAGATCGGGTCCCAACAAGAAAGAGACAGACGATGAGGATATTAAAAAGTTATTTAAAAAAATGGTTAAGCAAAGAACCGAATCAATTGAAATCTACAAAAAAAATAATCGAACTGATTTACTTGAAGTTGAGCAAAATGAATATGACATTATATCAAGTTTTTTACCGAAGGTTTTAGGTGATGATGAAACAAAAAAAATATGTGAGGAAATTATAACAAAATTAGGCGCTTCTTCACTCAAGGATATGGGTAAAGTTATGGGTGAACTAAAAAAAGAACATTCTGATAAAATTGATTTCGCTAAAGCGGGATCTCTTATCAAAGGACTCTTAAATAAATAATAATGAAATATCCAAAAGAATATCTTGATGAAATCAAAACTAGATTGAAGGTTTCAACAGTTGTATCTAAATTTGTAAATTTAAAAAAAAGAGGAAAAGAATTTGTAGGTCTTTCACCTTTTAAAAATGAGAAAACACCGTCTTTCACAGTTAATGATGAAAAAGAATTTTACCATTGTTTTGCAACATCTGAACATGGCAACATTTTTGATTTTGTTATGAAAACACAAAATCTTAGATTTGGTGAAGCTGTAAAGTATCTTGCAAATTTGGCTGGCATGCAACCTTATATGTTTACAAAACAAGATGAAGAAAGAGAAAAAAGATGGAAAGAGTATTGTTTAATATTTAGTCAATATGTTGAATTTTATCATAATGAATTAATAAAAAATGAAACTCATGATAATGCAAGAAATTATTTAAAAGTAAGAAATATTAACAAAGATCAAGTTAAAAAATTTAAAATAGGATATATAGAGAAAAATCCGAATTTTTTTGAAAAATTGAGAAATAATTTTAATGAAGAAGTTTTAATTAGTACTGGATTATTCTATTTTGATGAAAAAAAGAAAGTTTATGTTGAGAGATTTAAGGGGCGTTTGGTTTTTCCTATTAATAATATTTCTGGCCAACCCATTGCACTTGGTGGAAGAATAATTGAAAAAAAAGATTACCTTGCTAAATATATCAATTCTCCTGAAACTCCCTTTTTCAAAAAAGGCTCAAATTTATATAATTTAGATCAGGCTAGAAAATTATCTAATAAGTTAGATCATATTTTTCTTGTTGAAGGTTATATGGATGTAGTTGGGTTGGCAAAAAATGGTATTGAAAATGTAGTTGCTAACTTGGGAACGTCACTTACTGATAGACAAATTTTAACATTAAATCAATTTTTCGATGACATCATTATTTGTTTTGATGGGGATGAAAGTGGCTATAAGGCAGCTTTAAGAGCAGCAGAAAATTCTATTGTTTATTTAAAACCAGAAAAACAAATTTCATTTTTATTTTTACCTGACAAAGAGGATCCTGATAGTTTTGTTAATAAAAACGGCAAAGACTATTTTTTAAATTTTGTAACAGAAAGAAAAATACCAATACACCAGTTTATTTTTACACACTATAAAAAACAAACTAAAAATAATCCATCATCTATGGCAATTTTTGATAAAAAACTTAGGTCGATAGCAAACACTATTAAGGACGAATATATTAAAAAATATGTCTTAGAGTATTTTTTGGAAAAAATTTCCGAGCTAGCACCTCATACTAATTTAAATAAAAAATTCAATAATATTAAAAAAGTTAAATCTCTTGAAATGACAAAAAAATACTTTAATGAAAGTAAATCTCTATCAGCAATAGAGCTCAAAGAATTTTCATTACTTTATCTTTTAATGAACAATTTAGAATTAATGAGAGAAAATTTTCATTTAATTGAGAATGTTAATTTATTTACTGAAGTTAATAAGCAAATTTTTTTAAAAATTTTATCTAAACTTAAACTTGATAAAAAACTCACAATTAAAGATTTAGAAATTGATAAACAATTAATTGAAAAAATTGATAAGTTTGCTCCAATTAAATATATTCTAGGTAAAAAGAATAAAAATGAGCATGAGATAATTGGATTATTAGATGACATTATTAGAGATTTGAACAGCTATAATTTAGAACTAAGAATTCAAGAATTAGAATCGAAGTTTTCTAAAGATCTTAGTGAGACAACATTTAATGAGCTAAAAGAGCTTAAAAAAAAGCAAAATATCAATTAATTTACATTATTTATTAATGGATTTTTATAAATTTAACATTATATAAGACTCTTCAAATTTATTACTGTGGAAAGAATTATTACAAAATCATTTGCCAGACTTATGGGTCGTGGAACCCACAGAGGGTTTATCACTTACGAGGAATTAAGCAAATCTCTAGGAAAGAGAAATTTGTCTGATGAAAATCTTGCCCAAGCATTTATACACATTCTTGATGAAAAAGTTACTCTAGTAGAAAAAAAATCAGATTTTAAAGTTTTAAGAAAAAAAGATAGTTCATCCAAAGAAGAGGGTAAAACAATTGAGAAAAGTGATGATCCTATAAGGATGTATCTTAGAGAAATGGGTGGTGTTGAGTTATTATCTAGAGAAGGTGAAATAGCTATCGCTAAAAGAATAGAAGCTGGAAAAGATGTGATGTTAATAGCGTTATCTCAAAGCCCTATAACAGCTCAACAATTTTTTGAATGGAACGAAAAACTTCAGAAAGATGAAATTTTAGTTCGAGAAATTATTGATATTGATACAAATTACATGGAAGATGAATCAACTGGACCTAGTGCGAAGCAAAAAAATTCTGGAGAATTAGAAAAAGAAGAAAGTGCTGTCGAAGAAGAAGAAGATTTTAATCCCACGCTCGCTGCAATGGAAAGTGAGATAAAACCTAAAGTATTAAAAACAGTTAATTTTTTAACTAAAGAATATAATAAGCTAATCAAGTATCAAAAAGAAAAGTTAGATTGTGTGCTAAACTCTAAGACTTTTTCGCCTGCAAAAGAAAAAGGTCATGATAGAATCGTTAATGATATTCTAGAAAATATTAAATCTCTTCAATTGTCGCCATCTGTTTTAGAGGAGTTAGTTCAAAAACATTATGTAGAGAATAAAAAAATCGTTTCTTTAGAGGGAAATTTACTCAGACTGGCTATAGATCATAAGATTTCTCGTAATGAATTTATAAAATTTTATATAGGTAACGAAATTAACCCTAATTTAAAAAAGTTTTTAGATACAAATTCTTTATGGAAGCAATTTTTTTCAAAAAATAAAAGTGAATTTAAAAATATTAGAGATAGATTAGTTGAAATAAGTCATAAATTAGGAATGTCAGTAACTGACTATAAAAAGTTAGTTAGTAGAGTACAAAAAGGAGAGAAAGAATCTAGAATCGCAAAAAAAGAAATGGTTGAAGCAAATTTGAGATTAGTAATCTCGATTGCCAAGAAGTATACAAACAGAGGTTTACAATTTTTAGATTTAATTCAGGAGGGAAATATAGGCTTGATGAAAGCAGTTGATAAATTTGAATACAGAAGAGGATATAAATTTTCAACTTATGCTACCTGGTGGATAAGACAAGCAATAACAAGATCTATTGCTGATCAGGCAAGAACAATAAGAATTCCAGTTCATATGATTGAGACTATAAATAAGATTGTGAGAACTCAAAGATTAATATTAAGTGAATTTGGAAGAGAAGCAACTCCGGAAGAATTAGCTAAAAAATTAAGAATGCCTTTAGATAAAGTAAGAAAAGTTCTTAAAATCTCAAAAGAGCCTGTCTCCTTGGAGAAACCAGTTGGGGATGAGGAGGATAGCAGCTTAGGTGACTTTATAGAGGATACCAAAGCTCTCGCTCCGCTTGAGCAAGCGATTAAATCTAACTTAGGAGAAGCTACAACAAAAATATTATCAACTCTTACACCAAGAGAGGAAAGAGTTTTAAGAATGAGATTTGGAGTTGGAATGAATACGGATCATACTTTGGAGGAAGTTGGTCTACAATTTTCAGTAACAAGAGAAAGAATTAGGCAAATTGAAGCTAAAGCTCTGAGAAAATTAAAACATCCAAGTAGATCAAAACAGCTGAAAAGTTTCTTAGAAAGTTAAGAATTATTTTTGGGCCGTTAGCTCAATAGTAGAGTACTGCATTGACATTGCAGGGGTAGTTGGAGCGTAACCAACACGGCCCACCATAAAAATTTCAATAGTAAAAAGATCTATTCTTGTTTAATGTATTGATTTATTGTAATAAATTCTACAATAGGGCCTGTAGCTCAGTTGGTTAGAGCAGTACACTCATAATGTATTGGTCCCAGGTTCGAGTCCTGGCGGGCCCACCACCATATGTATTATAGGATTATTTTGAAGAAAATTCTTTTAATGTTTTAAACAAGGATTCGATATTACCATTATTGGAGTTTAATATTGATGCAAACTCCTCTTTTTGTGTTCTTGCTAAACTTAAGCCTTCTATTATTAGGTCTCTTATAAGCGGGTTATCCTGATTTTTTGTATAAATTCTCCAGTCAATTTTCACTTCAGGCCTTTCAGAGGTTTCTTTTAAGACACTATTCACAATAGTATAGTTTTCACTTAAAACTTTTTTTGATAATACATCAATTTCTGGATTCGTATATTCTGATAATCTACTAGAAAAACTTTTTAAAAAATAATCTTCAAATAATTGTAAATACTGAATTTTTTCCTCCTTACTCAAGTTTTTTCTTGCTGATCCAAGAGAATAAAAACCCACACCCTGAATATCAACAGTTTCTTTAGCTATCACCTTCAACTTATTGATTTTTTCCTCTTGAGAAATATTTTTAGCTAATATTTCAGATGCTCTGTTGACTGTGGATTGAACAAATACATCTGGTTCAACGGAAAAAGCATGAATAAAATTAAAATTTAGAAATATTAAAATTAAAAAAATTTTTTTCATCTCTATATTATTTAGATAAACTTTTAATTATTATCTATTTCTTCCCAATCTTCCTCATTTTTGTAGAAAATCTCGATATTTCCTTTTCTAACATTGCTAATTTTATTTTCTCTGTCTTGCAAATACAAACTTTTTACTGAAGCATAAAAATCAATGGAATTTATTTCGAGATTATCAAATGACTCAATATTATTTGATCTAAAATCAATACCCTCTACAGCCTTTGTTGCCATATAAAAACCTTCACTTAAATATTCGTTATTTCCGTGAACAGATGCGTTATAGTAAGGATCCCCCCCTAATACATTCATAAAAGAACCAGTTGTATCTCTTAATGTTGATGGTCCTAAAACTGGTAAAACAACGTAACAGCCTGGTCCAACTCCCCATGCACCTAAAGTTTGACCATAATCCTCCTTTTCATATTTTGGAAAACCCATTTGATTTGCAACATCGATAGTACCTAATATTCCAACAGTTGAGTTGACTGCAAGTCTTGCCGTATTAATAATTGCTAGTTTGATATCACCCTGCAAAACATTATTTGGTATTGTAACCAAACTTGATAAGTTTGTAACAAAATTATGAGTACCTTTTTGGATAGGATCTGGTAAACTTCTATAACTTTCAGCAAGGGGTTTTATAATAGCTTTGTCCAGACTTTGATTAAATGCAAAAGTTGCTCTGTTTAAATTTTTAAAACAATCTTTAACTTTTTTCGGCTCTTTATCTATCTTTAATTCACCATCAGATCCAGCATTTGCATCCAATGTTAATAAAAAAATTGAAATTAAAATTAATGGTAATTTTTTTAACATATATTTCTATTTTATATATTATTGATAGTTATGTAAATTAACATTTATTAAAAAAAAATGTCCATAAAATGTTTATAAATGGCCTAAAATTGTATTAATATTAATAATGGATAAAATTTACGACTATTCACCAAATTTCAGCTTTCCAAAAAGGTCAAAAAAAAGAATTAAATTTATAATCATTCATTACACTGGTATGAAAAAAGAGTCAGACTCAATCAAGAGACTGCAGAGTCCTAGGTCTAAAGTTAGTTCACATTATTTAATAAAAAAAAATGGTAAAATATTAACTCTAGTTCCTGATCTTTATGAAGCTTGGCATGCTGGTTTATCAAATTGGAAAAATCATAAATATTTAAATAAAAATTCGATTGGTATCGAAATTACTAATCCAGGTCACCAATATGGTTACAAAAATTTTTCAAGGGAACAAATTTTTTCATTAAAAAAACTTTTAATATCTTTAATTAAAAAATTTAAAATTAAAAAAAAGTATATTCTTGGTCATTCTGATATATCTCCTGGTCGAAAAAAAGATCCAGGTGAAAAATTTCCTTGGGCAAAGCTCGCTAAAAATGGGTTGGTTTGGTTTCATAATTTAGATTTAAAAAAAATTAAAAAATTTAGAAAAGTTAAACTTTCATCTAAATTTGAAAAAAATATTTTTCTTAAAAATCTTTATAAAATTGGATATAAAAAGATAAAAGGTTTAAAATTGGACAAGAATATAAAATATCTTACAAAAGCATTCCAAAGGAGATTTAGACAAGATTTGGTTGATGGTATAATAGACCAAGAGTGCTTAATAATAAGTAAAAACCTTGTCTCTCATTAAAAAATTAAACTTGAAATTTTCTGGTTAAATTATAGATTATTTCAGCCAGATGAACGATTTATCGCTTTAATTTTTTAAAGAGGAAAGTCCGGACTCTACAAGAATACAGTGCCAGGTAATACCTGGCAGGGGCAACCCTAGGGATAGTGCCACAGAAAACAAACCGCCATAACATGGCAAGGGTGAAAAGGTGTGGTAAGAGCACACCGGTTCTATTGGTAACAATGAACGCTGGAAAACCCCGCTGGGAGCAAAACTAAGTAGAGATGACAATGTTGAAAAACTAAAAGCAATTCTTGGCTAGTCATCAGGGTTAGTTGCTTGAGCTCAAAAGTGATTTTGAGCCTAGATAAATGATAAATTTAAATGACAGAACCCGGCTTACAGTTCATCTGGCCTCATAATAATTTAATCAATATAAATGTTCACGTTTTGATTCATTTTTGATCAAACTTTTTATCTTTTTCTCTGTTAACCTAAGTGTTGACTCATTCATCAAAAACCCATATTATCCCATAAATTCCCAAATTGTGGGAACAAAGAATTTTATGGCTTATGTTTTTATCGACGTACGAAAACAAACTAGACAAAAAAGGAAGGGTGTCTGTGCCTGCAAGTTTTAGATCATATTTATCTAATCTTGGTTATAACGGGATAATTTGTTATCCTTCTTTCAACAATCAATCAATAGAGGCATGGCCTCAAGACAGAATAGAAAAAATTTCTAATACAATTGATACCTTAAGTCCATTTGAAGAAAAGAGAGATTTTTTTGCAACTTCAATTTTATCTGAGAGCACAAATTTACAATTTGATAGTGAAGGTAGGATTTCACTAACTTCAAAATTACTAAAACATGCGAAAATAAAAAATAGTATGATTTTTGTTGGTCAAGGAAAAACTTTTCAAATTTGGGAACCAACAATTTTTGAAAAATTTAGGGCAAACGCTAGAAAAAAAGCAAATTTAAATCGTTCAAGTCTTAAATGGGAGAGTCAATTTAACAAATAGAGAAAGAGGGGGATAAAATGACAATTAACTTTAAGGTACCAGAGATAAAAGAATTAAAGCCTCGAATATTAGTTCTTGGAGTTGGAGGAGCTGGAGGTAATGCGATAAATGAAATGATTGATGCGGGAGTAGAAGGAGTTGAATTTGTTGCAGTAAACACTGATGCTCAAGATTTAAAAACAAGCAAATCAAAAACAAGGATTCAACTTGGAATTAATTTAACAAAAGGTTTAGGTGCTGGAGCAAAACACGAGATAGGTTTAGCAGCAGCCAATGAATCTTTAAATGATATAATTGATGTTCTTAAAGGTGCCAATATGGTTTTTATTACTGCTGGGATGGGTGGTGGAACTGGCACTGGAGCAGCACATGTAATTGCTAGAGCAGCCAAAGAATTAAATATTCTTACAGTAGGTGTAGTAACATTGCCATTCTTATATGAAGCACCTTCACGAATGAGAAGAGCACACGACGGCCTTGAGGAATTAAGAAAACATGTAGATACTATTATAGTAATTCCTAATCAAAACTTATTCAAAGTTGCAAACGAGCAAACTACTTATAAAGAGTCTTTTCAACTATCAAATAGTATCTTGAGACATGGAGTTCAAAGTATAACAGATTTAATGGTAAAAGATGGTTTGGTTAATTTAGATTTTGCTGATGTTGAAACTGTTATGAGCTCAATGGGTAAAGCTATGATGGGAACAGGGGAAGCTGAAGGCGAAGGTAGAGCAGATAAAGCTACTGAATTAGCTTTGAATAATCCACTAATTGATGAGTATTCTCTAAAAGGTGCAAAAGGTTTATTAATAAATATCACTGGTGGTGAAGATTTAAAGCTTTTTGAGGTAGATGAAATTGTAAATAAAATAAGATCTGAAGTTGATGTAGAAGCTGAAATAATAAATGGATCAATAATTGATCCATCTTTGGATGGTAAAATCAGAGTTTCAATTGTTGCTACTGCTTTAGATGGAAAGCAACCCGAGTCAAAATCTGTAATTAATATGGTTCATCGGATTCAAAATAGGAATACTGGTTATTCAGATTTTTCAAATGTTAATCCAACACAATCATTTCATTTTTCAAGTAACAATTCGGAACCAGTTACCCATGGAGCTAATGCTTTAAAACTTGAGAATGAAGTTGTTACGGAAAATATGAGTCAGACGATCAATTCGCAATCTGTCGATGAAGTAAATAACCAATATCACGAGGAATTTCTAAAAAACCAAGAAATTGAGAAATTGAAAGATATTGTTTCCGAGAGTAATGAAATACATTTTTCTGATGAAACCTCAGTTTCTGTGGAAAAGGAACAAGATAATCAAAACGATCTTAGAGAATTTGGAGTTGACGCTAATGAACCAGATTTGTTTAGCTCTGAAAATGACAACTCAGAGCCAAACGATCTTCTGAATTCCTCAAAAGAGGAAAAAGAAGAGGATGATCTCGAAATTCCTGCATTTTTAAGAAGACAAAAAAATTAATGATCTTCGAGAAAATAAATGGAAGCCACCATAATACCGGATAGATTAAATCACTATCCAGTATTGCTAAAAGAAATTATTAGCATTATTTCCCCTCAATATGGTGGCACATTTATTGATTGTACTTTTGGCCAAGGTGGATATTCAAAAGAGATACTTAAATTTCCGAATACTAAAGTAATCGGTATTGATAGAGATGTTAAAAGTAAAAGAATAGCAGACCAAATTAGTAGAAATTTTGAGGGTAGGTTTTTTTTTAAGAATATTAAGTTTAGTCAATTAAATAATTTAAAGTTAAAAAATGAAAATATTAAAGGTGTAATATTTGATTTGGGTTATTCTTTAAACCAAATGAGAGATGATGAGAAAGGATTATCATTTAGTTCTCAAGGTCAACTAAATATGAAATTAGGTTTAAATGATTTTTCAGCAAAAGAGACAATCAACAAACTAGAATTAGATGACTTACAAAAAATTTTCAAATATTTTGGTGAAGAGAAAGAGGCAAGAACGATCGCAAGAAGAATAGTGAATGAAAGAGTAAAGCAGGATCTTGATACACAAAGTTTAGTAAATATTATTGAGTCGGTAAAAAAAAGAGATAATTCTAAAATTCATAGCTCAACGAAAGTTTTTCAAGCAATTAGAATATTCGTAAATAAAGAAATTAGTGAATTAATTTATGGGTTAATAAATGCTACAAAAATTTTAAAAAAAGATGGAATATTGGCAGTAGTTAGTTTTCACTCATTAGAGGATAAGATTGTAAAATATTTTTTTAGGAGTTTATCGGAAAATAAAAGTATCTCACGGTACCAACCAAAAATAATTCAGTCAGAACCTATATTTTTTACAAAACAGAGAAAGCCTATCGTTCCAGGCGAAAAAGAGTTAAGTGAAAATATATCATCTAGATCCGCAAAATTGAGATTTATTATAAAAAAAAAAAATTTTTATAATTTCGATACCGATGTATTTGAGAAATTTCAATCATTAATTGAAGTAGAAAATATAAGTAATAAATTATGAAAAAAATTGTAGTGATTATTTTTATATTTTTATTAATATTCTCTACTGCAATAATAAAAAACTCTACAAAAAAAATCGAAGATAAAATATTTGCAGTAAAAGAAAGTTTAAGAGTTTTTGAAAATGAACTAGATGATACCAAATTAGAATTTGAATATTTAAGTTCAACAGAAAAATTACTTGAGTATCAATCAAAGTATTTCGAAAAGGACCTAATTCAGAGGGATATAAATTCAATAAAAACATTAATTAAAAAACCTAATGGTTTATTTATTAACGACCTAAATACTTTTGAACTAAATGAAAAAAAATAATTTAAATATTATCTTAGAGGATCAAAAAAATGACTTTTTGTATGAAAAAAATAAATTAAATTTAGATGTTTCATTTAATAGAATAAGTTTCATTTTTTTTATTTTTTTTATTATTTCAATCATTTATTCTATTCAACTAGCTCATCTGGGTTCAAGAAAGGATAATAGAATAACTAATTCAAATTTACTAAATCCAACTCACGAACTTTATAGAGCAGATATAGTTGATAGAAATGGCAAATATTTAGTTAAAACCGTAAATTCTATTGATATTGGCATTAGTTCAAAAAAGATTATTAATAAAGATAAATTAATTTTAAATTTAAAATATATTTTTCCAAATAAAGATTATGATCTGATCAGAAAAAAAATGGAAAAAAAGAATTTTTTCTATTTTGAAAAAAAAATATCACAAGAAAATTATGAAAAAATAATGAAACTGGGCGATAAATCTATCCAACCAGAGGATAGACTAATAAGAATATACCCTGAAAAAAATCTATTCAGTCACATTATAGGTCAAATTGATGATAACAATTCAGGTATTTCTGGTTTAGAAAAATCATTTGATGATAAACTTAAAATTTCAACTGAGCCAATTGTATTAAGTTTAGATAAAGATATTCAATACCTAATAAGAAATGAATTAATCAAGTTTAATAAAATTTTTAACACCAAAGGAAGTGCAGCGATTTTAATGAATGTTAATAGTGGCGAAATCTTATCTTTAATTTCTTTACCAGACTTTAACCCAAATAAAAGAGAGAGAATTACTGATATAAATTATATTAATAGAGCAACAAAAGGAGTTTATGAATTTGGTTCAGTTTTTAAAACATTTACTTTAGCTGCAGCATTTAATGAGAGAATCATTGAGCCAGATACTAAATTTTCAAATTTACCAAAATCTTTGACATGTGCTGGATTTCCAATCAGAGAGTATGATAAAAAGATCCCCTCAGATCTTACTGCCGAACAAATTTTAATAAGATCTGGAAACATAGGATCTGTTAGGATTGGCCAAAAAGTTGGAGAAGAAAAATTTAAATTATTTTTATCTAAACTTGGTGTATTAAAAAAAATTGAATTCGATATTGAGGAAGTTGGCAAACCAATCGATTTTAAGTGGGGAAAATGCCCGTTAGCTACAGCATCTTTTGGTCATGGTATTACAACCACATTACTTCAAGTTGTTAAGGCATACTCAATTATTGTGAATGGAGGTTATTATATAAACCCAACTCTCGTTAAAATTAATAAAAAAATAAAGGCTGAAAAAGTTTTAGATGAAAATATTTCAAAAAAAATTTTACCAATTTTGAGAAAAATTGTTTCTACTAATGAGGGGACAGCTAAATTAGCTGACATTTATGGGTACGATATTGGTGGTAAAACAGGGACTGCAAATAAAAGTCTAAAAGGCGTTTACTCAAATGAAAAAGTTAATACTTTTGTTTCAGTTTTTCCTACAAAAAAACCGAAGTTTATTTTAGCAGTTATGTTAGATGCACCCAAAATAAATAATGATTATATTTATAATTATAGAGATGGATCAAATTTTAAATTGAAAGGAAGCCCAAGAAACACTGCTGGTTGGAACAGTGTGGAAGCAGCAGGTCATATCGTAGAAAAAATTGGGCCTATTTTAGCCACAAAATATAGTGAAATTAATTAATTTATGCAGCTCAAAGATTATATTCCAAATATTAAGGCAGAATATTCTAAAATTTTTTTCTCTGGTATTACTTTTGAAAGTTCAAAGATTAAGAGAAATAATATTTTTTTTGCAGTTAAAGGAAATAATTTTGATGGTAATGATTTTATATCAATTGCAATAAAAAGAGGTTGCAAAATTATTGTAACTGAAAAAAAAATCAAAAAGAAATTTAAGGGAATCTTATTCATTTACTCTGAAAATATTAGAAAATTATTGGCAGAAGTTTCTTTTAAAATTTACAAAAATCGACCAAAAAATTTAATTGCGGTTACTGGAACAAATGGGAAATCATCTGTTTCTGATTTTTACTATCAAATATTAAAATTGAACAATAAAAAAGTTGCTTCTATTGGAACATTAGGGGTTAAGTCAAATAGTATTAACTTAAATTTATCTAATACCACAATTGATCCAATTAGTTTGGGAAAAATATTGGATAAACTCAAAAAAAGAGGAGTTCAATATGTTATTATGGAGGCTTCAAGTCACGGTCTTAAACAAAACAGACTCGATGGTTTGTTATTTAATTTGGGAATATTTACAAATTTTTCCCAAGATCATCTAGATTATCATAAAAATTTAAGAAATTATCTTAAAGCAAAACTTTACTTATTTGAGAATCTTATCAAAAGATCTGGTCATATTATAACAGATGATAAATTACCAGAGTTTAATAGAATTAAAAAAATTTCATTAAAAAAAAATCTTAAACTTCACAAAGTAAATAGTAATAATTCATTTAAAATTTTATCTCATTCATATCAAGGAGAGATGCAAGTAATAAAAATAAAATATAAAAGATCAATTAGAATTATAAAACTTAATTTAATTGGAAAGATTCAACTAAAGAATATTTTGATGGCAATCACTGCAGCACAAAAAAGTAATTTAAGTCTAGACAGAATTTTTAAAGTTCTACCGCAAATAACACCTGTTGAGGGAAGATCTGAAAAAATTGGTAAAATTAAAAATAATTCAAAAGTAATCCTTGATTATGCTCATACCCCAGAAGCTTTGAAGATATGTTTATTAAATTTAAGAGAGCAATTTAAGAATAAAAAAATTTCTTTACTTTTTGGATGTGGTGGAAATAGAGATAAAAATAAAAGATCTAAAATGGGTAAGATCGCATCAAACTATTCTGATAAAATTTATCTTACAGACGATAATCCAAGATATGAAGATCCAAAAAAAATTCGAAGAGATATAAAAAAAGGAATAGATGGAAAAAAAATTATTGAAATATCGGATAGATCTAAAGCAATATATAAAGCGATTGAAAATTTAAATTCGGGTGAAATATTACTTATTGCAGGAAAAGGTCACGAAAAAACACAAGACTTAGGTGATAAAAAAATTTATTTTTCAGACAAACAAGTTATTTTAGATTCAATAAAAAAAAAAAATCTAAATTTATCCGATAACCTAAAATTGAATATCTTAAAAGAATTATCACAAAACAAAAGGCTGCCTAAAAATTTGCCTTTGAATCTTGCTAGAATTAATTCAAAGGAGGTAAGACAAAATGACTTTTTTTTTGCAATTAAAGGAAAAAAAAATGATGGAAATAAATTTGTAGATCATGCGTTTAAAAATAAAGCCTCGATTGCAGTAGTGAATCGAATTCAAAAAAAATTGCGAGTTAATAGGCAAATAAAAGTAGGGAATACATTAAAATTTTTAACTAATGTCTCAAAAATTTTTAGAACAAACATAAATACAAATTTAATAGCTATTACTGGAAGTTGTGGAAAAACAACACTTAAAGAATTATTAGGGGAAACTTTAAAAAAAATCTCCAAAGTAAGTATTTCCCCAAGATCTTATAATAATAAATTTGGAGTTCCTTTAAGTTTATTAAACTTAAAAGAGAATGATGATTTTGGAATTTTAGAAGTTGGAATGGATAAAAAAGGTGAAATAGATTATTTAAGCAGTGTCATACAACCAGATGTAAGTGTAATTACAAATGTTAATTTTGCCCATGCTAAAAATTTTAAAAATATTAAGCAGATTGCAATTGCTAAGTCTGAAATTATTCAAAACACCAAACAAGGTGGTTTTGTAGTATTAAACGCTGATGATAATTTTTTTAATTTACATAAAAGAATAGCGATTAAAAATAATCTCAAATTTATTTCTTTTGGAATTAAAAATAAAAATTCGAGTGTAAAATTTTTAGATATTAAAAATAAAGGTGACTACTTTCAACTTTATATTCAAATTAATAAGTTAAAAAAGCACTTTTTGGTATCAAATAATTTTCAAAATAATATTTACAATATTTTAGCTGCATTAGCTATCATGAGTATTTATATCAATATTCTTCGATTGGATAAAAATATTTTTCTTACGTTTAAAACACCTCAAGGTAGAGGAGATTTGTCGAAAATTAAAATTTTTGAGAAGAATATTAATCTAGTTGATGAAAGCTATAATTCAAATCCATTATCATTAGAGTCTGCTATTCTAAATTACGATAAAATTATTTCAAAAAAATTCAAAAAGTATCTTTTGCTTGGGGATATGTTGGAGTTAGGAAAACATTCAAAAAAACTTCATCAGTCAATCGCAGCCACAATAAACAAAACTAATATTGATAAGGTGTTTATAAAAGGTCAGTTTATGAAATTCATGTTTGAAAAACTCTCAGATTCAAAAAAGGGTCGAATTTTATCAAATAAATCTCAAATTATTGATTTGATTAGAAATGATTTAAATAATAATGATAGTCTTATGGTTAAGGCTTCAAACGCAACAGGTTTCAATAAGATAATAAAAGAGATAAAAGGTGTTAATTAATGTTATACCAATTCTTATTAAATTTTATTGATACATTCAGTTTCTTGAATGTGTTTAAATATCTCACATTTAGGACTGGTCTTTCTGTGTTTACATCTTTGGTGATCGTTTTAATTATAGGGGGACCATTTATTAAATTTTTCTCTAACCAAAAAATTTTTAACCCTATAAGAGATGATGGCCCAGAAGATCATGTTGTAAAAAAAATAGGAACACCAACAATGGGTGGTGTAATCATTTTATTAGGTTTATTAATTTCAGTGTTATTTTGGGCAGATTTATCCAACTTAAATATTTTATTTTGTATTTATATTGCTGTTACTTTTGGGTTACTTGGAGCTTTTGATGACTTTAAAAAAATCAAGTACAGCAACTCTTCTGGAATTTCCTCCAAACTAAAAATAATTTTACAAATTTTGTTAGCAGCTGTTGGAGTAAGTTTTTTTGTTTACTTCGTAGATTATCAAGATATGTCCAATTTATATTTCCCATTTTTTAAAAATCTTATAATAAATCTTGGATGGTTTTTTATTCCTTTTTCTGTTTTCGTAATAATTGGATCATCTAATGCTGTAAATCTTACAGATGGTCTTGATGGTTTGGCTACGGTACCAGTAATATTGGTAGCTGCTTGTTTTGCATTTATAAGTTATGTAACTGGAAATATAGTATTTTCCGATTATTTACAAATTCCCTACATAGAAGGTACGGGAGAAATTTCAATTTTTTGCGGAGCAATTATTGGCTCATGCCTTGGTTTTTTATGGTTTAACGCACCACCAGCTAAAATTTTTATGGGAGATACGGGTTCTTTATCTCTTGGAGGGTCTTTGGGTGCTGTAGGAATAATTACTAAGCATGAATTTGTGTTAGCTATAACAGGAGGCCTTTTTGTTTTGGAGGCTGTATCGGTAATGGTTCAAGTAATATCTTTTAAATTGACAGGTAAAAGAATCTTTAAGATGGCACCAATTCATCATCATTTTGAAAAAAAAGGATGGCCAGAATCAACAGTTGTTATTAGATTTTGGATTATTTCAATAATTCTAGCTATGATTGGTTTGGCAACACTCAAATTAAGATAACGGAGAACTATTTGAGTATTTTTTTAAATAAAAAAATATTAATCTATGGTTCAGGTAAGAGTGGATTATCAACTTTAGAATTTTTAAAAAATAAATCTGATGTTTTTATATACGATGACTTTAAAAAAAATTTAAAAAAAAAGATAAGTCAGAAATTCATTTTAAAAAATCAATTTGATTTTATTATAATTAGTCCTGGAATAGATTTAAATAAATGTAAATTATCCAGTTATTTAAAAAAAAATTTAGAAAAAATTTACACCGATTTGGATGTTTTTTACTCTTTTTACAAAAATGATTGTATTTCGGTTACAGGAACGAATGGAAAATCCACAACTTGCCAACTTTTATATGAGATATTGTCAAAACATAAATATGATGTGAAATTAGTCGGAAATATTGGAAGACCAATATTATCTGTAAAGAACATTAAATCTAAAACCATTTTTGTTATAGAGGCTTCATCTTATCAACTTGAATACAGCCGAATTTTTCAATCTAAGTATGCAGCTATATTAAATATATCGCCAGATCATTTGGAGAGACACAAAACTATTAATAATTATGTAAAAGCTAAGTTTAAAATCTTAAATAATAATTCAAAAAATTATTTTGGTTTTGTTAATAAAAAAGATTTATTAACAACTAAAGAGTTAAAAAAAAGAAAAATAAAAAGAAAAATTTTAAGAGTTAATACACATCCAAGAAATTATGTGAAAGAAAAAATAAAAAATGAATATTTTTCAAATGAGGCAAATATGGAAAACTTATCATTTATAATGGCAATTTCTAATAAATTTAGATTGAAAAAAAAAATTGTTTTTGAAACTTTAAAAAGATTTAAGGGATTAAAATATCGTCAGCAAATAATATATAAAAACCCTTTCCTGACTATAATTAATGACTCTAAATCTACATCTTTTTCATCGTCGATACCTATTTTAAAAAATAAATTAAATATTTACTGGTTGTTGGGTGGAATACCTAAAAAAGGTGATAAATTTAAATTACAAAAAAAATATTATAATAATATTAAAGCATTCATTTATGGAAAAAATAAAAAGTTTTTTAGCAATCAACTAAAAGGCAAAATCAAGTATAATAGTTTTAATAATTTAAATTATGCTTTAAAAAGAATATTTTTAATAATCAATAAAAAAAATTTTCCCAAAAAAACTATAATTTTTAGCCCTTCGGCAGCTTCTTTTGATACCTTCAAAAATTTTGAGGATAGAGGAAGTTATTTTAATAAACTTATAAAAAAATATTTGAATGTTTAAGATTATATCATTTCAAAAACTTTATTATAGATGGTGGAAAAATATTGATAAATTTATACTCACACTAATAATTTTATTATTCTTAGTGGGTTTATTTTTTTCTTTAGTATCAACATCCTTAATTGCATCTGATAAATTAAATACAAACGACTATCTCTTTTTTTTTAAACATTTATTTTTTTTGTTTATTGGAGTTTTTTTTATTTTTATTTTCTCATCCATGGATCAAGAAAATCTTTTTAAAATTTCTACAATTTGTTTTGGTTTATCGGTAGTACTTTTAATATTAGTTCCTCTAATTGGAGTTGAGGTCAAAGGATCTAAAAGATGGATTGATCTATACTTGCTACCAAGATTTCAACCAATTGAAATAGTCAAACCTTTTTTTATTGTGTTTTTAGGTATGCTTTTAAGTAGTCAAATGTTCGTTAATATATATCTAAAATACTCTCTTTCTTTTTTAACAACATTAGGAGTTGTTTTTTTTCTGGTTTTACAACCAGATATTGGTCAAACTCTATTAATTCTTTTTGCATGGTCAATATTAATTTTTATTTCAGGAATAAATTTTATCTTTTTAATCACTCTTTTTTTTATATTAATTTTATCTTTTTCATACTTAGTATTATTTATTCCAAAATTTAGTTATATTAAAAGTAGAATAATTTCATTTTTTGATTCAGATACTGGCACACATAATTTTCAATCTGACAAAGCAATCGAGTCAATAATAAGTGGAGGTTTTTTTGGTAAAGGTATAGGAGAAGGAACTCTAAAGAATAGAGTGCCCGAAGCACATACAGATTATATTATTTCTGTCATCTCAGAAGAATTTGGAATTGTTGCCATAATTTTAATTTTATTTTTGTTTTTAGTTTTTATTCATACAGTTTTTAGAAAAGTAAATTTAGAAAATAATGATAGATCAAAACTAATTTTAGTAGGGTGTGTAAGTTTAATTTTAATGCAAGTGATGATACACGTTGGAGTAAATATAAGATTATTTCCCACAACAGGAATGACACTTCCTTTTATAAGTTATGGTGGTTCCTCTATAGTAGGAATGTCTATTATTTCAGGGATAATCCTTAATTTGACAAAAAGAAAAATTGATTAAAATGAAAAAAAAAATTTTAATTTCTACAGGTGGCTCAGGTGGTCATGTAATACCCGCATCTATTTTGTATGAACATCTTAATGGAGAAAATGATATTATAATTTCAACAGACAATAGAGGATTTAGATATTTAGACAAAAATGTTTATAAAATATTTTTAATTGATACTCCAAAGTTGAATTTATTATTATTACCCCTAAATTTTTTTAAGATTTTATTTTTGACTATAAAATCTATCCTTTTTCTCAAAAAAGAAAAAATAAACCTGTTATTTTCAACAGGTGGTTACATGTCATTGCCATTAATTTTAGCAGGAAAATTTTTAAATTTGAAAATTTATTTGCTAGAGCCAAATTTAGTATTAGGAAGAGCTAATAAATTTTTTCTAAGCTCATGCGAAAAAATTTTCTGTTATACGAAACAAATAAAAAATTTTCCTGAAAAATATATAAACAAAAAAGTAATTATATATCCACTTGTAAGACATGAATTCTATAAAAAAAAAACTCGTAAAATTAATAACGATAAATTTTGTTTATTAATTATCGGAGGGAGTCAAGGAGCAAGTATATTTGATAAAAACTTAAAGAAATCAATTCTTAATTTATCAAAAAAATTTTCTATAAAAATTATTCAGCAAACACATCTAAACAATATTTCTTCACTTAAAGAATTCTATTCTAAAAACAATGTCGAGAGTGATATTTTTAATTATGATAAAAATTTTATAGATAAAGTTAATGGCATTGATCTTTGTATAACAAGAGCAGGAGCAACAACATTAGCTGAATTATCAATTCTTAATGTGCCTTTTATAGCAGTGCCATTGCCAAATTCTAAAGACAATCATCAATTTGAAAATGCAAATTTTTATTTAAAAAATAATGCTTGTTGGATTTTAGAGCAAGGTCACTTTGAGGAAAAAATAGAACAAATGATGGAAGAAATTTTGTCAAATAAATCAAATATTAATAAAAAGATACAAAATTTAAGTAATTTAAATTTTGAAAATACTTGGATTAATGTTAATCAAAAAATATTAAATGTTTTAGATGAAAATTGAGCTTGCAAAAAACGAAATCATTCACTTCATTGGAATAGGTGGAATAGGGATGAGTGGTTTATCTCTTATTATGAAAGGAAAAGAATTTAAAGTTCAAGGAAGTGATATAATTTTAAACAAAAATATAGAAAGATTAAAAAAAGAAAAAATAAAAATCTTTATAGGTCATAAAAAACAACACATAAAAGACGCTACAATCGTTGTTATCTCCTCAGCTATTAAAAAAAATAATCCAGAATTACTTGAAGCAAAAAGAAAAAATTTACCAATAATCAAAAGAGGAAGAATGTTGGCACATATTGTTTCTTTAACGAAAAATATAGTAGTGGCTGGATCTCATGGTAAAACTACAACCACTTCACTTGTAGCTTCAATTTTTCAAAAAACTAAGTTAGACCCAACAATAATTAATGGCGGTGTTATTAACTCATTAAAAAGCTCTGCGAAATTAGGTAAAAGTGATTGGTCAATCTTGGAAGCTGACGAGTCAGATGGTAGTTTTGTTCATATTCCTCCTACATATTCAATTATAACCAATGTAGACAGAGAACATATGGATTTTTATAAAACTATCGAAGACTTAAAAAAATATTTTAGTGAATTTATTAAAAAGGTCCCATCATTTGGAAAATCTTTTATTTGCATCGATGATAAAATCAATAAAGAACTAATCAAAGATATCGAAAGTAAAAATTTTTACACTTACGGTAAAAATAAAAATTCAAATTTTTTAATAAAGAATATAATTCAAAAAAAAAATATATCTCGTTTTGATTTAATAGTAAATTTACCAAATAAAAAAAAACAAACAATTAAGAATATAAAAATTCCACTTATCGGTATCCACAATGTAAGAAACTCTGTAGCGGCTGCTGCTGTAGCTCTAACAGTCGGTATTACAACTAATGATATCAAAGATGGCTTACTTAGATTTAACGGTGTTCAAAGAAGATTTAATAAAATATTTACTTTAAATGGTGTAGATTTTTATGATGATTATGCACATCATCCAACTGAGATTAAAATGACACTAGATGGAGTCAAAAAAGTTTACAAAGATTATGAAAAAGTTTGCGTATTTCAACCCCATCGAATTTCAAGATTAAGAGACCTACGTAAAGAATTTTCATTTTCATTTCAAAATGCAGATATAGTTATATTGTGTCCTGTTTATTTAGCAGGGGAAAAGATTAAATTAGGCTTCAGCTATTTGAAATTTGCAAAAGAAATTATAAAAAATTCTAAAGTAAAATTATATTTAATAGAAGATAATTTCCAACTGGCAAAATTTATTAAAAAAAATATTTATGGAAAAAAAATAGTAATTGGTATGGGTGCTGGGACTATTTCAAATTGGATGAGAAAACTTCCTAAGTTGATGAAATGAAAATAAATCAACTTAAAAAACTACTTTATGGTTTTAGAGAAAGTTTACATTTCGAATATGATTTAAAAAAAAAAAATTGGTTTAACATAGGTGGTAAATCCAAAGTATTTTTTAAAGCAAATAATCTTAATCATCTAATAAATTTAATAAAAGTTCTTAAAAATCAAGAAAGAATTTTTGTCCTTGGAGCTGGTTCAAATATTTTAATAACAGATGATTTATTTGATGGGGTAGTAATTAAATTAGGTAAAAGTTTCAGCAATATAACATTACATAGCGAGGATATTATAATTGCAGGTAGCGCTGTACTAGACAGAAGTTTGTCTGACTTTGCTTTAAAAAATCATTTGAGTGGCTTCGAGTTTCTATCGTGTATACCAGGCACTGTTGGTGGAGGCATATCAATGAACGCTGGTTGTTTCGGTAAAGAGATTAAAGATATACTGGTCTCTGTTCAGGTAATTGACAAATTTGGTAAAGTATTAACAATACCTTCTAAAGAAATAAAATTTGAATATAGAAAAAACAATTTACCTGACGATTATATTTTCTTGAGCGCTTCTTTTAAAGGAATTAAATCAAACCAAAAAGAAATTGAGGCAACCACAAATAAATTAAAATCTAAAAAAGAAAAAAATCAACCTACGAGAATTAAAACAAGCGGGAGCACATTTAAAAATCCAATATCTCAAACTGATAAGAAAGTTTGGGAGCTTATAAAAGATTCTGTACCGCTTAATCAATCATTTGGTGATGCTTGTATTTCAGAAAAGCATTGTAACTTTTTTGTAAATAAAGGTAATGCGAAATTTAAAGATATGAAGAAATTGATAGATTATGTATCCGAAAAAGTTTTAAAAAAAACTGGAATTAGTTTAGAAAAAGAAATTAAAATATTGGAGTAATTTGAAAAAAAAGATATTAATAATTTCTGGTGGTATTTCCAAAGAAAGAGTAATTAGTCTTGATACTGGAAGGCAAGTAGCAAAAGAGCTAAAAAAAAATAATTATCAGGTAAAAATTACTGAACCGAATTACGAACTCTTTAAAACAATTAAATCTTTTAAACCAGAAATTATTTTTAATGCATTGCATGGTCAATTCGGCGAGGATGGGTATATTCAGACAATTTTAGAAACTACCAGAATACCTTATACTCACTCAGGAGTAATCTCATCTGCTTTAGCTATGGATAAAGAGATATCTAAAAAAATTTTCAAAAAGAATAATATACTAACACCAAAACATTTTTGTTATTCATTTAACTTATCTAAAACTAATTTAATAAAGAAAATAGATAGAAAACTAAAATTTCCTGTAGTTATCAAACCAATAAATGAGGGGTCGAGCGTCAATGTTTTTATTTGCAGAAAATCAAATATTTATAAAAGATTGAATTTATTAAAAGAGTATAAAAAAATTATTATTGAGAAATATATCCCTGGTCGTGAAATTCAAGCTGCTATAATTGGATCGAGTAAGCTGGGGGCCATTGAATTAAAGCCAAAAAGAAAATTTTATGATTATCAAGCTAAATATAATCCAAAGGCAAAAACTAAGCACATGATACCTGTAGATCTAACTGAGAATAAATATAATCAATTAATGAATATAGCTTTAAAGGCTCACAAAATATTAAATTGCAGTGGTGTTACTAGATCAGATTTTAAATTTTTTAAAAATAAGTTTTACCTTTTAGAACTTAATACCCAGCCAGGAATGACAAAACTTTCTTTAGTGCCTGAAATAGCTTCATTTAAAAAAATCAGTTTTATAAAATTAATTAAGTTAATCTTAAAAAATGCAATTAAGGTTAAGTAAAAAAATATTATTATATATTTTTTTGATTATTTTTTTAAGTACTCTAAATAATAAATTCTTTTCTAAAATTAAATTTAAAACTATAGATAAAATTACGATAAAAGGATTAGAAGGAGAAGAAAAGCAAGATTTATTAAATAATCTTGAATTACTTAATTTAAAAAATATTTTTTTCTTAAATAAATATAAACTTATAAAAAATTTACAAGCTAACGAATTAATTGAAAATTATACTATATTTAAGAAATATCCCTCATCAATAGAAATTAGAATTCATAAAACGAAATTTTTGGCTAATGTGTTTAAAGATGGAAAATCTTTTGTGTTGGGTTCAAATGGTAAATTAATTCAGAGTGTTGAAAAAAATAATAATCTTCCAAATATTTTTGGGGATTACAATAAAGATTCTTTTTTTAATTTGCTAAAATCTATAAAAAAATCTAATTTTGAATTGTTTGAAATTAAGAACCTATATTTTTTTAAATCAGGTAGATGGGATATAGAAACTAATGACAATATGATTATTAAACTACCTAAAAAAAATTTAGAAGACTCACTAAATTTATCATTAGATTTAATTAACAATAACAAATTTAAAAATGTTAAGATTTTAGATCTTCGTCAGGACAAACAGGTTATACTAAATGGAAAATGATTTAAATTTTGAAGTTTTTTTATTTTTTAGCCCAGAAAAAATAATATTATCCGTTAACCGTAAAACTGACTTTAAGCTAATATTTAAAGATGAAATTTTTTTGGAAAATGCTTCTACTCAACTTAGCTTTAATAAATTAGAATCTTTTCTTAATGAAAATATTTTCAAAGTAGAAAAAATTATAGGAAATTTCATTGAAAAAATAAATATAATAATAGACACAAGTGACTTTTTTAATCTACAAATTTCTATGAAAAAGGATAGTCATAATGAAAATATTAATTCTAGTATAATTCTATACTTAATAAAAAGTGCCAAATATCAATGTGAAAAGACTATTCAGAACATGAGAATAATTCATATTTTAATTGATAATTATCTTATTGATAATAATCATTTTGTAGATTTACCACCAAATCAAAAATGTAAAAATTTTTCTTTGGATATAAGTTTTATTTGTCTACCCAATGAACTAGTTAAACACGTTGAAAAAACATTAAAGAAATTTCAAATTTCAGTAAATCAAATTTTAAGTGCAAATTACATCGATAAATATGTGAATGATAGGGATATTAATTTTTTTGAGATGACTAGTAAAATTATTAGAGGTTATAATAAAAATGAGGTGAAGTTAGTCAATAAAATATCGAAAAATAAGGGTTTTTTTGAAAAATTTTTTCATCTATTTAGTTAATCGTATTTTCTGGTAACATTTGTTGTATTCAAATTATTTCAGCTCAATAATAAAAGTATTTAGTGAAATTACTAACGCAAAAAACTGTTAAAAATCCTATAAATTTTAGTGGTGTTGGTTTGCACAGTGGAAAGATTTCAAATATTTCTTTAAAACCAACTGAACCAAATTCAGGAATAATTTTTAAAAGAACTGATCTAAAAGTAAACAACATAGTTCTACCTAATTTTTCCAATGTCAATAATACTGTTCTTAACACTACTATTTGTAATGAATATGGTGTTAAAGTTTCTACTGTTGAACATTTAATGGGAGCATTGTTTGGTCTAGGAGTGGATAATGTCTTAATAGAAATTGATAATGAAGAGGTGCCAATTTTAGATGGTTCAGCTAAAGAATTTATAGAAAAGATAATGTTGTCTGGACTAGAAAAAAGTGAAGTACCTATCAAGATTATTAAAATTAATAAAAAAGTAATTTATAAAGATAATGAAAAATTTATATCGATTGAACCATCTAGATTAAGTTTAGAGATTGATTTTGAATTAAAATATCAAAATTCCGTAATTGGAACACAAAAAAATAAAGTAAACATCTATGAAGATGATTTAAATGATATTTTTAATTCACGAACATTTTGCTTATACGAAGATGTAGAAAAAATTAGAGAAAAAGGCCTTGCAAAAGGTGGTAGTTTGGATAATGCCATTGTTGTTAAAGATGATAGAGTTTTAAATAAAGATGGTTTAAGAAATTCTTTGGAATTTGTTAATCATAAAATTCTCGATTGTGTGGGAGACTTATATACATCTGGTTACAGAATGGTAGCAAGTATAAAATGTTCTCAAGGTGGACATTTTATGACTAATCAACTACTCAAAAAAGTATTTGAAAATAAAGATAATTTTTCATTAATTGAAATTCAAGAGAGAAATCTTCCGCATTCATTGATAAATAAAAGATTATTTAGATCTATAGCTTAATATATTGTTCTTTTAAATTAATGTTTTAAATTATATAAAAGTTAAATGTTAATTTTCAGGGCGCTATATTTTCTATTATCTTTATTTATTCTAGTTTCTTGCTCTAAAAATAATATTGAAAATTCAGTAATAAAAGAAAAAAGTTTAGAACTTCAAGTTTTAGAAGCTTATGACATTGGCAAAGATGCACTCGAAGGTGGTGATGTTTTGTATGCAGCAAAAAAATTTAATGAAGTTGAAACACTTTTTCCGCAATCTGATTGGGCTCCTAAATCTGCCTTAATGGCGGCTTACTCATATTATGTCCAAGATTATTACAGTGACTCTATTGCTGAATTAGAAAGATTTATAAGAGTTTATCCTTATCATAAAGATGTTTCATATGCACATTACCTAATGGGTATATGTTACTTTGAGCAAATTGTTGATGAAAAAAAAGATTTGCAATCAATTAAGAATGCCAAAATAAAATTTGATTATGTCTTAAAAGAATATACTAATACAGAATATGCTTTAGACGCAGAATTCAAAATTAGTTTGATTAATGATATTTTAGCTTCCAAAGAAATGTATATTGGTAGATATTATTTTGAAAAAAAAAAATGGATATCGGCGATCAATCGTTTTAGGACTGTAGTAGATAACTATGATACAACAATCTATACTGCTGAGGCCCTACATAGATTAGTGGAAGTTCATTACACAATTGGCCTAATTGATGAAGCAGAAAAATATGCACAACTTCTTGGTTATAACTATGGTTCATCCGAATGGTATCAAAATACTTATAGTTTGTTTAATAAGAATTATAAAATAAGAAAAAAAAATAGACTCAGAGAAATAAAAAAAAAGAACAAAAAAGTATTAAAAAAATTTAGAACTCTTTTTGAGTAAAATGAAAAAAAAAAAAATTGAGAAAGAGTATAATGATAAAATTAAGAAATTAACCAAACTAAACAAATTTTATTATGAAAAAAATAATCCAATAGTTGACGACAGAGAATATGACGCTCTTAAAAAAGATATCTTAGAAATTGAGAGTAAATATTCTTATCTTAAAAGCAAAAATTCACCCTCTGTAATTGTAGGTTTTAAACCTTCTAAAAATTTTAGGAAAGTGCTACACAGAGTACCCATGCTTTCACTTGCCAACGCTTTTGATCAAGATGATTTGAATAATTTTGAAAAAAAAATTATGAATTATTTAAATCAAAGACATCGTACAGAAATTGAGTACAGCGCTGAACCAAAAATTGATGGAATTTCAGCTTCTTTATCATATAAAAATGGAAATTTTATCACTGGTTTATCTAGAGGAGATGGTAAGGAGGGGGAGGATATAACTGAGAATTTAAAAACTATAAATGATATTCCACAAAAAATTTTATCAAGAGATTTTCCGAGTGATATAGATGTAAGGGGAGAAATATTTATTCAAAACAGCGATTTTAAAAAATTAGGGGATAAGTTTGCTAATCCTAGGAACGCTGCATCTGGTTCTTTAAGACAAAAAAATTCACTTGAAACAAAAAAAATTCCTTTAAGATTTATTGCTTACACATTTGGTTATGAAAAAGGACTTACAATTAACAAACAAAGTGAATTTTTAGAAAAGCTAAAAGAATGGGGTTTTAAAACAAACCCTCTAAATAAAACTATTAAAGGTATTGAAAATTTAATGAAAAATTACAAAGAGATAGAAAATAAAAGAGGTAGTTTAGATTTTGATATAGATGGTGTTGTTTATAAAATTAATGACTTTAAATTGCAAAAAAGACTTGGCAATATTACTAATTCCCCAAGATGGGCTATTGCACATAAATTTTCTGCTAATAACGGTGTCTCAAAAATTGAAAATATAGAAATTCAGATCGGTAGAACTGGAGCACTAACTCCCGTAGCTAAAATTAAACCAATTAATATTGGAGGAGTTGTAGTATCTAACGCAACGTTGCATAATGAAGAAGAAATAATTCGAAAAGATATAAGAATAGGCGATACTGTTTTGATTGAAAGAGCTGGAGATGTAATACCACATGTTATTTCAGTGGATTTGAAACTCAGAAATAAAGAGTCAAAAAAATTTATATTTCCTTTAAAGTGTCCTTCTTGTGGATCGAAAACAATTAAAGAATATAATTCTATCACAAAAAAAGAGGATGCTGTAAGACGATGTACTAGTGTAGGTTTTGAATGTGAGAAAATTGCAATTGAAAAGATTAAGCATTTTGTTTCTAAAGAAGCATTTAACATAGATGGTTTTGGTAAGAAAATTGTTGAAAACTTTTGGAAATTAAATTTAGTCAGGCTACCACAGAACATATTTACATTAGATTATTCTGTAATAGAAAGTTTAGATGGATGGGGAAAACAATCTGTTTCTAACTTAAAATACTCGATAGACTCAAAAAAAACAATTCCTTTTGAGAAATTTATTTTTGCTTTAGGTATACGTCACATAGGTTTAGAGAATGCCAAGCTAATTTCAAAACATTTATTATCAATTAAAAATTTTATTTCATTAGGTAAGACAAAAAAATTTGATGATTTAATTAACATAGATGGCATTGGCGAAACGCAAATCAATTCGATAAAAAGTTTTTTTGTTAACAGAACAAACTTAAAAGTATTGAATGACTTAAGTAGATTAATAAAAGTTAAAGATGCAATATTAGTAAAAAATAATGGTTTATTTAGTAATAAAACCTTTATGCTTACAGGAAAACTAGAAGGAATGAGTAGAGCAGAGGCGAAATCTTTAATTGAGGAAAATTCAGGTTCAATTATCAGCAATGTGTCAAAAAAATTAGATTATTTGATAATTGGTGAAAAACCAACAAAAAGAAAAATAGAGGCAGCAAAAGATTTAAAAATAAAAATATTGTCCCAAGTGGAATGGTTAAAAATGCTTGATAAAATCAGCTAACCATTTTTTTTCCTTTTTATTGAGATATTTTGTTAAGTTTAAATATATATTTAAGTGATAACTAAAAAGATAATCTTTTTCTTTTCTAGTTAGTAAGTCAAAATTTATTAAATCTATATCAATAGGCGCTAAAGTTAAATTTACAAAAGATAATTTTTGGTTTTTTTTTTTGATATATAAAAGATTTTCTATTCTTATACCAAATTTTCCTTTTCTATAATATCCTGGCTCATTACTTAAAACCATACCTTGTTGTAATTTTATTGTATTAAATTTTGAAAGTGCTTGTGGACCTTCATGAACATTAGAAAAAAAACCAACACCATGTCCTGTTCCATGATCATAATCGAGACCATTTTTTTTTAGGGAAGCTCTTGCTCTTTTATCAATCAACCTACCATTGTAATGAGTTTTAAGATTTGAGGTAACAACGGCAATGTGTCCTTTTAAAACTTTTGTAAAAATATTTTTTATATAATTTTGAGGTTTAGAGAAACATATAGTTCTTGTCACATCAGTTGTACCATATTTATATTGACCACCAGAGTCGCATAAAAATAAATCCTTTTTATTAATTTTTTTTGTATTTTTTTTTGTTGCTCTGTAATGAATTATAGCTCCATTTGCTCCTGAGCCCGCAATAGTATTAAAACTTGGAAATAAATATTTTTTATTTTTTTTTCTATATTTTTCTAATTTATTTTGTGCATCAACTTCAGTAATTTTTTTTCTGTTTGATACTTTTATCCAATAAAGAAACTTTGTTAAAGCTACTCCATCATCAATATGTGTATCTATAATATTATTAATTTCACTTTCATTTTTGATTGATTTTAAAAGATATATTGGGTCATTTTTTTTAACAATTTTATGTTTTGAGTTTATAAAATTTCTATAAAATATTGAACATGTTTTACTATCAATTATAAATTTACTAGTCTTAACTTTACTAAAAAAATCTTTTAATTTTTGTGGTTCTATTATTTGGTTATTCTTAATTTTTTTTTCTTTAATTAATTTATTCAGTTTTCGATTTTCACAAATGATAAAGATTTTTTTGTTTTTAGTTAACAGCAGACGACAGTTTGGTATAGGACTATTAGGATTGTCGTGACCTCTAATATTTAATAGCCATGCAACATTTTCTGATGCACTAATAAATAGATAATCTACTTTTTCTTTTTTTAGAATATTAGAAACTCTAGTAATTTTTTTCAGATGACTCTCACCTGCTACTGTTTCTTTTAATGAATAAAATGGCTTTATATAATTTAGAGATATTTTATGAATTTTATCAATTAAATTATTTTTAATAATTTCAATTTTATTATATTTAAGAAAAAATTTATTTATTTGTTCTAGTGTAAATATTTTAGGGTCAATGCCGAGTGTAATATTTTTAAATAGATTACAATTTAAAAGTTCATTAAAATTTTTGATGATAAAATTATCGCCTGCTTCTATTTTGGCCTGAATAGTGTATCTCCCATCTACAAATAGATAATTTTTATGTTTCAAAATTACAGCATAGCCTGCTGAACCACTAAAATTTGAGATTGTTTTTAGTCTATTATTATTGGAGTATTCTGAAAAAAATTCGTCATTTTTGGGTATTACGTATCCGTCAATTCCAAGATAATTAAATTTTTTTTTTAATCTATTTAGCCTTTTTTTAATCATTTTAATTTTTTTTGATATCTTATCCACCCTGGACTTCTTATATTATCGTTGTCATCAAAATCTATGTCCTGGTTAAAATAAAAATCTTCTATTTCATCTTTATCTTGGTCAAAAAAAGAATTTCTTTTTAAAAATTTTTCAGGGAGTTCATTAACAAATCTTGATGCCATACTATCGATCCAGTCACCTTGATAAAATCTATTCATTGAAAATGATATAACCAATTTTTTTTTTGCTCTAGTTATACCAACATAAGCTAGTCTTCTTTCTTCCTCTAAACCATTTTGACCTTTTTCTTCTATTGATTTTTGATGAGGAAAGAGACCTTCTTCCCACCCAGGTAAAAAAACAACATCAAATTCCAGACCCTTAGCGGCATGCATTGTCATCATGTTAATTTTTTCACCATCCCAGTTTTGATCAATCGATGTAGCTAATGAAACATGATCTAAAAAACTTTCTAAGTTATCAAATTCTTTCATAGCACTTAAAAGTTCTTTAATGTTTTCAAGTCTATTCTCATTTTCTAAATCTTTTTTATTTTTAAGCATTGCAGAATAGCCCGATTCATCGAGAACTAATTGAAGTAGTTTGACATGATTAATTTTTTTTTGTCTTAAATCATTTCTCCATTTATCTACTAAATCTAAAAAAATTGTTAAACCAATCTTTGCTTTGGGTTTGATTAAATTTTGATCTACCATTTTTTTCGAGGAGGTTTCTAAGCAGAGTGAATTATTTTTCGAAAAATCATGTATATCTTTAAGAGTAGTCTCTCCAATTGATCTTTTTGGATTATTAACAATTCTTTCAAAAGCAAGATCATCTTTTTCTTGATAAATTAAACGAAGATAAGCAACACAGTCTTTTATTTCAGCTCTTTCATAAAATTTTATTCCACCAAGTATTCTATAAGGTATTCCTATTTTTAAAAATCTTTCCTCAAATTCTCTAGTTTGAAAAATTGCTCTCACCAGTATAGCAATGTTATTAAATGAATAATTTTTTTTTATCTTTTCTATTTCATCAGAAATTCCTGTTGCCTCATCTTTACCACTTTTAAAACAGTTTAAACTTACAAGATCGCCTTCTTCCAGAGTTGTTTCAAGAGTTTTACCAACTCTGTTTTCATTATTCGAAATTAAATTCGATGCTACTGATAAAATATTTTGTGTAGATCTATAGTTTTGTTCAAGTCTAATAACTTTTGTATCTTTATAAATTTTATCAAATTCTAAAAAATTTTTTATCTCAGCTCCCCTCCAGCTGTAAATAGATTGATCATCATCACCAACACAACAAATATTTTGATCATTTCCTACTAACAGATTGAGCCATTTACTTTGAACAAAATTTGTATCTTGGTATTCATCTACCAAAATATATCTAAAATTTTTTTTGTATAAATCTCTAATATCAGTATTTTTTTCTAAAATTTTTAATGAATGTAAAATTAAATCTCCAAAATCACATGAATTGAGATCTGTAAGTTTTTGTTGATAAATTTCATAGATTGGTAGAATTGTTTTTTCATAAATATCTTTTTTGTTGATAGTTACCTCATCTGGGTAACACCCCTTATTTTTCCATTTATCAATTATTGCTATAATGTATTTAGGAGATAATTTTTTTACATCTATATTTTTAGCTTTACAAATATTTTTGATTAATCTTGTCTGATCATCTGTGTCTATAATTGTAAAGTTTGAATTGAGATTAACTGCAGGTGCGTGTTTCCTTAATAATTTTGCACAGATTGAGTGAAAAGTACCTAGCCAGGACAATCCAACAGCTGCCGATCCTAAAATCTGACCAACTCTAGTTTGCATCTCTTTAGCCGCTTTGTTTGTAAAAGTCACTGCTAAAATTTGATTTGGAAAAGCTTTTTTTTCTTTAATGATATTTGCAATTCTTGTTGTAAGAACCTTAGTTTTGCCAGATCCAGCACCAGCAACAATCAATAAAGGTCCATCAAGATGTGTTACAGCTTCTTTTTGAGCTTTATTTAGATTTTTTAAATAATCAGAGTTTACCATTTAATATAATTTATTATAAGTTGGTCAAAAAATAATGAATAAAATAAATTTAATTTCTAAAAAACTTAAGCAAAGATTTTTATCAATAAATAACTCATTGGAAAGCTATTTTAGCAAATTAAATTTTTTTAAGACATATCTTAAAAAAAACAACATTCTTGCTAATAATAGAGTTTTTTTTAGTTTGTCAGCAGTATTTATTTTGACACTGAGCTATTTTTTGTTACCCACTTTGTATGATAAGGATATAGCCCAAGTTGAAATAAGGAATCAAATTTTAAAGAAATATAATTTTGATATAAAATTTAATAAAAAAGTTAGATATGGTCTACTACCTAAACCTCATTTCACGAGTAAAAATTTATCAATTATAAACAATGAGAGAGTAATTGGAGAAGTTAAAAATTTTAAAGCATTTATCGATTTTGGCAATCTCTTTTCCATAGATCAATTAGAGATAAAAGATCTAGTTTTGAATAAAACAGATTTCAATTTGAATAAAAATGACTTATTTTTTTTCGAAAAATTTCTTAAAATGGAACCTAATGAGAATAAAATAATTTTTAAAAAAAGTAATATATTTTTTGAAAATTTAGATGAAGAATTGTTATTTTTAAATAAAATTATTAGTAGTAAATTTTATTTTGACTCTTATAACCTGGAGAATGTGTTAATTTCAAAAAATGAAATTTTTAATATCCCATACACTATTAATCTTAAAAATAATAAATTTCAGAAGAACTTTTCTATAAAATTTAATTCAAAAAAAATTGGATTAAATATTGAAAGCAACATAAATTACGAGGATTTAATAAGAAAAGGTAAATTAGACTTATTATTTGTCAACAAGAATGAGTCTCTTTTTTACGAAATTAATAAAAACTCATTAAATTTTTCATCTGTCGATAAAAAAAAATTTAATGGATATTTTGATTTTAAACCGTTTTACCTAAAAGCATCTTTTAATTATGATGGTATAAACGCAAAGGATATTTTTAATAATGATTCATTACTTGTAGAATTGTTTAAATCTGAGATCCTTAATAATGAAAATTTAAATGTTAACATTGATTTAAATGTAAAGAACCTTACAAATATTGATTATTTGAATGATTTAAAATTGAAGCTCAATTTAGATCAAGGAAATATAACCTTCTCTAAATCAAGAATAATGTGGAAGGACGATCTAGAAATTAATCTCAAAGAGGGAATATTAAATTATGATCAAAATGAAATTTCCCTAATCGGAAAACTTATTATTAATGCAAACAACATTGATAATTTTTATAAGTCGTTTCAAATAAAAAAAATTCACCGAAAAAAAGTAAATAAGCTTGAACTAGATTTTGTTTATAATTTTAACAAAAATACATTTAATTTTGATAATATAAAAATCGATGATAAATCTAATGATAAACTTAATAAATTTCTTGATAGCTTTAATTCAGCTGAAAAAAAGTTTTTTAATAAAATTTCTTTCAAAAATTTTGTAAATAATTTCTTCAGTAATTATGTCGGATAGATCATTTTTTTTGGATCAACAATTCTATCGTATTCTCTTTCGTCAATTAAACCTGATTTCAAAGCTTCAGATTTTAAAGTAGTTCCATTTTTTAGTGCTGATTTTGCGATTTTGGCAGCTTTATCATACCCAATTTTTGGTGCGAGTGCAGTAACTAGCATAAGAGAATTTTCAAGATAGTGTTTTATTTTAACTTTATCAGCTTTTATGCCTTTAATGCAGTACAAGGCAAAATTTTTTGAACTATCAGATAATAAATCAATTGATTGTAGAATGTTATGGGCAATCAATGGTTTAAATACATTCAATTCAAAGTGACCGTGTGATCCGGCCATGGTAATACCATTGTGATTTCCAATTACTTTAACACAAACCATTGTTACTGCTTCTGATTGAGTAGGATTTACCTTGCCTGGCATTATTGACGAACCAGGCTCATTTGCTGGTAAGATTAATTCCCCATATCCTGCCCTTGGTCCGGAACCTAAAAATCTAATGTCATTAGCGATTTTCATTAAACATACTGCAGTAGTGTTGAGTGTTCCTGAAAAATTTACTATTTCATCATGGGCAGCTAGTGCCGCAAACTTATTTTTTGTTGGTTTAAAAGGAATTTTTGTAATTTTTTTTATTTGATTGATTATTTTTTTATCAAAACCTTTTTTACTGTTAATACCTGTTCCAACAGCAGTTCCACCTTGCGCTAAAAAGTAAATTTCATTTAACGCATTTTTTATTCTTGATATGCAGTCTTGTAGTTGTGATTGATAGCCAGAAAATTCTTGACCAAGTGACAAAGGAGTTGCGTCTTGTAAGTGAGTTCTTCCTACTTTAATTATTTTTTTGAATTTAGAGGATTTTTTTTTTAGCTCTTTATTTAATAATTCTAATGCAGGTAGCAACTTTTTTTTTGTTTCTAAAGCTATAGCAATATGCATAGCAGTCGGAAATACGTCATTAGTTGACTGAGATTTATTGACATGATCGTTAGGATGCACAGGTTTCTTTGAACCTTTTTTCCCCCCCAAAATTTCGATAGCTCTATTTGCAATTACCTCATTTACATTCATGTTTGTTTGAGTGCCAGAACCGGTTTGCCAAACTTTTAGTGGAAAATGATTATCTAATTTTCCTGCAATTACCTCATTTGAGGCTTTTATAATTGCTTTTGAAATATTAGGTGAAATTTGTTTTTCTTTTGCATGAACTATCGCAGCTGCCTTTTTAATAATAGCTATCGATTTTATTAGTGTTGGTCTTACAAGAAATTCACCAATATCAAAATATTTTTTTGACCTCTGAGTTGATGCGCCCCAATATTTATCATTAGGAACATTAATAGATCCTATACTGTCAAATTCTTTTCTTAATTTCATTGATTAATTAGTAATTAATAAATTATTATGAATATACATTATTTTTAAAAAACTTACAGGAGCATTATGTCAAATTTTATTAAGGTTGGAGTTTTCATGAAAACTTTTGGACAAGAAGTCAAAGATAAACCCTCATTTAGCACAGATAAAATCAACAAATTAAGACTAGACCTAATAAAAGAAGAATTAAACGAGCTCACAGAGGCAATGAATAATAAAGATTTATTAGAGGTTGCTGATGCTTTAACGGACATACTTTATGTTACTTATGGTGCAGGTCATGCATTTGGCATTAATTTAGATAAGTGTTTTGAGGAGGTTCAAAACTCAAATATGAGCAAATTAGATGACAATGGAAAACCAATCTATAATGAGCATGGCAAAGTAATGAAGGGGCCAAATTATTTTAAGCCAGACTTGAAAAAATTTATCAATTAAAATTCAAGTTTAAAATCTATTGCTGGAGCGCTGTGCGTTATACTACCAACAGAAATCCTGTTGACCCCAGTTTTTGCAACAGATTTAATTGTTTTGAGACTAATGTTTCCAGAGGCTTCGGTTTCATAATTTCTTTTTGCAAGTTTAACTCCAAGTTTTAAGTTTTTATTATTCATATTATCAAATAAAACCCTATCAAATTTTAAACCAATAATTTGTTTAAGTTGATTAAGATTATCCACTTCAACAGTAATTTTCCTTCCTTTTTTATTTTTAATAGCTGAAGAAACTAATTTTTTAATATTTGAACTTGCAACATGATTATCTTTTATAAGAAACTCATCACTAAGATTAAATCTGTGATTAATTCCACCACCTAATTTGACAGCATATTTTTGAATAACTCTTAAACTTGGTATAGTTTTTCTTGTGCAACATATTTTACACTTTTTTCCAGCTAGTTTTACAAACTTATTTGTTTTTGTCGCAACACCTGAAATATGAGATAAAAAATTTAAAGCTACTCTTTCCGCAATTAATATACTCTGAACATTACCTTGAATTATTGCAACGAGTGTTTTTTTCTTAACAGAAGACCCATCTTTTTTTTTTACAATAAATTTAATTTTTTTATCAATAAGAGAAAATGCACTTTTTGCAAATAACAATCCTCCAATTATTGCATCTTCATTAGCTATTAATTTTGCTTTGATTATTTTATTATTTTTAACAAGACTTGAAGTAATATCTCCTGAGGGATACAAATCCTCATTTAGTGCGAGCTTGACAGTGTTTTTAATAAAATTTTCACTTAGTTTTATTCGAGACACAAAAAGTTATCTACCGATAGCAACCATTTTCTCTACAGACAATCTAGCTTTATCAATTGTCTCTTGATCCATAATAATTTCACCAGTTTCATTTTCTAAGCAGTCAAGTATTTTCGGTAGGGTTATTTTTTTCATATGAGGACACATATTGCATGGTCTTATAAACTCTACATTTGGATTCTCGACTTGAATATTATCACTCATAGAACATTCAGTAACCATCATTACTTTTTTTGGTTGGTTATCTTTTACATAATTAATCATGCCAGATGTAGATCCTGCAAAATCACTTGCTTTAATCACTTCTGGTGGACATTCTGGATGCGCAATAATTTTTATTCCTGGGTTATTTTTCCTAATATTAATAATTTCTTTCTCGTTAAATTGATCATGCACAATACAAATTCCTTTCCACGAAATTATTTCAACATCTGTTTGTGAAGCAACATATTTTGCCAAATAATCATCAGGAAGAAAAATTACTTTTTTAACCCCTAGTGATTTTACAATTTTAACTGCATTGGCAGATGTGCAACATACATCTGTTTCAGCTTTAACATCTGCAGACGTATTTACATATGAAACAACAGGTACACCTGGATATTTTTCTTTGAGTAATCTTACATCTTTACCAGTAATTGAGGAAGATAATGAGCATCCTGCTTTCATGTCTGGCAACAAAACTTTTTTATTTGGACTCATTAACTTTGCAGTCTCAGCCATAAAGTGAACACCCGCCATTACAATTATATCTGCAGAAGTTTTCGATGCTTCAACAGCTAATGCCAGAGAGTCAGCTGAAAAATCTGCTATGCCGTGGTAAATTTCTGGAGTTTGGTAATTATGTGCAAGAATAACTGCATTTTTTTCTTTTTTAAGTTTATTAATTTTATGAATATAAGGCGCGTGCACTGACCATTCAATTTCAGGCATTACCTTCGATATTTTTTTATAAATAGGGTCAGTTGCTAGCTTTACTTCTTGATTAAATTCCATAATAAAAATTTATCAATTTGAAACCTACTTGTCATTGATTTAATGTGGGTCATATTTGCGGCCATGCTGAAATTGGTAGACAGGCACGGTTGAGGGCCGTGTGGACCTAGTCCATGAGAGTTCGAGTCTCTCTGGCCGCACCAATACTTGTTTTTTAACAATTTTTGTTCATTTTTAATCAGAGAAAAAATGTAAGTTATGGTTTAAAAATGTTTTGTGAAAATATTTAAACCAATATTCTTACTGTTTCTTTATTTATTTTTAAGTGTGAAAGCTTTTGCATTTACGGACCCTAATCATATTGATGACTTTGATGTTAGTGGAGTTGAAACAATTCCGACTACAGTAAAATTTAGTCCAGATGGTAAGACTATGTTTATAATAGGTGTAGGTTCTGATACATTAAGACAATATTCACTTAGTACTGCATTTGACTTATCCTCTTCACCTACGCAAGTGAAGGAAAAAGATTTATCAACAATTGAAGGCGCACCTCAAGATATAGAATTTAATTCGGACGGAACAATTGTATATGTTATTGGAACTGAAAATAATAGTATTGATCAATGGACGTTAAGTTCACCTTATGATATTGGTTCATTAGAGGTTGCATCATCAAAAAATGAGAATATTGGTGGTGATCCCAGAGGTTTAAAATTTTCTAATGATGGAAAAAAATTATTCGTAGTTCATCACCTAGGTGCCTCTGAATCTACTACAGGAAGAGTAGATGAATTCACTTTAACAACTCCATATGATATTAACACCATAATAAAAACAAATGAATTGACATTATCTTTCGCTGCAGGAGGTAGACGACAAGGTATAAACTTTAGCTCTGATGGTTATAAGTTATTTATCACAAATTCTGCAGTTCATCATCTCACTCCTTTGTCCTCAAGAAATTTGATTAGAGAATTTTCTTTAAACTCACCATTTAATATTTCAAATGCTACTAATAATGGAGACTTTCAGCCTAATTACATTACAAATATTAGGCTTACTGGCTTAACGTTTAATAATGATGGTTCAAAAATGTTTCATACTGATTTTACTAATAATGATATACATGAATATACTTTATCTTGTGGATTTGGTGTAAAAACTTGTACAGATCCAACTAATGATAAAGATGATGTTGCGTCTGCAGAATCTCAATCAGAAGCAGCGAAGAAATTAATTCAGCATACAACCTATCCAGTTTTAAATCGTATGGAATGGTTAAGACGAAACAGTAATAGGATAAATCTGACAAATCAAAATATTAAATTTCAATTTAGCAATGAAATTTTAAATTCTCTTACAGAAGAATTAATTCCTCTTTATTTTTCTAACAATAACTCATCTGATTTAAATCAAAATTCTAATTGGTCTTTTTGGAGCGAAGGTACAATTAGTATTGGTAAAATTGGAGATACCTCTAATTCTTCCTCAAAAGATATTAATACATCAGCAATTACTTTTGGAGCTGACAAAAGGAGTGAAGATAATATTATGCGTGGGATTGCATTAAGATTTGGAAGTGATGATGTTGATGTGGGTGATCTTGGTAGTGCACTTGATATGAACTCGTTTAGTTTAACTTTTTATGAGAGTAAGCCAAGAGGAGGAGATCGATTTACTGATCACTTATTAGGTTTGAGTTTTATAAATTCTGACTTATTAAATAATAGTGGTTCAATATCAACTGATGGTGAAAGATATGGTGAACAATTATATGGATCCTTAAGTTTAAGAGATACTTTCTCAAAAAATAAATTTAACTTTACACCAAAAATAAAAATAAATTATGGGATAACTCATTTTGGAGAATATACTGAAACAGGTGCAGCTGGACTGAATTTGAAATTTGATGATCAATATATTGGAAATTTTACTTCCTCAATAGGCGCAAGTTTAGACAATACTTATGAATTAAAAATTGGAAGTTTAATACCATATTTTGATTTTGAGTATTATGCAGACATGAGTCCATCATCTCAGCAAAAATTTTCATACGAGTCTAATGGTAGTGCTTATACTTTTAAAAATATAAATAATGCTACACATAATATAATTGGCGGGATTGGATTTGACTTAATTTCTAACAACGGTTTAACTTTAATGACAAAATATACTAGGGATCAGGCTAAAGACAGTAAAAATGATAATTTTGTAATAGCCCTTGATTATAAAGATTCACAAAAATCATTTTACTCAATGTCATTTCAAGACTCTTTAGCAAAACTATCTCACAACAAAGAATTAGATAATTTTCAAATTAATTTGGATAGTCATTATGAACTCTTCAATAAAGATCCTGAATATGGATTATTTATCAAACTATTAAGTGTAAATTAATTATTAAGACTTAACCAATCAGGTACCAAAATTTTAAAGGTTCCATTTTTACTTTTGAAAACTTGATTTTTGTCAAAATTTTTATCTAAAAACTTTATTAAGGCAAAAGGGTAATTTTCGTTAATTAATACTTTACCAATCTCTACGTCATTATTAACAACTTTTTCATCTTCTGATAAATTTCCCTCAATTATTTCAATAGGCAATAATCTTTTTGATAGTTTGTTTTTTAAATTTATTCTTGCTGTATTCTCCTGACCTACAAAACATCCTTTTTTAAAATCAATTCCGTTAAGTTCAGCGTAATTACACTCAATACCAAATAATTTATTTTGTAGCTTATTCAAATATTTTGGAACAACTCCTAATTTGTGACTTTGAGCGTAGTATTTTTCGATGTTATCATCTTTTAAATCAAGTTTTTTTAATGATAAGTAAAGTTTTTCCAAGTTGATTATTAAGCGTGCACCTAAATTTTTATTTCGAGGATCTAGAATGATAGGATCTTCCCTATATTTAAAAGTAAAACCCAATATGTCTTTTGATCCTTCAATCGATAAATATTTTTCGTGACCAAAACTTGCTACAACAAATTCGTTACTTAAATCTAATATCTCCACTTTTGATCTAAGTTTATACGTGTTTAGTTGTTTAAATATCGCTTCTGATTGAGTTTTTTCACAATCAATAAAAAAACCTAATTTATGTTTTACAATTATAAATTCATAAAGAAATTTACCCTGAGGTGTTAATAAAGACGCAAAACAACTAGAACTATCATTTACTCTATTGATGTCATTACTTATTAAATTTTGAAGAAAATTTTTAGCATCTAAGCCATTAACGTAGAGTATGGATCTGTCTTTTAATATAAAAACGCTGTTATTCATGTTTGATTGATAGCTATTTTTAATATAATAACTTTTTTCATAAATGTTAGATCTAATAATCAAAAATGGGCAATGTTATATCAACGGACAATTAGAAAATAAGGATATTGCGGTAAAAGATGGTAAAATTTTAAAGATTGGCGATATTTCTGAGGACGCAAAAGAATCATATGATGCAAAAAACCAAACTGTTTTACCTGGTTGCATAGATACCCAAACACATTTTAGAGAACCAGGTTCAACTGATACTGAAGATCTAAATTCAGGAAGTAGGGCTGCAGTTGCAGGAGGTATAACAGCTGTATTTGAAATGCCTAACACTAATCCACCAACCTCTAATATAAAAGAATTTCAAAGAAAGTTAGATCTTGCAAAAAATAGAATGTACTGCAATTACGCTTTTTATTTTGGTGCAACTGCTGACAATGTCAGCCAATTAGCAGAATTAAAAAATTTAGAAGGTTGCTGCGGTATTAAATTATTTGCTGGTTCTTCAACTGGAAACCTTTTAGTAGCTGATGAAAAAGATATTGATAAAGTATTTCAAAATAGTTCAAAAGTAGTCGCGGTTCATTCAGAAGATGAGGCAATTTTAGAGGTAAATAAAAAATTAATTAAAAATGGAGATGTCCATACACATCCAGTTTGGAGGAGTGAGGAATGTGCCATGTCATCAACAAGAAGAATTGTTAGGATTGCAAAAAAATATAACAAAAAAGCCCATGTACTTCATATATCAACAAAGCAAGAAATAGATTTTTTATCTCAACATAAAGGAAACATTACTTTTGAAATTACTCCCCAACATTTAACTATTTATGCTCCAGACTGTTATGACAAGCTTGGGACATATGCTCAAATGAATCCTCCTATAAGAGATAAATCTCATTATGATAGATTTTGGTATGCGGTAAAAAATAATTTGAACGATACAATCGGATCAGATCACGCCCCACATCTAAAAGTTAATAAAGAAAAAGAATATCCCAATTCACCCTCAGGAATGCCAGGTGTTCAAACTTTGATGCCAGTGATGTTGAACCATGTAAATGACGGAAAATTATCGTTAACCCAATTAATTAATCTTGTTTGTGAAAATCCAGTTAAAATTTTTGGAATAAAGAATAAAGGATTTATTAAAGAAGGTTATGATGCTGATTTTACTGTGGTGGATATGAATAGAACAATTCAAATTAAAAATGAAAATATTGAGAGTAAATGTGGATGGTCACCTTTTAATGGATTTGAGTTTAAGGGTACTCCAATGGCAACTATTATTGCCGGAAAGATAAAAATGAAAGATGGTAAAATTTTAGGTGAACCCGAGGGAAATCCTTTAGTGTTTAGCTAATCTTTCCAGTAAAACTATTTACTAATATTACACCAATCACAATTAAGAATAACCCTACAATTGCCTGCCAAGCTAAGGTTTGTTTGAAAAAGATATAACCTAGTATTGCAATAGTAAATATACCAAGACCGCTCCAGGTGGCATAAACAATTGCAATTGGTAGTTTGTTCACAACAAAAGTTAGAAGATAAAATGCAGTTAAATAAAATGCAGCCAAAGCAAAAGTTGGTAAAAACTTTGTAAAATTTTGTGATACTGGTAATAACATTGTCCCAGCAACCTCACAAAAAATTGCTCCAATTAGGAATAAATATGTTTTTAACACTATTAAAGAATATTATTATTTTTTAGATCAGCTTTTATCTCATCTAAAATTGCTGGATCATCAATGGTTGGAGGCATTTTATATTCTTCTTTATCAGCAATCTTTCTAATTGTTCCCCTTAAAATTTTACCTGATCTAGTTTTGGGTAATCTTTTGATAACTATAGCAATTTTAAATGCAGCAACTGGACCTATTTTCTCTCTGACCATTTGGATGCACTCTTTTGAGATATCTTCGTGACTTTTATCAACGCCTGCTTTTAAAACGACTAAGCCAATAGGCAATTGTCCTTTAAGTTTGTCGGCAATTCCAAGAACAGCACATTCAGCTACTGATTGATGTTCAGATAAAACTTCTTCAATTGCTCCCGTTGATAATCTGTGACCCGCAACATTAATTATGTCATCTGTTCTAGACATGATCCAAATATATCCATCTTCATCTATATGACCCGCATCATAAGTTTGATAATATCCATCATAATTTGACATATAGTTTTCTTTATATCTTTGATCAGCATTCCATAAAGTTGGAAAAGTTCCTGGTGGCAATGGAAGTTTTACAACTATATCCCCCATTTCATTTGGTTTAGCCAAAGTCTGGTCTGATTTAATAATTTTTACATCATAGCCAGGTACTGCTTTACAAGCTGAACCGTACTTAGTTTTCATCATTTCAATTCCAGTACAATTTGAACTAATAGCCCAACTCGTTTCTGTTTGCCACCAATGATCTATCACTGGAACTTTTAATAAATTTTCAGCCCACTTAATTGTATCAGGATCAGCACGCTCACCAGCTAAAAAAAGACTCTCGAATTTGCTTAAATCATACTTTGAAAAAAATTTACCCTCAGGATCTTCTTTTTTAATTGCTCTAAAAGCTGTCGGTGCTGTGAATAATGATTTAACTTTATAGTCTGAAATAATTTTCCAAAAAGCACCTGCATCAGGTGTACCAACTGGTTTACCCTCAAACAGCACAGTTGTGCATCCTTTAAACAATGGAGCATATACAATGTATGAGTGACCGACTATCCAACCAATATCACTCGCAGACCACCAAATATCATTCTCATCAATGTTATAAATATTTTTCATAGTCCATTTTAAAGCAACAATATGCCCACCTATGTCTCTGACTATTCCTTTTGGAGTTCCGGTGGTGCCTGAAGTGTAAAGAATATAAGCGAATTCATTTGAATTCATTTCTACACAATCTGTATCCTTAGCATTGGAATGAGCTTCATCCCAACTGATTTCTACAGGAGCATTTAATTTAACCTCATGACCTTTTCTTTGAAACAAAATCATTTTGCTAATCTTGTGATTAGCTAGTTTTATTGCTTCGTCTACTAGAGGTTTGTATTCAACAGTCCTTCCGGGCTCAAAACCACACGAAGCAGTTACTAAAAGTTTTGCCTTACTGTCGTCTATTCTGCTTGCAAGTTCGTTCGAGGCAAATCCTCCAAAAACAACTGAGTGTATGGCTCCAATCCTTGCACAAGCAAGCATTGCTATAACGGCCTCAGGTATCATGGGCATATAAATTATTACTCGATCACCTTTATTGACCCCTTGATTTTTAAGTGCTCCTGCAAATTTGGATACTTTTGATCTTAATTCCTCATAACTGAACTTGTTTTTGTTCCCAGTAATAGGACTATCATAAATTAATGCGGTTTTACCTCCTTTTCCTTGATCAATGTGAAAATCTAATGCGTTATAGCAGGTGTTAGTGACACCATCTTCATACCATTTATAGAAAGGAGGATTGGATTTGTTTAAAATTTTGCTTGGTTTCTTAAACCAGAAGATGTTTTCTGATGCTTCTTTCCAAAAATTCTCAGGATTATTTATTGATTCATGGTATATTTCATTGAATTTCTTAGACATCTGATTTTTGATTCGATAGTGCCTTTTTTTTGATTTTTAAATTATAAATTGTATTTAATTTCAAAAAGTCAGTAAAATCAACGTAAATAAATGACACTTTAGTCTTCAATAAACTGTTTTTATTTGCTATTTAACGCAAATCTTTGCTTAGGGAAGCCTAAGCTTAGTTTATATAAACTAATAATAAAAACTAACTAAAGAGGGAGTTTTTTATGAAAAAACTTAAACTGTTTGCTCTAGCAGCTGTTGCCCTAACAGGTTTAACAGGTATTGCTAATGCAGCAGACGCAACGATGTTAGCTCAGGATGACTTTGTTGGAATATCTTTTTGGATAATTTCAATGGGTATGTTAGCAGCTACAGCTTTCTTCTTCATGGAGAGAGGTACTGTTAACCCTGCGTGGAAAACATCAGTAACTGTTGCTGGTCTAGTAACTGGTATTGCTTTCATTCACTACATGTATATGAGAGAAGTATGGGTTGCTACAGGTGACTCACCAACAGTATATAGATATATTGACTGGTTAATTACTGTGCCATTACAGATGGTAGAATTTTATTTAATTCTAGTAGCTGTAAGAAAAGCAAACTCTGGAATGTTCTGGAGATTGTTAATCGGTTCATTAGTAATGTTAATCGGTGGATACTTAGGAGAAGCTGGATACATCAACGCTACACTTGGTTTCATTATCGGTATGGCAGGTTGGGTATACATTCTTTATGAAGTATTCTCAGGTGAAGCAGGTAAAGCTGCTGCTAAGAGCGGAAACAAAGCTCTTGTAACTGCGTTCGGTGCAATGAGAATGATTGTAACCGTAGGTTGGGCAATTTATCCATTAGGTTACGTATTTGGTTACCTAACTGGTGGAGTAGATGCTGACACATTAAACGTAGTTTACAACTTAGCTGACTTCATTAACAAAATTGCATTTGGTCTAGTAATCTGGGCTGCTGCAATGAGTTCTGGAGCTGGCGCAAGAGCAAGATAATTACGCTTTAAACTAATAATTTATAGGGCGAGTATGTTTTACATACTTGCCCTATTTTTTTTTACACCTATATACATATCAATGGCTAAAATCACTTACATCACTCACGAAAATGAAAAGCACACAATAGAAGTTCAAAATGGTTTGACCGTTATGGAGGGTGCAGTTCAAAACGACATACCTGGGATAGATGCAGATTGTGGTGGGGGAATGGCATGTGCAACTTGCCATGTTTATGTCAAAGAAGACTGGTTTAATAAGTTACCAAAAAAAGAAGACGGAGAAGATGATATGCTGGACATGGCATTTGAACCAAAAGCAAATAGCAGACTAAGTTGCCAAATTATTGTTTCAGATGAAATAGATGGTCTCGAAGTAAACATACCATCTAAACAGGCTTAAATGAATAAAACCGATGCACTAATTATTGGAGCAGGCCCTACAGGATTATTTACGGCACACCAATTAAAACTAATTGGGCTCGATTGCGAAATAGTTGATAATTTAGATAAAATAGGCGGCCAATGTATAGAACTTTATCCTGATAAACCAATTTATGATATTCCTGCAGTACCAGAGTGTACAGGTGAGGAACTAACAAATAATTTGATTAGTCAATTAAAGCCTTTTAATATTAAATTTCATTTAAGTGAGAGAGTTGAAGAGGTTAAGAAAGAAGATACTAACTGGTTAGTGAAAACTAGTAGTGGTAACTCCTTTTTAACACCAAATGTTATTATTGCTGGAGGAGTTGGTTCATTCGAACCTAGAAAATTTGCACCAAAGGAATGTGAAAAATATGAAAATAAATCATTGTTTTATTCTGTAAAAGATAAAAATATATTTAATGGTAAAATAGTATCAATTTTTGGAGGTGGAGATAGTGCATTAGATTGGGCTATAGAGTTATCAAAAAATTGTAAAATTAATTTAATACATAGACGAGATGAATTTAGAGGAGCACAAGCAACAGTAGATAAAATGCAGGAACTTGTAAAATTAGGAAAAATAAACCTATTTACTAAATATCAAATGGCAAATGCTCAAGGAGATCAAAAATTAGAAAGTATAGATATAAAGCACGACAACAATGAAATTAAGAACCTTAAGTCTGATTATGTGCTTGGTTTTTTTGGTCTTATTATGCAATTAGGACCAATTGCTAATTGGGGTCTTAACTTGAATAAAAAAACTATTGAGGTTGATACAGAAAAATTTGAGACAAATCAAAAAGGTATTTATGCTGTTGGAGATATCTGTAACTATCCTGGTAAATTAAAACTTATTCTCTCAGGTTTCCATGAGGGTGCTTTAGCTGCTAGAGCATGTTTTAAACTCGCAAGACCTAATGAAAAATATAGATTTGAATTCACAACTACTTCATCAAACTTGTTAAAAAGACTTGGAAAAAAAGAGTGATAGAGCTTTTTTCAGCTAATACTCCTAATGGAAAAAAAATTAGTATTATGCTTGAAGAGATCAAGTTTGACTACAAAGTTACTAAAGTTGATTTAGATAATGGCGAACAATTTAAACAAGATTTTAAAAAGATTAGTCCATTAAGTAAAATTCCTGTAATTATTGATCATAAAAATAAAAAAACAGTTTTTGAGTCTGGGGCAATTTTAATATACTTAGCTGAATTAAGTGGAAAATTTTATAACTCTGAGGAAAGATTAGAAATTAATCAATGGCTTATGGCCCAAATGGGCTACGTTGGTCCAATGTTGGGTCAACATCATCAGTTCCATCATTATAATCCAGGGAAAAGTAAGTTTGGTGAAGATAGATATTTTAAGATTTCTGAAAGAATTTATAAAGAGTTAGATGAAAGATTATCAAAATCAAAATATTTATCAGGAGACAATTATACAATTGCAGATATTGGAACATTCCCTTGGATTGCTAGGCATGAGTGGCATGACATTGGTCTAATAAAATTTAAAAATTTAACTAGATGGTACGAGAATATCTCTGAAAGAGATGGTGTTAAAAAAGGTTTTGCCTTTATGGATAAAAATGAATTACCACCAAAGCCATAATTAATTTATCGAGTTAAGAAATCTAAATAATGAGGCAAAAATACCATGACCTGATGCCTCGATTGCAAGTATTACTAAAATAATTAAAATTAATTTTGGATTCATCTACTAAAGACAAAAAATATTAAAATTATCCAGAACAGAGCATAATAATAGTAAATATATTTTTTAGTAAAATTATAAGTAACTGGATTATGCACTTTTTTTGTTTTTTTCTTTTTCTTAGTCATCTGCGTGAACCTTTTCGTCTTTTTCATGTTTTTCTTGTGCAGCAATTGTATATTTTGCAACTGGTCTTGCCATTAGTCTTTTTAGCCCGATTGGTTCAGCAGTATCAAGGCAATATCCATAAGTATCTTCCCTTATTCTTGCTAAAGCTTTATCAATTTCTGAGATAAGTTTTATTTGTCTATTGATTGCTTTCATTTCTACATTCTTATCAGTATATGAACTTGCTTGATCGACAATATCTGCAGAAATACTATTATCATCCATAGAGCCGTTGTAGAGAGCTTCGTTGTTTGATTTCACAAGTTCTTTTTTCCATTCTTGCAATTTAATTCTGAAAAAAACTTTGTGTTTTTCACACATATATTTTTCTGTATCTTTTGGAATGTAGGTTTTTGATATTTTTATAGGTCCTTTTTTAACTTCTTTTTTTTTAGTAACTACTTTTGTTTTTGGTTTAGACACACTCTTTGCTTTTGCTTTTGTGACCTTTTTTTTTACTTTAGCTATCTTTGGCATGTCTAAATTTGAATGCGAGGCAGTATATTCAGCAAAATATGGGTGTCAAGCAACCTTAATTATTGTAAATATTTACTTATGGATGTTTTAAACAAGAATATTAATAACATATTTTTTATTTTTGCTATTACACATTTAATAATTTGGACAATGATTCCCTCATTGACAAATTCAAATTTGCCTCTTGATACAATAGAGGCGCTAGCTTGGGGAAGCAATTTAGATTGGGGTTTCAACAAACACCCACCAATGAGCGCTTTTTTTTCTGAGGTATTTTATAATATATTTGGTTCTCAAGATTGGGCTTTTTATCTTTTAAGTCAAATTTTTGTCGTTATATCATTCTATTTTATATTCAAATTTGCTTTTGAAATTTTAGGAAATATTAAATTAAGTTTAATTTCAGTTTTATTGTTAGAGGCTATTTATTTCTTTAATTTCACCACTCCAGAGTTTAATGTAAATGTTTGTCAGTTACCATTTTGGTCATTGGTTATTTATTATTCTTGGAAGATATATGATGCAAAAAAAATACAGTTTTATGATTGTTTTATAATCGGATTATTTGCTGCAATTGGTTTTCTTTCTAAATATTTATTTGTTTATTTATTATTGTCAATTAGTTTATTATTTATTTATGTTATTTATAAAAGATTTAAAAACTTTGATTTTAAATATTTGATAATAATTGAAATTTTTTTAGTTCTCTTAGTTCCACATTTAATTTGGTTGCTTGATAACGATTTTATAACTGTTTTGTATGGCTTGAAAAGATCAGGCCTTGAGGAAACAGAAATTCTCAACCATGTAAAATATCCAATTACTTTTTTATTTAAACAACTTGGAATACTAATTCCATTTTTCTTTTTAACGTGGCTATTGATAAAAAAAATTGAAATTAAATTCAATTTTAATGATAGGAAGTTTCTTTTTTTATTATCTGTTAGTATTTTACCTATCTTTTTAATATTTATTACTTCAGTTGTTACAGGATCTAAAATTAGAACAATGTGGATGACACCTTTTTATTTACCTCTTGGAATATTTTCTGTCTACTTATTTAGGTCTCAAATCAATCTTAAAAAGATAAATTCCTTTTTAGTCGGGTTTTTATTTTTGTTTTTTTTATCCCCGAGCCTATACGCATATATTTCTATAACAAAAACTGATAAAAGAACTGATTATCCTGGCAAAGAGATTGCAGCTAAGGTCCAATTTACTTGGGAACAAGATTTTGAAAAAGAAATTGAATTTGTCACAGGAGATGAGTGGAAGGCAGGCAATTTATCTTATCACTTAAAATCACGGCCAAAGTGGGAAGGATTTACTAAAAAAGAGATTTTAAATAAGTCAAGTCAATTTATTTGTTTAGATGATATTTGTTTAGGGAGATATTAAAAGATTATGAAAGTAAAAATTATAATCCCTATTTATAACGATTGGCAGTCGGTGTTCAAACTTTTTGAAGAAATCAATAATTTGAAAATTGATAAAAATTTTGAGATATCCATTATTGTTGTTAACGATGCTTCAAATCACGATCGACCAAATGAAGAGGTCAATTTTAACAATATTCAATCTATAAAAATTTTAAATATGAAAAAAAATCAAGGACATGCAAGATGTATAGCTACTGGACTGAAATATATTTTGGATAAAGAGGAATTTGATTATGCAATACCAATGGACGGGGATGGCGAAGACAGACCTGAAGAAATTAAAAATTTTTTAGATCGAATTAAGAATACAGATGGTATTACGGTCATAGGAGAGAGAATAAAAAGATCAGAGAGCTTGTTATTTAAAGTTTGTTATCAGTTACATAAATTAGTAACTTTAACTTTTACAGGCAAATCAATAAAATTTGGAAACTTTACTTGTTTGCCAAAAAAAACAGTAGAAAATATGATTAATGAAAAAGCTACTTGGAATAGTTTTTCTGGTTCTTTATCTAAAATAGAAAAAAATTTCATAAAAGTGCCATCGATCAGAGGAACTAGATATTTTGGACCATCAAAGATGAGCTTTTTAAATCTGATAAAACATTCATTATCTATCATCAGTGTTTTTAAAAAAACTTTTTTAATACGTTCTGCATTGTTTATAATTTTGTATATTTTACTTATTAAAAATAATGCCTCTGTGATAACGGCGTTACCTTTGCTACTCTTACTAATAGCAGTTTATGCTGTATCAAATTTAGCATTGAGAGAAAATATGGATGAATTTAAAAATTCTTTAAGCCAAATAGAGAGCATAGATAATATTAGATGAAAAAAAGAGATCTATATTACGAGCGTATACCAACTAGATTTTTCAGGGAAAATGTTAAATATCTGGGTAATATTTTAGGGAGAGTTATCAAAGAACAAGAAGGTCAAAAGTTTTTTGAATTAGTTGAAAAAGTTAGAAAATTATCAAAAGCTAACAAAATAAATTCTAAAAATAATCAAACCAATCAAAGAGTTATTAAAGCAATTAAAAAACTAAGCCCAAAAAATTCATTTAAATTAACTAGAGCATTCACACATTTTATGAATTTTATAAATTTAGCTGATTTAATTGATGCTTCTAGAAAGCTTAATGAATATGAAAATAGTAATAATAAAACTTCAAACAACAACATATTTATAGAGGAAATATTTGAGGATCTCTTTAGAAATAAAAAGATTTCAGAAACAAAAATATACAATACCGCTAAAAATTTGAAAATTGGAATAGTATTGACTGCACATCCGACCGAAGTAAAGAGAAGAACTCTTATTCAAAAATATCATAATATAATTGAAATTCTTGAACAAAGAGATTTGCTTAAAAATTTTCCATCAAAATTAGTAGTTTTGGAGAAAAAACTTTTTGATGAGTTAACTATTATTTGGAATACGGATGATTTAAAAAGAATTAAACCATCTCCATTCGATGAAGCAAGATGGGGACTTGCAATAATTGAGGATAGTTTGTGGGATACAATTCCAAAAGTTTATAGAAGATTAAATTCAATTTTTGTGCAGAACATGAATAAAGGTTTACCGAAAAGTTTTAATCCTATTGAATTTGGATCTTGGATGGGAGGAGACCGCGATGGTAACCCTAATGTTACAGCTGATGTCACTAGAAAAGTAATTTTACTATCAAGGTGGGAGGCTGCAAAGTTGTACGAGAAAGCACTTACCAAAATAATAAGATCTTATTCTATGGAAAAATGTTCGAAAAAAATTCTTAAAAGTGTAGGCACATCTTTTGAGCCTTATAGAGTTTTTTTAAGGCCTCTTAGAGATAAAATGAGGATCACACATAGATCGATAGAACAACATCTTGTTAATAAAAAACCTTTAAATCACAATAATTTATTGAGTTCTCGAGAGGAAATATTAAAGCCTTTAAGAGTTGTAAGAGAATCTTTAGAACAAAATCAAAATGAAAATCTTGCTAGTGGCGAATTATTAGATTTAATGCGAAGGGCAAAGTGTTTTGGTATTAATCTTGCAAGATTAGATATAAGACAAGAGTCTTCAAGGCATAGTCAGTTAATTAGTGAATATGTTAAAAAGAAATACAAAAAAAATTATTTAAAATTTAGTGAAAACGAAAAAATTAAATTTTTAAAAAAACAAATACTCTCTAAAAAAAATCAATTAAACAAATTTCAATTTTCAAATAGAGAAAATAAAGAAGTTTGGTCAACTTTTAAAATTTTAGCTAATGAACCTAGTGAATGTCTCGGAGCTTATGTAATATCAATGACTAATTCAGCTTCAGATTTGTTATCTGTAATATTTTTACAAAAAGAGGCCAATATTAAAAACAAGTTAAGAGTAGTCCCATTATTTGAGACTTTAGATGATTTAATTAATGCCAAAGAAATAATGGAGAAATTATTTTCTCAATCATGGTACAGAAAAGTTATTAAAAATGAGCAGGAGGTCATGATTGGTTATTCAGACTCAAGCAAAGATGCAGGCAAAATTTGTGCAAGTTGGCATCAGTATAAAGCTCAAGAGGAAATAATTAAATTGAGTAAAAAATATAATATTAATGTAACTTTTTTTCATGGAAGAGGTGGATCTCCTGGACGAGGAGGTGGCCCGATACAATCAACATTAAGATCACAACCTCCAAACTCTGTTAGAGGAAAAATAAGAATTACCGACCAAGGTGAAGTAATTCAACAAAAGTATGGTTATGAGCCTTTAGCAAAATATAATTTATGTAGTTACATAGGTGCAGTAACTGAAGCCACCTTAAAACCATCACCCGTTCCAAAAGCTAATTGGAGATCGTTAATTGAAAAAATGTCAGAGATATCAAAAAATTCTTATAGAAAAAATATTAATCAAAGTTCAGATTTTATAAAATACTTTGAAACTGTTACGCCTCACAAAGCTCTTGGTAAACTTTCAATAGGTTCAAGGCCCTCAAAAAGAAAAAACATTGATACTATAAAAAGTTTAAGAGCAATCCCTTGGGTGTTTGCTTGGACACAAATTAGACTTATGCTACCTGCATGGCTTGGAAGTGCAGAAGCTTTAAGATATTCATACATAAAACAATTTAGAAAAACTTTATTTGACATGGAGAGAAACTGGCCATTTTTTAATTCAATGCTTGATATATTAGATATGGTGATTACTAAAGCAGATCCTGAAATATCAAAAATTTATGAAGAACATTTAGCAGATGAAAGTTTAAAGAGAGTTGGAAAAAAACTTAGATTTCAATTTGATGTTATAAAAAAACTAAATAAAAAAATTACGCCTAAAGAAATAATTGCTGCAAGAAAACAATTTAGAACATCAATAGGTGTAAGAAATATTTATTCTGAAGTTTTGAACATAGTTCAGCCTATCGCGATAAAAAAAATTAAGACTATTAAAAATAAAAAAGATAAAGAGTATTTGAATGATACTTTGTTGACTTCAATAGCAGGAATTGCTGCAGCAATGAAAAATACTGGATAATGTTTAGGATAATTTCTGCAACATTAGTTTATTTGTTATTTTGTACACCGTCTTTTTCGAATTTTAAAGAAATTAAGAAAAAAGCAAAAATAAATAATCCTGAAATTATTTTTCCAGTTTCAAAAAATCCAAATAGATGTATGACGAAAATGTATTCCAATCCCATGACAAATCCAGTTACACCTATTCCAGAAGTTAAAGCTCCTAAAGGTTATGGATTAGATAATAGGTTTAATAGAGCGTTACAAAGATTTGAAAATTTTAAACGTCCATGTGGTGGGGGTAGTGTTGAAGCGTGTGAAAATGTAAAAAAGATTATTTTGGAATGGGCTAAAGCAGATGCAGCGAAAAGAACCGGTCCATCAGATCATGAGGGTAGACATTGGAATGATACTCTAACCGTAAATTTATGGGTGGCTTCACCCATGATGGCTGGTTATTCTTTTGCAAAACAAGTGATAGATATCCCAACTAATGAGGATAAAATAATTAAAGATTGGTTTAAAAAGATAGTAAAGAAAAACAAACATCTTATGTATGAAATGACCTACAAAGATGGTACTCAAGCAAGAGGCGTTCCTAAAAGAGCTCATAACCATGCACTGTCATCTGCAATAAGTCATATGCAGTTGGGTATCCTTCTAAATGATAATAAGCTTTTTAAAAAAGCTTTTAAAAATTATGAAGCCACAATTCGGTATCAGAGAAAAGATGGTAGTTTACCTATTGAAACTAGAAGAGGTGGTAGAGCAATGTTTTACCAAGCAAGAGCAATGAATGCTTTAACAGTCATTGCAATTATTGCAGAAAACCAGGGCTATAATATTTGGGACTATGAATACAAAGGCAAAAACTTTCATAATATTGTTAAGTTTTTCATCGATTTTACTGAAAATAACGAAATAGTTTTTAAATACGCCAAAGAAATGAAAGCACCTGGACCTGCAAAAAATTATAAAATGCAAGATCTTGATGGAAGACAAGGAAGTAATTGGGGCTGGCTTTATGCTTATGTAACTCGGTTTCCAGATCACGAAAATGTCAAAAGACTGATGCAATGGTCTTCAGATAGCAGTAATCTTAACAGTTACCAAGCTAAAATAGTTTTGAATTTTGAAAATATTTCAAAAAGAAAATTTGGCACTTCATCATGGACAGTTGTTGAACCAAATTGCCATTTTATTAAATAGCTTTGATTGTTGGCAAACAATAAAAATCAGCGGTATCTATTTTAGAAGAATATTGTCTTCTCATATTCCATTTTTTATGAACTCCAGCACTCGCAAGACTTAAGGTTGATCTACCATATCTATAATTAGTATTATCAATTGATTGCATCAAAGTTTTTATTTTTTCATCTTTTTCTGATGAGAATAAATTTTTCCTACCATCATCATCTCGTAACCCTGTAAGCATAACTCCTGCTTTTTGATAACGACAGCCGTTCCTAAATATACTTTCAAGTATTGCAATTGCAGTTTTAACAGTCTCAAGACTATTGTTAGTTGCAATTGGAAAGTCAATCGTTTTTGAATTTGAATAATAGCCATAATTTCTTTGAAACGGACTGGTTCTAACAAATACTGTAATCGCTTTTGCAACTAAAGACTCTGATCTAATTTTCTCAGAAGCATTCAAGCAATAATTAGCAACTGCTTCCTTTAATTCTTGAAAACTTTCTATTCTTTTACCAAATGATCTTGAAACGACACAACTTTTCCTTTTTGTTTGTGTAGTCTCTAAGTCAATACAAGGAACTCCTCTAAGTTCCATTGCAGTTCTTGAGCTTAAAACATTAGAACATTTTTTAATCCAAGTGTTAGACTTATTTTTAAGTTGTTTGGCATTATAAATGCCGTTTTTTTGATAAAATTTTGTAAGTTGTCTACCAACACCCCATACATCATTAATTTCAACTTTTTCTAAAATTGGATCTAAATTTTCTATACCAATCAAACTCGTTACTCCTGATTGTTTTTTCTTTGCGATATGATTTGCAACTTTACTCAATGTTTTGGTTTTAGCGATACCGATACTTGTTGGAATACCTGTCCACTGTAGAATTGTTTGTCTAATTTCTCTTCCAACTTTTTCAACTTCTGAGTCTGGAAAATTGGATAAATCTATGAATGCCTCATCGATTGAATATACCTCTATTTCAGTATTAAATCTTTTAAGAGTTCTCATTACTCTTCTAGATAAATCTCCATATAAAGAGTAATTCGATGAAAAAACTTCAACTTTATTTTTAACAATAATATCTTTTGCTTTAAAATAAGGTTCACCCATCTTGATCCCCAACGCTTTTGCTTCATTGGATCTAGAAATGATACAACCATCATTATTAGATAAAACAACCACAGGTTTTTTTCTTATTTTTGGATTAAATAATCTTTCACATGAAACATAGAAAGAATTACAATCAACTAAGCCTATTTTTTTAGTACGTTGAATGGATGACATAAGTCACAACCCCCCAAATAAAAACATCTTCTTCTTCATTAATTAAAATTCTATTAGAAAAATCTTTAGACCCAGACGACAAAAATTTTTTATCTCTTTCCTGAACTAAAGTTTTAACCACAAGTTCATCATGAACATTTGCAATAACAGTTGAAAAGTTTTTTGGTTTTAAACTTTTATCGACAACCAATAAGTCTCCATCATTGATACCAACATCCACCATGGATTTTCCCTGTACTCTGATAATAAAAGTAGCTGGAACGTTTTTGATTAGATGCATGTTTAGATCGATATCTTCTTCGATATAATCAGTGGCAGGTGATGGGAAACCAGCACCAGCTTTATGCAGATAATAGGGAATAGTTAGTTTCATGTTCTTGTTTTGTTCTAATTTATAGCGCACTTATACAATGCACGCAAGAGGTTGTATTTTGAGTCCGTAATTGAATCAAAAGTGAGTCAAAACGTGAACATCAAAACTATATTTTGTATGCTTGTGGATAACTTCAACCAAGGATAGTTTAAAAATATCAAATGAAAAAATTAATTTGTCATTGTGGAGCTGTTGAAGCAGAAATAAATTTAGATGGAGATTTAGCTAAAGTAATAAAATGTAATTGTTCTATTTGTAAAAGGAAAGGTGCAATCATGTCGATGGTAAAAAATGAGGATTTTAAAATTACTAAAGGTGAAGAAAAATTAAAACTCTATCAGTTCCATTCAAAAGTTGCCAAACATTACTTTTGCTCTGAGTGTGGAATTTATACTCATCATAATCCAAGAATTAATCCAGCTATGACAGGATTTAATGTTGGTTGTGTTGATGAAATAAATACCTTTGATATGAAAGATGTGCCAGTAAACGACGGTCAAAATCATCCTTTAGATAAAAAATAATTTACATGAAACAATTTAGTTTATGCTTTGGTAAGGTAAAAAAAGATTGTTTAAAATTTATTAAATCTCAAGAGACAAAAGCTGATAAATTTAAGAATAAAGAAAGAATGATTAAATTGTTCCTAATTCCATTATGTTTTTGGATAAGTAAAAAGGCTGATAAGAAAAAACCTTATTTTGTGGGTTTAGCAGGGGGTCAAGGAACAGGCAAAACTACAATTAGTTCTCTAATCAGAATTATTTTAACTAAATATTTTAAATTAAATGTTTTTAGAATTTCAATAGATGACTTCTATAAAACAAGAAAAGAACGTAAAAATTTATCAAAAAGAGTTCATTCCATGCTTTTAACAAGGGGAGTACCTGGAACACATGATATTGATATGATGTTAAATTTCTTTAAAAAAGCAAAAAGCAATAAATTTAAAAGACTAAAACTACCAACATTTAATAAAGCTATAGATGATAGATTTAATAAAAAATACTGGTACGATTTAAAAGAAAAACCAGATGTAATTATATTTGAGGGATGGTGTGTTGGGGCGAAATCTGAAAAAAATAGCTCATTAAAGAAAACAATCAATTCAATGGAGAAAGCTAAAGATCAAAAACAGATCTGGAGAAAATATGTTAACGATCAATTGAAATCAAAATATAAAAAATTATATTCCCAATTGAATTGTTTAATTTATTTAAAAGCAAAAAATTTCAGTTTGCTGCAAAAATGGAGATTAAAACAAGAGAGAAAACTTTGGGTAAAAAGTAAAGTAAAATCAAACTTAAAGATCATGAGTAGAGGGGATGTAATTAATTTTATGCAAACGTATCAAAGAATTACGCAAAATATGTTCAAGAATATGCCTAAATATGCATCAATTATATTCAATTTAAATAGTAACCATCAGATCAAATCTGCATTATATAGAAACAAATGAAAAAATTTTTAATTATCATTCTTAGTAATCTATTTATAATTTTTAATTTAAGTGCTGAAACATTTACTACAGCTCTAAAAAAAGCTTATAAAAATAATTCTGAATTAAATGCTGAAAGAGAAAATATCAGTATTTCGGAACAAGAACTTAAAATCTCAAAGAGTTCCTATTTTCCAACAATTACTCTAGAGGGATCAAAGAGCCAAGATCAGACTGACAAATTAACAAATAGAAATGGATCAAATGCCACAATTACTGATGTAGATACAGAAACTAAATCTATTTCAGTTACTCAAACATTATTTGATTTTGGTAGAGGCGCTGATTTGTCAAAAAGTAAAATTGGTATCAATTTAGCTAAAGCAAAACTTTTAAAAAAAGAGCAAGATATTTTATATAAAACTGTGGCAGCGTATACTGGGTTAATTTCAGCGAATGAAAAATTAGAAATTAATAGAGCTAACGTTGAGCTTCTAAGTAGACAAGTTGAAACTGATAGAATTAGACTTGAAAGAGGTCAAATTAGTTTATCAGATGTCTCACAATCAGAGTCATCATTAGCTGGTGCAGAAGCAAGTTTCATTCAATCACAAAGTGACCTTTTAACTAGCAAGTTGAATTATGAAAATATTATTGGACCTTTAGGTAATGCTCAGTCATTAGATAAAAGTTCAATAATGAGTTACCAAATACCAGGCAGTTTAAATTCAGCTATTGAACAATCTAAAAAAAGTAATCCAGATTTAATTATTGCTGAAATGGAATATGAACAATCGAAAAAAGATACATCGATTGCAAGATCAGAATTAGTGCCAACTGCAAAATTATCTTTAGAAAAGTCGTATTCAGACGACTTAAGTGCTACTTACGATGAGAGAGATAAAGAAACTTTAAAAGCAACTGTTACTTGGCCATTTTATTCAGGTGGAAAAAATCTGGCATCTTTAAATAAAAATAAGAATATAGAAAATAGATCACGTTTAACTTTAGATAGTGAGATTAAACAAAATCAAACTAATGTAGCAAGCGCCTGGTCAAACTTTCAATCAAATAAAAGTTTACTTAACTCTGTTCAATTGCAAGTAAGAGCAGCAGAAATTGCTAATGAAGGTATCACAGCAGAATATAATAGTGGTTCTTCTGGTAGAACTACTCTTGAAGTTATTCAATCTAACTCTCTTTTATTGAATGCTCAAATTTCTTTAGCCGATTCTGAGAGAAACTTTATTCTTTCTCAATTTAATTTGCTTAAATCTATCGGTTTACTCAACAGTGATTATCTAAAAATACGATAAAAAAAGGCTTTTTAGGCTAAAATAAATAAATCTTGCTAATGAGAACAAAATGTGTACATTTATTTTATGATTCGAGTGTTAAAAAACGTAAAAAAAAAGGCAAAAAATGACTAAAAATAACTTAAAAGTAGTTAAATCTACTAAAAATCAAGAATTGGAAAATAAAGAGAAAAATAAAGCTTTAGAAGCTGCAATCAGCCAAATCACAGATAATTTTGGAAAAGGTTCAGTAATGAAGCTCGGTGAAAAAAGAGCTATGGATATCGAGTCGGTATCTACTGGATCTTTAAGTTTAGATTTAGCTTTAGGAATAGGTGGATTACCTAAAGGCAGAATTATTGAAGTTTACGGACCAGAGTCTTCTGGAAAAACAACATTAGCATTACAAGTTGTTGCTGAAGCTCAAAAAGCAGGTGGAATTTGCGCATTCGTTGATGCAGAACATGCATTGGATCCAGTTTATGCAAAAAAATTAGGTGTAAACACTGAAGAGCTTTTAATCTCTCAACCAGATGCAGGTGAGCAAGCTTTAGAAATCGCTGATACGTTAGTAAAATCAGGCTCTATTTCAGTTATCGTAATCGACTCTGTTGCAGCTTTAACTCCAAAAGCTGAAATTGAAGGTGAGATGGGTGATCATCATGTTGGTCTTCAATCAAGATTAATGAGTCAGGCTTTAAGAAAATTAACTGGTTCGATTTCAAATACAAACACAATGATGATTTTCATCAACCAAATTAGAATGAAAATTGGAGTTATGTTTGGAAGTCCAGAAACAACATCAGGTGGAAATGCACTTAAATTTTATTCATCTGTAAGAATGGATATTAGAAGAATTGGTGCCATAAAAGATAAAGATGAAATTATTGGTAATACTACAAGAGTAAAAGTAGTTAAAAATAAAGTTGCGCCACCATTTAAAGTTGTTGAGTTTGACTTGATGTATGGCAAAGGAATTAGCAAAATGGGTGAGTTAGTCGATCTAGGTGCTAAAGCTGACATTATTGAAAAATCAGGAGCATGGTATGCTTATAAGGGTGAAAAGATAGGTCAAGGTAGAGAAAATGCAAAAACTTATCTTGCACAAAATCCTAATGTTGCTGCAGAAATAGAAATGGCAATTAGAGAAAAAGCTGGTGTGATTTCAAAGAAAATTGAGGGAAATCCATTAAGCCCTGAAAAAATTGAAAAGGAGAAGAAAGTAGCTGAAAATGAAGAGGCTGCAAAAGAGACCGCTCCTACCAAAAAGAACTAGAATTAAAGGTCATCTTTAAATTATAAAGGCGCTTATAATAAGCGCCTTTCCCCCTTCATCCCTAACTAGACATAAAACAAAAAAGCTGTATTTTAAAAATATGGCAGACAAATCATTAAATGAAATAAGAAGCACGTTCTTAAAGTATTTTGAAAAAAATGATCATAAGATTGTTGAGTCTAGTAATTTAGTACCAAATAATGATCCAACACTAATGTTCGCTAATTCTGGAATGGTGCAATTTAAAAATGTATTTACCAGTTTAGAGAAAAGAGATTATCAAAGAGCAACCACTTCTCAAAAATGCGTAAGGGCAGGTGGCAAACATAATGATTTAGAAAATGTTGGTTATACACCAAGACACCATACTTTTTTTGAAATGCTAGGAAATTTCTCTTTTGGAGATTATTTCAAAGAAAGAGGAATAGAACTAGCATGGAATTTGATAACTAAAGATTTTGGCCTTGATAAAAATAGGCTTTATGTAACTGTTTTTCATGAGGATGACGAGGCTTTTAATTTTTGGAAGAAAATTGCAGGTTTTAGTGATGATAAAATAATTAGAATTGCAACGTCAGATAATTTTTGGTCGATGGGTGAAACTGGTCCCTGTGGTCCTTGTTCAGAAATATTTTATGATCATGGTGATCATTTAAAAGGAGGGTTGCCAGGAACCAAAGATCAAGATGGTGATCGTTTTATTGAAATTTGGAACTTAGTCTTTATGCAGTATGAGCAAGTCTCAAAAGATAAAAGAATAGATTTACCAAAACCATCTGTCGATACAGGAATGGGATTAGAGAGAATTGCTGCTCTTTTACAAGGCACACACGATAATTATCAAACTGATCATTTTAAGAAATTAATAAGCTCAATATCTGAAGTAACAAAAGTCAAACAAGAAGATAAAAATATATCAAGTTTTAGAGTAATTGCTGATCACTTAAGAGCAAGCTCATTTCTTTTAGCTGAAGGTGTTTTACCTTCAAATGAAGGTCGTGGATATGTTCTTAGAAGAATTATGAGAAGAGGTATGAGACACTCTCATTTATTGGGAGCTAAAGAACCAATTTTTTTCAAAATTTTTGAAGCTTTAAAAAATGAAATGTCAGGAAATTATCCAGAGTTAGAAAGATCAGAGTCGTTAATTCGAGAAACATTAAAAATGGAGGAGGAAAAATTTTTAGTTTTACTTGATAGAGGAATTAAAATTTTAAATGATGAAATTTCAAAAATAGATAAAGTTTTACCAGGAGATGTAGCATTTAAATTATATGATACTTACGGTTTCCCATTAGATCTGACTGAAGATATTTTAAAAAATAAATCATTAACAGTTGAGCATAAAAAATTTGATCAACTAATGAAAAATAGTAAAGAACTTGCCAAAAAGAATTGGAAAGGTTCAGGTGACAGCTCTGAAGATGCAATTTGGTTTTCAATCAAAGATAAAATTGGTCCAACTGAATTTTTAGGTTACGAATCTAATCAATCAGAGGGGGTTATATTAAATTTGATTAAGGAAAATAATGAGGTGAAATCATTATCTACTGGTGAAGAAGGAGTGATAATAACAAATCAAACTCCTTTTTATGGTGAGTCCGGTGGACAGCTTGGTGACAAAGGCACAATAATTTCAGGTAACTCAGTTTTTGAGGTTGAGGATACACAAAAGAAACTCGGTAATTTATTTGTGCATTATGGCTCATTAAAAACAGGCTCAATAAAAGTGGGTGATGCTGTTGAATTAAAAATTGATATTGAAAGAAGAGCAAATCTAAAAGCTTATCATTCAGCAACACATCTTCTTCATGAGTCTTTAAGAAGGACACTTGGAAAACATGTCATGCAAAAAGGTTCACTTGTTGCTCCAGATCGTTTGAGATTTGATTTTAGTCATATGAAACCAATCACAAATGAAGAGCTAGAAACAATTGATAAATTAGTAAATGAATATGTGAAAAATAATACTGAAGTAACTACTAGAATTATGACACCCAAAGCAGCTATTGAAAAAGGTGCTCTAGCATTTTTTGGAGAAAAGTACGGCGAGGAAGTAAGGGTGGTATCTAT
>CACGVC010000005.1 GCA_902576335.1 uncultured Pelagibacteraceae bacterium
AGATTTTTGAACATGATAAATAAAGCAAAAAAATTCATCAAAATAGGCGATATTTTTCAAGTTGTTCTTAGTCAAAGATTTGAGGCTAAATTAACTAAATCACCTCTAGAGATTTATAAAAAACTAAGAGTAACAAACCCCTCTCCTTTTATGTTTTTTTTTAATTTTAAAGATTTTCAGATAATTGGAGCAAGCCCTGAAATTTTAGTTAGATTAAGAGATAATAAGATTACTGTAAGACCAATTGCAGGAACCAGACCGAGAGGAAAAAATGTATCTCAAGACAAATTTTACGAAAAAGATTTGCTTAAAGATAAAAAAGAGCTTTCCGAACACTTAATGTTACTTGATCTTGGTAGAAATGACGCTGGAAAAGTATCAAAAATAAATTCTGTAAAAGTCACAGAAAGCTTTGTTATAGAGAAATATTCTCACGTCATGCACATAGTTTCCAATGTAGTTGGTGAATATAATAATAAATTCTCAAAGTTTAAATCTCTTTTAGCTGGTTTTCCTGCTGGAACAGTTTCAGGTGCTCCAAAAATAAGAGCCATGGAAATTATAGATGAATTGGAAAAGACAAAAAGAAAAGTTTATGCTGGAGGAATTGGTTATTTTTCAGCAAATGGAGAATTCGATACATGTATTGCTTTAAGGACAGCGGTTGCAACAAAAGATAAATTTTATGTTCAAGCAGGAGCTGGTATTGTTGCTGACAGTAAACCTTTGAAAGAATATGAGGAAACGGTTAACAAAGCAAAAGCTTTGATTAATGCACTAAAATGAAAAAAATAATTTTAATAGATAATTATGACAGTTTTACTTTTAACCTATATCATTATTTATCCTCCTTAAAAGTCCACGTTGATGTAATTAGAAATGATAAAATTACCTCAAAAGAGATATTAAAAAAAAGATATAATAAAATTGTAATCTCGCCTGGGCCCGGTAATCCTGATCAATCTGGTAACTGCCTTAAGATTGTAAAATCTTTATACAAAAAAATTCCTATACTAGGTGTTTGTTTAGGTCACCAAATTATTGGACAGGTATTTGGTTCAAAAATTATTCAAGCAAGAAAACTAATGCACGGAAAAACCAGCAAAATTGTAACTAAAAAAAACGGTATATTAAAAAATCTTCCTAAAACTTTTGAGGCAACTCGTTATCACAGCTTAATAATTGACAAAAAATCACTATCCCGTGATCTTGAAATCACTGCAGAGACCAAAGATGGTTTAATAATGGGTGTTCAACATAAAAAATATGATGTTCATGGAGTGCAATTTCACCCTGAAAGTATTAAAACTAAACTAGGTATGAAAATTTTAAAGAACTTCATTATAATTTAGATGAAACAATTCATAGAAAAAATTAAAAATAAAGAAAATCTATCTTTTGATGAAAGCAAAGCTGCTTTTGAGTTATTAATGGATGGTAAAGCCGAGGACCAAGAAATATTTGATTTTTTAACACTTTTATCAATTAAAGGTGAGGCATCAGATGAAATAGCAGGTGGCGTTTACGTTCTAAGAAATAAGTCTAAAAGAGTAAATGTAGAAAATTGTGTTGATACATGTGGTACTGGTGGTGATGGCATGAATACTCTTAATATATCAACAGCATCTGCATTATTGCTTGCAAGTATGGGTGTCAAGGTGGCAAAGCATGGAAATAAAGCTGTATCTTCTAAGTGTGGATCAGGTGATGTTCTAGAGGCTTTGAATATAAAAATTAATTTAGAACCAAATGATATAGAAGCGCAAATTAATAAAAACAATTTTGGATTCATGTTTGCGCCTAATTATCACAGTGCAATGAGATTTGTTGGTCCAACTAGAAAAAAAATTGGAAAAAGAACTATATTTAACATGATAGGACCTCTAAGTAGTCCTGCTCTTGTTAAACGACAAGTGGTAGGAGTTTTTGATAAAAAGCTTTTAAGTACGTTTGCAAATGCTTTAAAAAATCTAGAGATAAAATTTGCATGGATTGTGAATAGTGAAGATGGTTTAGATGAAATTTCACCTTATGCTAAAACAAATGTAACTCAATTGAAAGATAATAAAATTTCTGAATTTGTTATTGATCCTAAAGAATTTAATGTTAATGCAGATAAATTTGAAAATCTTGTTGGTGATGATGCAAAATTTAATGCAGATAAAATGATTAATATATTTAGAGGCGAGGATAACGATTTTTCTAAAGCAGTATGTTTGAATGCTGCTGCAGGTTTAATTGTGAGTGAAACACATAACAATTTTACTGATGCATATAATAATGTAAGAAAACATATATTATCGACTAAAGTTATTAAATATTTAGAAAAAATTCAAAATGGCTGAAAATGTTCTTAAGAAAATAATTGAGAAGAAAAGTAAAAAAATAGAAAATCTAAAGAAAACTATATCTCCTGGCTCATTAGATGAATCAATTAATTCAAACAGAATATTTATAAATTTTAAAGAAAAGATCGAAAATAATATTAATGAAAACAAGTTTTCTATTATTGCTGAAATTAAAAAAGCTAGTCCATCTGCAGGTGTAATTATCAAAGATTATGACCCTGTTAAAATTGCAAACATATACAACGATAATAAAGCGACATGTTTGTCAGTTTTAACTGAAGAAGATTACTTTTTAGGTGATTTAATACATATAAGTAAAATTAAACAAAAAATTGATTTACCAATTCTTTGTAAGGATTTTTTTGTAGATAAATTTCAAATACCTCTTGCTAAAAGTTATGGAGCAGATGCCATACTAATAATTCTTGCTGGCGTTTCTGATAAACTTGCAAATGAATTATATGAAGAGGCTTTAAAATTAAATATGTCTATTATTGTTGAAGTTCACACTGTAGATGAGGCCAAACAAGCTCTTAGATTTAAAGATGCCTTGATAGGAATAAACAATAGAAACTTAAAAACTCTAAAAACTGATATAAATACAACTTTTGATATTTATGATGTATTAGTTGGTCATAAAGGTCCTTTAATTTCTGAAAGTGGAATTAAAACAAAAGATGAACTTTTGAAATTATCTGAAAAAACATCTATTAAAACTTTTTTGATTGGTGAATCACTTTTAAAAAATCTTGAAAATAATTCTATTTTTTCCGTTCTTTAGTCAAATTATCCCCTATTTTATTGATTTTTTAACTGTTGTTAATTTACGAGAACTTTTATAGAACATTGTTTGTACGATATTTGTTCTTATGCTAACAAAAAAACAAAAAAACTTGCTTTTATTTATCAACAAGAGGTTGAGAAGTTCTGGAGTGTCACCTTCTTACGATGAAATGAAAGAGTCTCTTAATCTTAAATCTAAATCTGGTATTCACAGACTAATCAGTGCTTTAGAAGAAAGAGGTTTTATTAAAAGACTAGCGCATAAAGCTAGAGCGTTAGAGGTAATTAAATTACCTGAAACAGCTTCAGCAAATGATATTTATAATAATTTTTCTCCAAGTGTAATAAAAGGCGGATTAGATGAGGAGAACCCGTTATCTGATGACTCAGAAGTACCTGTTTTAGGTAAAATAGCAGCCGGTACACCAGTTGAGGCAATACAAAACGAAGTATCAAAAATACCATTACCAACCAATTTAGAAAAAAATGGTGATTATTTCGGGTTAAAAGTACAAGGTGATTCTATGATTGAAGCTGGTATCCACGAGGGAGATACTGTAATAATTAAAAGAAGATTAAGCTCTGATTTAATTTCTAAATATCTTTTTTTATAATTTTTTATATTTTCATCACCAAAAATATTAATGATGTAAAAAATCTTTTTTTTTAGATTATCGTGAACAATCAACGTCCGTGGTCTTAACAACCTAACATCAGGAATTTTCAAATCATCTTTACAATTATTCGGTATATTTTCTATATATCTTATTGAGTCATAAGAAAAATAACCTGAGATTAGTGATGAAATTGAAGGTAGATTTTTTGGTACTTCAAATTTGAAATCTTCAATAATTTTTTCTATCAATTTGTTTGGCTTATTTCTTAATTTTAATCTTTTATTACCTTTAATTAAAAAAGAGTTATTATTATTAAATTCCCAGATCTTATCAGGATTTTTACCAAAAATTGTATATCTTCCTTTTATTTTACCTTTTTCAACAGATTCAAAGATAAAACTATTTTTCTCAAGTAAAAAATTATCAATCAAATTTGAAACATCATCATCGTTTTTAACCTTTTTTGATGTGTATATTATTTGATTTTTTTTGCCTCTATGTCGAAACTTAAAATCATTGAAGCTTCGATTAATTATCATTGAAAATAATTCTTAACACGTTCAATTGTTTTTTTGTTTAAAGTAACTTTATATTTGTCATTTAAGAGTTCATCATAAGATTTTAATAATCTTTGCTTTATATCAGTTTTTTGTTCATTCATTATATCTTTATATTTATCACTATTAAATTGAACATTTATAAATTTTCTGATTTTTGCTAAATAAATATTGTCACTCTCATAAATTAAAGCAAAAGATTTTTCTGGAAGTGAATATAATAATTTGATTGAATTAGCGTCAAATTTTTCAACATCTTTTATTGAATTTAATGTTATTGTCTCGAAATTTTGATTATGCATTTTCGAAAAATCCATTTCAGAGAAGTTATTATTTTTAATTTTGGATAATAAGTCTTTATTGTAATCAAATCTTTCTTGTTGGAAAATTAATTCTAAAATTTCGTTCTTAGTTTCCTCATCTTTTATATCTGGACTTCTTTGATTAATTTGATCTATTTTATATAAAATATATTCATTTTCAGTTTCAATTATATCAAAAGAATTTTCCTTTAAATTAAATATTTTTTTTTCAATTTCACTTGCATTCTCGGAAAATTTAAAATTTGAAATACTTGTCGACTCAATATCAAATTTTTGAACAATATTATTAAAATCAACTTCATTTGAAATATCTATTTCTATTTGGTCTATACTGTCAAAAAAGGCTTGATTATATTCATCAACACCAACCAAGTTTTTGGGATTAATTTTTGCATAACTAAAATCAATGTAATCCACTTTTAAAGTATCTTCGTTTTCTTTTAAAAACTGATCTATTTTAGATTGAGTTATTTGATCTTTTTGTACATAAAAACTATTTAAATTTATAAATTCTAATTCAATTTTTCGATTTTGCTCTTGATAAAATTTTTCAGCTAAGAATTTCGGTGTAACTGTTCCTGCCCCTATATAATCAAACAAATTTTTTTGGGTTTCACTGTTTCTTAATCGTTTTTCATAAATTGAAGCTGCAATATTATTTTCTAATAAGAATTTCTCATATTTAACTCTTTGAAAAATTCCACTTTCATCTAAAAAACTTTTATTATTTCTAATTTTCTTTGATAAAGAATTTTCACTTAGAGAAATATCAAAATTTTTCACTTCAAGATTTAATATTTCTGATGTGATTAGAGTTGAAAGTAATTCTTCGATTACATTTTTATCCAAATTATCTCTAATGTATTCAGGTGATATTTCTAATGTGTTAACATGATTTAAAAAATCTTCTGTAGAAATATTTTTGTCATTTATTTTGGCAATATTATTAGTATTTCCTCTACTAAACATATCACCCATTCCAAAGAAAACAAATGGAATACACACTATAAAAATGAATACTGCAGAGAACTTAGATTTCGAAAAATTTCTAAAACTTCCTAACATTACTTTATAAATTTATTGATCTGTAAAAAACAAACCTATAGATTAAATTTTACCATATGACAAATAAATATATGTATTTTGTAGCTAATTGGAAAATGTATGGAAATAAAAACTCATTAAATACATTGGATAAGGTAATTAAATTTTCAAAATCTAAAGAAATTAAGAAAGGACGATTAATATATTGTCCCCCGTATACCCTATTAAGTTCTTTCTATAAAAAATTTCAAAATTGTTTAATAGATATTGGTGCACAAAATTGTCACGAAAGTTCAGAATACGGAGCACATACAGGTTTTATAAATCCTAAAATGATAAAAAATATAGGTGCAAATTATGTAATTATTGGCCATTCAGAAAATAGGAATAGAGGAGAGACAGATAAACTTATTAATCAAAAAATTAAAAGTGCAATTAATGCAAAACTCAAAGTAATACTCTGTATTGGGGAAACTCTAAAAGAAAAGAGGAGTGGCAAAACAAAATCGGTTTTGTCAAAGCAAATCAAATATGGATTAGACAAAATCAAGATCAAAACAAATCTTTTTATAGCTTACGAACCTGTTTGGTCAATTGGCACAGGTAAAATTCTTAAGTCATCAGAGCTCAATCAAGCTATTAAATTTATAAAAAGTAAGTTTAAAAAGAAATCACCGCAAATTTTATATGGTGGTTCAGTAAATACCAACAATATAAATAATTTAAAAAATATAAATGGCCTAAATGGTTTTTTAATAGGCGGTGCATCACAAAATGCTAAAAATTTTATTGATATAGTGAAAAAAACATATAATTAACCTGCATGGAAAATATACTACTAATTCTAAATATTATTTTTGCATTTATTTTAGTTATTTTAGTTTTAATGCAGAAATCTGAGGGTGGAGCATTAGGTATAGGTGTTTCACAAGAATCTTATATGTTTTCAAGAACAGCTGGAAATTTCATGACTAAAGCCACAGCTGTAATTGCAACTTTGTTCATAATATGTAGTCTTGCTTTGACTATTGTCTCTAGAGGTGAACTAACACCTACAAGCTCAGTTTTAGACACAGTTAAGGAAAAAACTGAAGACACACCATCGATTCCCGATAATAATAATTAAGTCTTTTCATTTTCTTTTTTATTCGCTATAAGATAATTCCATGGCGCGATTTATTTTTGTCACCGGCGGCGTGGTCTCATCTTTAGGTAAAGGATTATCATCAGCATCACTAGCATACCTTCTTCAATCAAGAGGATACAAAGTGAGACTAAGAAAATTAGATCCCTATTTAAATGTTGATCCCGGAACAATGAGCCCATTTCAACACGGTGAAGTTTTCGTCACAGATGATGGTGCTGAAACCGATTTAGATTTAGGACACTACGAGAGATTTTCTCAAGTATCAGCAAAAAAATCTGACAATATTACAACTGGTAAAATTTATAATGATGTTCTTAAAAAGGAACGTAAAGGAAGGTATCTTGGTAAGACAGTTCAAGTAATACCCCATATCACAGACCGTATTAAAGAATTTATAAAAAATGATTCCTCCAAGGAAGACTTTATTATTTGCGAAATTGGTGGAATAGTAGGTGATATTGAGAGTTTGCCTTTTGTTGAAGCTATAAGACAATTTGCTAATGATATTGGAAAAAAGAATGCATTATTTATCCATTTAACATTAGTGCCATATTTAAAGTCTTCAGATGAAATTAAAACAAAACCGACACAACACTCGGTTAAAGAATTAAGGAGTATTGGAATTCAACCAGATATTATTATCTGTAGATCAGATAGGTCCATACCTTTAGAACATAGAAAAAAAATATCGTTATTTTGCAATGTTCATATTAATAATGTAATTGAAACAGTTGACGTTAGAACAATTTATGAAGCACCAATTAGTTTTTTTAAAGAAAAATTAGATAAAAGAGTATTAGATTACTTCAAATTAAGATCAAAAAAATCTGTTAGCCTAAGTCCTTGGAAAAAAATCACCAAGATTATTTTGAATACAAAAAAACAAATAAATATTGCTATAATTGGAAAATATGTTGAGTTAAAAGACGCATATAAATCACTTGATGAAGCCTTAACTCATGGAGGTTTTGATAATAAAGTGAAAGTGAACTTAGTAAGAATTGACTCTGAACAGCTTAAAATAAGTGAGATTAAATCTAAATTAAAAAATATATCAGGCATTTTAATTCCTGGTGGTTTTGGCAAAAGAGGGACAAAAGGTAAAATTGAAGCTATTAAGTTTGCTAGAAAAAACAAGATACCTTTTTTAGGTATTTGTTATGGAATGCAAATGGCAATAATAGAATTTGCCAGAAATAAACTTAATTTAAAAAGGGCGACCTCAAGTGAATTTGATAAAAATGGTTTATCTGTAATAGGATTGATTAATGAGTGGAATAAAGATGGAAGAATAATAAAAGGGACCGATAAAAATTTGGGTGGCACGATGAGACTTGGATCATATGAGGCTAAATTGAAAGACCATTCATTAATAAAAAGCATATATGGTAAAAGTTTGATCAAAGAGAGACATCGACATAGATACGAAGTTAATATTAATTTTAGAGAAAAATTTGAGAAAAAAGGTTTGATTTTTTCAGGATTATCTCCAGATGGTAAATTACCTGAAATTATTGAGCTCAATAATCATCCCTGGTTTATTGGAGTGCAATTTCATCCTGAATTTAAATCTAGACCTTTATCACCTCATCCATTATTCTCATCTTTTATCAAGGCAGCCAAAAATCATAAATGAGTAATATTAAAGTTAATTGTGGAAAAATAGAAATTTCAAATAAAAATAAAATTTGTCTCATATCTGGTCCTTGTCAACTTGAGTCAGAACAGCACGCATTAGATATGGCAGGAAAAATTAAGGAAATTACCTCAAAATTTGGTCTCGGATTTATTTACAAAACTTCATTTGATAAAGCGAACAGAACAAGCTTAAAAGGCAAAAGAGGAGCTGGGTTAGAAGCTTCTTTACCTGTGTTTGATAAGATTAAAAAGGAATTGAATGTTCCTATTCTAACAGATATTCATAATGCTGAGCAATGTGCAATTGTTTCAAAGCATGTTGATGTCTTACAAATCCCAGCTTTTTTATGTAGACAAACAGATTTGTTAATTGCTGCAGCTAAAACAAATAAAATTATTAATGTAAAAAAAGGTCAATTTCTCGCACCATGGGATATGGTTAATGTAACAAAGAAAATTTCAGACTCGGGCAATAATAATATTTTAGTAACTGAAAGAGGAGCAAGTTTTGGTTACAACACTCTAGTTTCAGATATGAGATCAATTCCAATTATGGCTAAGAATGGCTATCCAGTAATTTTTGATGCAACCCATTCAGTACAACAACCAGGTGGACTTGGAGAAAAAAGTGGAGGTCAAAGAGAATTTGTAGAACATTTATCAAGAGCTGCTGTGGCAGTGGGTGTAGCTGGTTTATTTATTGAAACACATCAAGATCCAGATAATGCTCCTTCAGATGGTCCAAATATGGTACCATTAAATAAATTAGATAACTTATTAAAAGAACTAACAGAGATAGATAATTTAATAAAAAATTAGTGAGCAAAATTATTAAAGTAAAAGGCCGTCAAGTTTTTGATAGTAGGGGAAACCCAACTGTAGAGGCTGAAGTTTCTACCAAAAATAATAGTGCTAAAGCTATTTGTCCATCAGGTGCTTCTACAGGAACTTTTGAAGCTTTTGAAAAAAGAGACAATAATAATAAGAAATATTTAGGTAAGAGTGTTCTAAATGCCGTCAATTTAATTAACACAAAAATTTCAAAGAACTTAAAAGGTCAAAATATACATAACCAAGAAAAAATCGATGCTACAATGATTAATTTAGATGGAACGAAGCAAAAAAAAAAATTAGGAGCTAATTCTATTTTAGCTGTCTCAATTGCAGCAAAAAAACTTTCAGCAAAAGAAAAAAAGATGTCTTTATATAAAACGTTTTTTATAAAGAAGAATTTTAAATTACCCTACCCAATGATGAATATAATTAATGGTGGTGCTCATGCTAATAATGGTCTTAGAATTCAAGAATTTATGATTAGACCAGATAAAGCAAAAAGTTTTTCTGATGCAATGCGAATATGTTTTGTAGTAATTAAAAATCTTCAGAAATTGATTAAAAAAAAGGGATTGTCTACATCTGTTGGTGACGAAGGTGGTTTTGCACCAATGATAAATAGTAACGATCAAGCCTTAGATTTAATAGTTTCTGCTATTAAAAAGTCTGGATTTGTTAATGGTAAAGATGTTTCAATTTGTTTAGATGTAGCAGCAAACGAACTATTCAAAAAAAATAAATATTCTATTCATTCTAAAAATTTTATCTCGGTAGATAAGTCTATTAAAGAGTATAAAAAGATTATTGAAAAATATAAAATCAAATCAATCGAAGATCCGTTTGCTGAGAATGACTGGATTTCTTGGAATAAACTTATGAAAACTATCAAAAAGACACAAATAGTAGGTGATGATTTATATGTTACTAACTTAGAAAGACTTAAAAAGGGTTTTTTGAATGTTTCGTCTAATGCAATTTTGATTAAGTTAAACCAGATTGGAACAGTGTCAGAAACTCTAGAAGTGATTAAATTTGCACAAATTATAGGATTTAAAACTATTATTTCTCATAGATCAGGGGACAGTGAAGATACATTTATTGCTGATTTAGCTGTAGGGACTGGCTCGAACCAAATAAAAACAGGGTCATTAGCTAGATCAGAAAGGGTAGCTAAATATAATCAATTAATTCGAATAGAAGAAGAACTTGGAAATAAAGCAATAATGAATAAGATTCATTGATGCTTAAAAAAATAAAAAAAAATTATTTTTCATTAGTGTCAACTTTTTTAATAATATACTTTTTTTTCAACCTTTTATCAGGTCAAAGGGGATTAATATCTTATTTTGATAAAAAACAGCATTTAAAAGAACTTCAAATGAAAGAAGCTTTAATAATTAACGAGATTAGGGACTTGGATTTTAAAAATTCATTGTTAAGTGACAATCTAGATCTTGATTATATTGAAACATTGATTAGAGAAAGATTCTTATTTGGTAAAGAAAACGAAAAAATTTATATAATATCGTATGACACAAAAAATTAGACCTAGGCACCCTGAAAAAGTAAAAAATCCCATAAATCCAATCAAAAAAAAACCAGATTGGATAAGATCAAAACTGATTAATAGCAAAGAGTTTTTTATCACTAAAACTGTCGTAAACAAAAGTAATCTTGTTACTGTTTGCCAAGAAGCTAACTGTCCAAATATAACAGAGTGTTGGAGTAAAAGGCATGCCACTTTTATGATAATGGGTGATACATGTACAAGAGCATGTGCATTTTGTGATGTTAAAACTGGTAAGCCCAAAAAACTTGATCCGTATGAAGACATTAAAATTGCTAATGCGGTTAAAAAACTTAATTTAAGACACGTAGTTATCACATCAGTTGATAGAGATGATCTACCGGATGGCGGTTCAAACCATTTTAAAAAAGTAGTCGATACTACAAGAAAGAAAAATCCAAGCACCACAATTGAAGTACTCACTCCAGATTTTCTCAGAAAAGGTGAATCTTACAAAAAGTTACTTGAGGCTGATTTAGATGTATTCAATCATAATATAGAAACAGTTCCTAGACTTTATTTAAAAGTTAGACCAGGAGCTAGATATTTTGCATCACTTGAACTTCTTAAGAATGCAAAGAAAGATAATAAAAAAGTTTTTACCAAGTCAGGAATTATGGTTGGGCTAGGTGAAGAACATGATGAAATAGTTCAAGTTATGGATGATTTGAGATGTGCAAATGTTGACTTTATTACTATTGGTCAATATCTACAACCTTCTGTAAAACATCATCCTCTTGAAAGATATTACCACCCAGATGAATTTAAAGAATTAGAGTTAATTGCAAAATCAAAGGGGTTCCTTTTAGTTTCATCATCGCCCTTAACAAGATCTTCTTATCATGCTGATGAAGATTTTGCTAAACTCAAACAAAATAGAATTAATGGTCATTAATGCCTAAAGCTTCAGTTAAGCGATTAATTGAATGTAAAAAAGAGGATCTAATTAAATTAGTTTTAGATATTGAAAAATATCCTGAGTTTGTTCCTTTTTGTTTTGATGCTAAAATTTATGAAAATAAGAATGAGGGCGATTTAACAAAAATTATAGCAGACTTAACTATTGGTAAAGGACCTTTTAAAGATACTTATAAAAGTGATGTTGTCTTTGATAAAAGTAAAGATGCTATATTCGTAAAAAATATAGATGGACCTTTAAATCATTTGTCAAATAATTGGACATTTATTGATAAAAAAAATGGAATTACAGAAATTACTTTTGATATTGATTTTGAAATTAAAAATAAATTTTTGAATTCATTGATGGTTGTTTCATTTCAATTTGGATTAGAGAAAATAGCTGATGCATTTCAAAAGAGAGCTGAAGAGTTATTTAGCAGTCCTAAAAACTAAGTTTAATGCTTTTCTAACTGTAGCTTTTTGTATCGAAGACCTATTTTTGGCTTTAAACATACATTTATTCACTTGAATTTTATTACCTTTTTTAACTCCAATATAAACTAGACCAACAGGTTTTTCTTTAGTACCACCTTTTGGTCCTGCAATACCAGTTATCGAAACATTAATATTGGCTTTAGATATCTTAGATAAATTTTTGACCATTGCTGAACAACATTGATGACTTACAGCTCCATATTTTTTAATAATATTTTTATTTACTTTTAAAATCTTAATTTTTGCTTGGTTAGAGTATGTTACAATACCTAAATTAAAAACTTTTGATGCACCATTAATTGAAGTAATAGAGCTAGCTAATAATCCTCCTGTACAAGATTCTGCAAATGAAATTTTAAGTTTTTTTTTGGTTAGTAGTTTTATTAAAGTTTGCATTAAATAAAATAACTTTTGAAAATCATAAAGCAAATTAATGATAAAACAACATAAAAACCAGCACAGACATCGTCCATTATTACACCAAAACTATTTTTAAATTTTTTATCGAAAAAATTTACAGGAAATGGTTTTACTATGTCAAAAAATCTGAATAAAAAAAAACAAACAGCATAAAAAATAATTGCTTCATCAAAAGATTTTACAGTTCCATGTGAAATCTCATACATATATATTGGTATAGATTGTCCAATAAATTCATCAATAATAACTTCTCTTGGATCTTTATTGGTATTATCTTTGATATACAACGCAACAGACTTAAAAGAAAAAAAGAAGATAATTATTAAAAATACAAATATTATAATTGAGGATAAATCTAATACATGAAAAAAAATATATAATAAAATTACAGTTGCTAAAGATCCAAGAGTTCCAGGAATAATTGGTGTCCTTCCCAACCCAAACATTGTTACAAATAAGGTATTAATATTTTTGATCATATTTTGTAACTGAGATTATTACTTCACAAGCCATAGCCTTTTCTTTTCCTATTAAACCTAATTTTTCTACTGTTTTGCCTTTAAGATTTATCAAATCTTTTTTTAAACTTGTGAGTTTAGATATAGAATTAATTATTCGAGTTCTATATTTTGATACTTTTGGTTGCTCACAAATTAAATTAATATCTAAATTATTTATAGAAAAATTTGATTTGTAAAGATTTTCTATAACTGGTTTTAACATTTTTGTTGATCTTATATTCTTATATTTTTTAGTATTTGGAAAATATGTGCCTATATCTTTTCTTCTCAATGCTCCTAAAATAGCATCAGTAATTGCATGTAAAATTACATCACCATCAGAATGTCCTTTTAAACCTGAATGAAAAGGTATTTTAGCTCCTCCAAGAAAAAGTTTTTTATTTTTAACTAATCTATGAATATCAAATCCTAATCCATGGAAAGTTTTTGATGTTCTTATATCATCTAAATAAGTAATCTTATTATTAGAATTTTCACCAGGGATAAATCTTATTTTATAGTTTTGATTTAAAAACAATGTAGCTTCATCATTAATTTTAGATTTTTCTTTTATTGCAAGTTTATATAATTCTTTAAAATTAAATGCTTGCGGTGTTTGTGTTAATAATAAATTTTTCCTATTTAAATTAAACACCTCATTTTTAACTTTATATTTGATTGAGTCTCTTGAATTTATTATTGGAACTACAGCCTTATTTTTTTTTAAATTTTTTGAGATATTTTTAAGCAATTTTATTGAAAAATTTGGTCTTGCAGCATCATGGATATAAATATTTTTTGGATTATATTTCTTAATGTATTTTAGTGCATTTAATGAGGAATCTGACCTTTCTTTACCACCCTTAATGATAGTTACTAATTTTGAATATTTCTTCTTTTTTAGGTATCCTAAATTATTTGATACAATAATTATCTTTTTGAATAATTTTGAATTTAACGATTTCTCTACAGAATGATCTATAATATCCTTATTTTTATATTTGTAGAATTGTTTAGGTAAATTTTTACCAAATCTCTTACCTTTTCCAGCTGCCAATATTACAAAATAGTTGTTCATTTGTTTAAATACTATAATTCTAAATCATGTTAGATTTTTTGAAAAAAAATATTTTTATAATCATTCTGTCTACTATCACACTATTTATTGGTTTTTTAACATTTTTAACATTCATTGATCGAAGTTTCATTGAATTAAATCAAAATAACTTACAATTTTTATTAATTCTTAACATCATTTTACTTTTTTTATTATTTGCTTTCATTTTTGTTGAAATCAAAAAATCCATAAAAAATGATATCGACAAAGATGGTTTGAATTCTAATAAAAAATATATAACTTATTTTTCACTTTTTACACTGATACCCTCAATATTGATTTCAATATTTTCATTATTCTTATTCTCTTTTGCTTTAGAAAAGTATTTTGATAAAAAAGTAACAACGGTTGTAAATAATTCATATGAACTAGCAAAAAATTATGTTCAAGAGGTAAGAAATAAAGTTGAGGCAGATATTATATTGATCGCTTTTGATACTAACAAAAGTGCTAATTTTTTAAATAATGATGAAAAAGAATATTTTAGATTCTTGAGAACCCAAAAACTAATAAGAAATGTCGATGAAATACATATTATTGATAAAGATAAAAAGTTATTATTTACATCGGAACAAAAGAATAAATATCGCCCTCCAGTGGATAAGGCATTAAACCTAGTTTTAGATGATGATCGCCCTTTAAAAATCGTTGATGCTCAAAACAACATATCTGGAGCGATTATAAGATTACAAGCTTTTGAAGATCGTTTTTTATATGTCATAAAATTTTTAGATGAAAATATTTCTTCATATTTATCTGAGTCTCAAGAGGCAATCAATTTTTACTATACCGTAGAAGAAAGAAGCACTGGGATTAAGATTTCATTTATTTTAATTTATATAATAATAGTAACTTTATTATTATTCATATCGATTACTATTGCTATTAGATTTTCATCTAGATTTTTTAGATCTATCAATAATCTGATACTGGCATCTACAGAAATCGGACAAGGAAATTTAGACTCGAAAGTGCCTGAGATTAAAACAGATAAGGATATGGAAATTTTGAATAAAAATTTTAATTCAATGATAAGTAGACTTAAAAACCAACAAGAAAAATTGATTATCAATGAAAGATATAAAGCTTGGGGTAATCTATCCAGAAAATTAGCTCATGAAATTAAAAACCCTTTAACTCCAATTCAATTAACTATCGATAGAATAAAGGATAAATATACAAATAAAATTTCAAATGAGGACCAAGCTCATTTTAAAGAAAATTTAAAAATTATTAATAATCAAATTAAACAGATTGAAAATCTTGTAAATGAATTTTCTGATTTTGCAAGAATGCCAAAACCAATTTTTAAGAAAAATGATTTAAATAAACTATTAAAAGAAAATATTAAATTACTTTCCGAGATAGATAGCTCGATAAAATTAGAGCTTAGATCTAAAAAGTATCAGACAATCCTAGAATGTGATAGAGAACAAATAAATAGAGTATTTTTTAATTTAATTAAAAATTCTATAGAGAGTATTCAGCAAAAATCTGATAAAAACCCCAATTTTGATAAGAAAATATTAATTGAAATTCTGGATAATAATGACCATATTCAAATTATTCTCATAGATAATGGTATCGGATTTAATAGCTTAAATAATAGGATTGATGAAATTTTTACACCATATTTTACTACTAAAAAAAATGGAACAGGGTTAGGTTTATCAATTGTAAATAAAATCATAAATGATCATGGAGGCGAAATCAATTTTTACCCTATAAAAGATGGTGCGAAAATAGAAATTGATTTTAATAAAAGATGGCAATAGAAATTTTAATAGTTGATGATAACGCAGATATAAGAAATATTCTCAAAGAATTAATACTTGATGCAGGATATAAAACTAGAGTTGCTGCAAATTACAATCAAGCACTCACAGAAATAAATAAAAAAATGCCAGATGTTGCGATTCTAGACGTCAAATTAGACAAAGGCGATAATGATGGTATTGAATTATTGTCTCATATTAAATCAAAAAATAATGACGTGCCAGTAATTATAATAACAGGCCACGCTAATGTGGAACTTGCAGTAAGTGCGCTCAAACATGGAGCATTTGAATTTATAGAGAAACCTTTTGATAAAACAAGACTTTTAAATTTTGTAAAAAGAGCTGTTGAAAATTTAAATTTGAAATCACAGAATAAAGAATATGAAACAAAGTTATTTTATTCATATGATTTAGTTGGTGATAGTAAAAATATATCCTCAATAAGAGATCAAATAGAAAAAATTTCAATTACAGAAAGTCGTATTTTAATAAATGGACCTTCAGGTTCAGGAAAAGAATTAATAGCTAGAAAAATCCATAAAAGATCTAAGAGGAATAATAAACCTTTTATTATTCTAAATGGTGCTTTACTTGACTCAAATAAATATGAATTAGAGTTATTTGGAGAGGAAAAAGAAAATGGTTCTATATCTTATGGTGCTCTAGAAAAAGCTAATGAAGGAACGTTGTTAATTGATCAAGTTTCAGAAATCCCATTGGCAATACAATCAAAAATTTTAAGAGTTTTAACCGATCAAAAATTTAAAAGATTAAATGGAAATAGTGACATAAACGTAAATGTTAGAATTATTTGTTCGTCAAGTAAAGATTTAAAAGAAGAAATAAAAATAGGTAATTTCAGAGAAGATCTTTACCATCGTTTAAATGTATTTGAAATAAATGTAAAACCTCTGAATGAAAGAATTTCAGACATACCATTATTGATAGATTATTTCTCTAGTATAATCTCTGAAAGCTATAGTATTAGTAAGCTTGATATCGATTCTGATGATAGTTATATTTTAAATCATAATTGGAAGGGTAATGTAAGAGAATTAAGAAATTTGATTGAAAGAATAGCCATTTTACAGCCAGACTCAAAAGACAAAGTATCAAATATTGTCAAAGAATCTCTTAAAAATGATAGTTATGTTGAAAAAGTAAATGAAAATACTCTTTCCGTGCCATTAAAAGAAGCTAGAGAAAAGTTTGAAAAAGAGTATTTAACAATGCAACTTAAAAAATTTAATGGAAATATATCTAAAACGGCAAATTTTGTAGGAATGGAAAGAAGTGCTCTTCATAGAAAGCTTAAAGTCTTAGGGATTAAAGAGTTTAATTGAATGAATATTATTATTTGTGGGGCAGGTAGAGTAGGGTTTACCATTGCAAAACTGTTAAGTGACCAGGGTCATTCTATTACTGTAATTGATCAATCTAGTGAAGACATTCAAAAAATAAATGATAGTTTGGATGTTAAAGCCATAGTAGGAAAAGCAACATATCCATCAATTCTTGAGAAAGCTAACGCACCAGAAACAGATATGATAATTGCTGTTACCAGAAATGATGAAATTAATATGTTAATTTGTCAAATAGCTTATTCAATTTTTAATATACCTAAAAAAATTGCTAGAATAAGATCCCAGGACTATTTAAATCCTAAATTTACGAGAGTGTATAGCAAAGAAAACTTACCTATCGATGTCATAATTTCACCAGAGATAGAAATTGCAAAATCTATTCAAAGAAAATTAGAGGCTCCTGGAGCTTTAGATAGTGTTCCTTTCACTGATAACAAAATTAGGTTACTTGAAATTTTGATTAGGAAAAATTGTGAGTCTATTGATGTTAAATTTAATGAATTAACAAAAAAATACCCAAAGTTAGAAGCTAATGTTATTGCAATTAATCGAGATGAAAAATTCTTTATACCCAAAAAAACAGATGCTGTAAAAGAAGGAGATAAAATTTATGTAATTATTAATTCTTTACAGATGGGGGAAACATTGCAAGCTTTTGGTCACAACGAACGAATATCAAAAAAGATTTTGATAATTGGGGGTGGAAATATCGGTTTCAATTTAGCAAAAAACATAGAGGAAACTCTTGATACTGTAAGAGTTAAAATTGTTGAGAAAAATAAAGATCGAGCTGAATATTTGGCAAGTCAACTTAATGATACAATTGTTATTAATGGTGATGGTCTAGATGAAGAAGTTTTGGCGGAGGCTAATATGGAAGAATCTGAAACTGTTTTGGCGCTAACCAACGATGATGAAGATAATTTGATGGTTAGTGTTTTAGTTGAAAAATTTACCAAAGATCAAAAAGATATAGAGGAAAAAAGAACCATGGCTTTAGTTAATAAACCAAATTATGCATTGCTACAATCATCTTTAAAGATTGATGATTTAATTGATCCAAGAATGAGTACAGTCTCAAGTATTTTGAAACATGTACATAAGGGAACTATTGAAAATGCTTATACGGTATCAAATGGTGAATTTGAAATTATTGAAGCAGAGGTTATTGAGACGTCTGAACTAATTAATAAAGAATTAAAAAATTCAAATCTTCCAAATGAATTAAGAATTGGCGCCATATTAAGAAATGAAAAAGTAATTATTCCAAGATCAGATTTTATTTTTAAAAAAGATGATAAAGTCGTCTTTATTGTTAAAAAAGATACAATACCTTTTGTAGAAAATATTTTCAGATTAAGTTCAGTTTAAGTAGATGATAAAACTACAGGTTAAATATCTAAGCTTCTTTTTTGCACTTATTTCTTTATTATCTTTTTTTAACATAATCTATTCTTATTATCTTAATTTTTACTTAAATTTAAATACTTACTATTACTGTTTAATTTCTTCTATTTGCCTTTCAGTATTATTTTTTAAAATTAAATCTCGCGAAAAGAAATTTTCTATTTTTGATAAGATACTAACAGTTTTTTTTGGGTATTTACTAATACCTCTTGTTCTATCAATACCTTTTTATTTTAGTATATATAATTTAACTTTTTTAAATTCTTATTTTGAGGCTATTTCCGGTTTTACATCTACTGGATTTAGTATTTTTGATAACATTAAGCATATAGACCAAAGTATTATTTTGTGGAGATCTTCTACTCAATGGATAGGTGGTTTGTATTTTTTATTTTCGATTATATTCTTAATAGATATATACGACGAAAGCTTTAAAAAATCTTTAACTAATTATCTATCATTTGATAGTGGTGAAATTTTCAAACAAGCTTTAAAAATTTTTTTATTATATTCTTTTTTGACGCTAGTAATTTTTTTAATTTTAAATATTTTTTCTGTACGGTCTTTCAATTCATTAAACTTAGCATTTAGCTTAATTTCATCGGGCGGTTTTTTACCTGATAATGATCTCTCAAATATCATTAAAAATAATTCACAGATTATAATATTATCTATACTTATGTTATTTTCCTTTTTTAGTATTTTTTTTAGTTATAATTTAGTTTTTTTAAAAAATAGAAATATTAATTTTTTTTATGAAGACCTTCATTTAATAGTATATCTTACAATAGTCGTATTAATTTTTCTTTTGTTTTTTAGTTTCAACAAGGAATTTTTTGTGAATTTTTTGGCTATTATAAGTAGTATGTCAAATATTGGTTTTTCATTAAAATCAGATCAATCAAATATGAGTTTGGTTTTTTTAATTTTAGTAATAATTGGTGGTTCTTTCTTCTCAACAAGTTCTGGTCTTAGATTTGTAAAAATTTACTCCTTATTTAAATATTCAATTAATCAAATCTTATCGTTCAGCAAACCCAAGAATGTTTTTATGAATAAATTGATATTTACAAATATTAATTTTGATTTTAATGAAATTAATAAATATTTTTTAACAATTATTATATTCATTATGTCACTTTTTATATTTACTTCTATACTGAGTATTAGTGGAATAAGTTTTGAAAATTCTTTTAAATTATCTATTTTAACTTTAATGAATACAGTAAATTCATCCATATATGGATTAACGGATTTTAATTTTAATAATTTACATTTTTTAATAAAATATTGTTTTATTTTATTTATGATTATTGGTAGAATTGAGTTATTAACAATCTTGCTAATTTTAAAAAAATTTTTATTTAAAAATTAATATATAATTGATATGTATCAGTTATATTATGCGCCCTTAGCTCAGCTGGATAGAGCATCGGTTTTCTAAACCGAGGGTCGTAGGTTCGAATCCTTCAGGGCGCGCCAATATTCGCAATTTTTTTATATTTTTTCCCCATAATTTACTTGACTTATCTTTTCTAAAATAACTTTTCTTAAAATCTTTTTCTTGAAGAGCGTTTTTTTACATGGTTAAATTGAGGATATTCAAAACGTTGTTTTGAATTATTTGTTAACAAATAAATAATAACAGAAGGAAGAATAATGTTTAAATACTTAAAACAATTAACTTCTTTAGTTGCTATGGTAGCTGTGTTGTTTACTTTTACAACAGAGTCTATGGCTGCTAAAAAATCTAAAACACTTAAAAACACTCAAAAAAAGGGTTTTGTAAGATGTGGAGTATCTCAAGGTCTTCCAGGATTTTCTAATGCTGATGCTGCAGGAAATTGGACTGGTGTTGACGTTGATGTATGTAGAGCAGTAGCTGCTGCAGTATTAGGTGATGCAAACAAAGTTAAGTTTACACCACTAAGTGCCAAAGAAAGATTTACAGCTCTTACATCTGGTGAGATTGATATCTTATCAAGAAACACAACTTGGACACTTTCTAGAGATGCTGATATCGGACTTACTTTCGTAGGTGTAAACTTTTACGATGGTCAAGGTTTCATGGTAAGAAAAAGTTCAGGTATTACTTCAACAGGACAATTCAAAGATGGTATCTCAGCTTGTACAAACATTGGTACAACAACTGAGTTAAATATGAGAGATTTCTTTAATTCCAAAGGAATCAAGTATGAGCCAGTAGCGTTTGAAAAAGCTGATGAAGTCGTAGCTGCTTACGATGCAGGTAGATGTGATACTTACACTACTGATAAATCTGGTTTAGCTGCTCAAAGAACAAAAATGAAGAACCCAGATGAACACATTGTTTTACCAGAGACTATTTCTAAAGAACCTTTAGGACCAGTTGTAAGACAAGGTGACTCAGTTTGGGAAGATATCGTAAGATGGTCTTTGAACACAATGATCGAAGCTGAAGAATATGGAATTACTTCAGCAAATGCAGACATGATGAAAACTTCTGACAATCCAGCAATCAAAAGATTAGTTGGAGCTGAAGGTGAATTAGGTGCTGCTTTTGGTCTAGACAATGACTGGAGCTTAAGAATTATCAAACAAGTTGGTAATTACGGTGAAAGCTATAAGAGAAATATTGCTGACACTGGAATTTTACCAGATAGAGGTCCAAACCAATTATGGACAAAAGGCGGAATACTTTACGTTCCACCTGCAAGATAATTTCAGTTTAAAATACTTAAAAAGGGCTAGATTTTTCTAGCCCTTTTTTTATAAATTCATATATTATCACATTTGTGAATCTTAAACTTAAAGACATAGTTCCTCAATTAATCACAGTCATGGCTGTGGTTTTGATTTTTGGTTTTTTTACTTACAACGCTCAAATCAATATGGAAAATAGAGGTATTGATTTTGGATATGGTTTCTTATCACAAGAGTCTTCTTTTGATGTTCAATTTTCTTTAATTGAATATGATGGATCTCACTCCTATTTCAGAGCTTATTTGGTTGGCTTATTAAACACAATACTTGTTTCAGTTATAGGTATAATTATTGCTACAATTTTAGGTGTAATAGTCGGTGTCGCGAGATTATCTCCTAACTATTTAATAAATAAATTTGCAGCTTTCTATGTTGAATTTTTTAGAAATATTCCATTACTACTTCAAATCTTCTTTTGGTATTTTGCTGCTCTCAGAGCGTTACCACTACCACAAGATGCAGAAGCAATATTTGGAGTTTTTTTCTTAACTATTAAAGGATTATATGTTCCTGCTTTCATTTGGCAAAATTTTAGTATTTTCTTTTATTCGATTGTTGCTGCTGTAATAGCTATTATTGTAATACGAATTCATGCAAAAAAAGTCCAAGAAAATCAAGGTAAACAAATTCCAGTTTTTTTTATTTCATTAGGTTTAATCTTTATTCTTCCTCTCTTAAGTTTTTTGATAGGTGGAGTAAGACTTTCATTTGAAGTTCCTGTTCTTAAACAACTAGCAACAACATCTTTTATATATGAAGGAGGAGTAAGTTTACCACCAGAACTTATTGCTTTAACACTATCCTTGTCTTTATATACAGCAACATTTATTGCAGAATGTGTTAGAGCTGGAATTCAAGGAGTTGGAAAAGGTCAAAAAGAGGCAGCAGCATCAATAGGTCTAACACCCAATCAGGTGTTAAAATTAGTAATTATGCCTCAAGCTCTAAGAATAATCATTCCACCAACAACCAATCAATACCTTAATTTAACAAAAAACTCTTCTCTTGCAGCTGCAATAGCTTATCCAGATTTAGTCTTAGTTTTTGCTGGAACTGCACTAATGCAAACTGGTAAAGCTATCGAAATAGTCTCTATAACAATGTTTACTTATTTAACTCTAAGTATCTCGATTTCAATTTTAATGAATTGGTACAATAAAAGAATAGCAATACAGGAAAAATAATGTCTAAAATAAATTTCTTAAAACCTGATAGAGCAAATTTAAATACCTTTTTATACTTAGGTTTTTTTTTATTTTTCATAAGCTTCTTGGACGTTTTTTTTAATTCTTTTTTTAATTTAAATTTAACAGGTTTTTTACCTAATTTTTTAAGCTTCGTATTACCCTTAGTATTAGGTTTTATAGGTTTATATTTTATTAGAATTGAATATAGCGGTATTAAAAGATTAGATTTATTAAATAAACATATAAACACCAATAATTTTAACGCTGTACTCTCGTTATTAATAATATTTGTAATTATAAAATCTATTCCCCCGATACTTAGTTGGTTTGTCGTAGATGCTAGTTTTGCAGGTGACTCGAAAGATGTTTGCACAGGAACTGGTGCTTGTTGGACTTATATAAAAGTCTGGATGAGAAGATTTATGTATGGAATGTATCCAAATGCAGAACAGTGGAGAATAAATTTATCATTTATTTCTTTAGTTTTACTCGGTTCTGTTGGTTATTTTGCTTCAGATAAATTTAAAAAATATTTAACACTTTATTATGTAGTGATTTATCCTTTGATTGCTTTCTTATTTATCTTTTTCTTTATTTCAGGTGGTCCTGTCTTTTTTGATTTTTCATATGGAATAATAGCTGCAATTTTATCAATTATTATTGGTTTTTTTATTCCAGGAAGATTTAAGTTTTATTATTTTTTAATCGTTCCTTTAGCACTTTATATTATTTTAAAATATTTTCTTTTTTTCGAGGAATATATCGAATTAGGCAAATTGGATGGTCTAAATTGGGTTGAAACGGGTGCATGGGGAGGTTTATCACTAACATTTATTATTTCGTTTTTCTGTTTAATTTTCTGTTTTCCGATTGGTATGGCTTTCGCTCTTGGTAGGAGATCAGGTTTTCCATTGATTAGATATATTTCGGTTGGTTTTATAGAATTTTGGAGAGGTGTTCCGTTAATTACAGTTTTATTTATGTCAGCTGTTATGTTTCCAATGTTTTTACCTGAAGACTTTTTTATAGATAAATTGGTAAGAGCAATTATTGCTATTTCTTTGTTTGAGGCAGCATATGTTGCTGAAGTTATTCGAGGCGGATTGCAGGCTTTACCAAGAGGACAATACGAGGCAGCTAAATCCTTAGGTATGGGTTATTGGAAAATGCATATTTTTGTAATTTTACCTCAAGCTTTAAAATTGGTTATACCTGGAATTGCTAATACATTCTTAGCATTAGTTAAAGACACTCCATTAATATTTGTGGTTGGTCTTTTAGAAATAGTTGGAATGCTGAATTTAGCTAAAACAAATCCAGAATGGTTAGGTTTTGCTATGGAAGGATATGTGTTTGCAGCGATAATTTTCTGGATTATTTGTTATGCAATGAGTAAATATAGTTATAATCTCGAACAAAAATATAAAACCGATAGATAAAATTTATGTCTGAAAATATTATCCAAATAAACAATATGAACAAGTGGTTTGGAGATTTCCAAGTATTAAAATCAATAAATTTGGAAGTGAAGCCAAAACAAAAAATTGTAGTTTGTGGCCCTTCAGGCTCTGGTAAATCAACTTTGATCAGATGTATTAATCGACTAGAGGAACATCAAGAGGGTAATATAATTGTTGATGGAACAGAATTAACAGAGGATACAAAAAATATTGAACAAATTAGAGCAGAAGTTGGAATGGTTTTTCAACAATTTAATTTGTTTCCACATTTATCAATTTTAGATAACTGCACACTTGCACCAATTTGGGTAAAGAAAATGCCAAAAAAAGAAGCTGAAGAATTAGCTTTAAAACATCTAGAAAGAGTTCAAATTTTAGATCAGGCACAAAAATATCCTGGGCAATTATCCGGAGGTCAACAACAAAGGGCTGCAATTGCTAGAGCTCTTTGTATGGAGCCTAAAATAATGCTTTTTGATGAGCCAACTTCAGCTTTAGATCCTGAAATGATTAAAGAAGTGTTAGATGTTATGGTTAATTTAGCAAAACAAGGTATGACAATGATAGTTGTTACGCATGAAATGGGTTTTGCAAAAGAAGTGGCTGATCAAATGATATTTATGGACGAAGGTATGATAGTTGAAAAAGCAGATACCAAAGAGTTTTTTGCTAATCCAAAGAGTGATAGAACAAAACTTTTCTTAAGCCAGATACTATAGAACGTTACTTTTGCAAGAAATATTTCTCTATTTCAGGCCGAAGTAATGCTTGACAGATATTTAAAATCCACTGTTTTACAGCTAAATAAAAAAAAAATATTAGTTGCAGTAGGTTGTAAAAACTAGTTGAATTAAGTTTTATAAAAATATTAAGAGGGGTCTTAATGGAAGATAATTTTAATAAACATTTGGGCAATAAGCTTAAATTAAGAAGATTGGCTCTAGGTTTAACTCAAACAAAAGTGGCAAAAGCAATTAACGTTACATTTCAACAAATTCAAAAATACGAAAAAGGGACAAATGGTGTAAGTTCAATAAGATTATTACAACTTTCTAACTATTTAAAAGTACCAATTAATTACTTTTTTGAAGATTTTTCAGAGTACTTATTAAATTTAGAAAAATCTCAACAGGGACATATGAATGTAAACTATAATTTTTTAGTTAAACTTTATTCAGAGTTAAATGCAGATCAAAAATTAAAGTTTAATAAATCTTTACAAGTTTCAAATAATATTTCTAAGGTAGTGTAATTTTTGGCTCCTCGGGCAGGACTCGAACCTGCGACCAATTGATTAACAGTCAACTGCTCTACCAACTGAGCTACCGAGGAATGTAAATTGTCAACTTACTTTCTTTTTTAACTAAAACAAGATTTTTTTTGGAGGCAACGCCCGGAATCGAACCGGGATACAAGGATTTGCAATCCTCTGCGTAACCATTCCGCCACGTTGCCGTATGTTTTAGAAGATAGCTACAAGGAGTTTTATATTAAATATTTGCAATTAGTCTATCAAATAACGTTCCAATTTGATTATTGTTAATTTAGATTATTAAATTATAAACTAATTACACCCATGATAAGCGATAAATATATACATTCAAAAGTTGAAGATCGGATTTATGCTTATTGGGAAAAAAATAAATTATTTAAACCTAAAAAAAATTCCAAGAAGTATTCAATTGTAATTCCACCACCTAATGTAACTGGAAGTTTGCATATGGGACATGCTTTGAATAATTCAATTCAAGACTTTTTAGTAAGATATTATCGTATGAATAATTATGAAACTTTATGGCAACCAGGAACAGATCATGCAGGTATAGCTACTCAAGCGCTTGTTGAAAAAAAATTAGAAAAAGAAAGTCTTACTAAAGCCACTCTTGGAAGAGAAAAATTTATTGAAAAAGTATGGGAATGGAAAAATGAGTATGGCGATATAATAATTAACCAATTAAAAAAACTAGGTTGTTCATGTGACTGGTCAAGAAATGCTTTTACGATGGATAAAAATCTATCTAAATCCGTCTTAAAAGTTTTCGTAGAATTACATAAAAAAAAATTAATTTATAAAGCAGAAAAACTAGTGAATTGGGACACTGTATTAAAAACTGCTATTTCAGATTTAGAAGTTGACCCAAGGGAGATGAATTCAAAAATTTATTACATCAGATATCCGATAGAAAATTCATCTGAATTTATAACTATTGCGACAACAAGACCGGAAACTATGCTTGGAGATACTGCAATAGCGGTTAATCCAAAGGATAAAAGATACAAAAAATTTGTCGGCAAAATAGTAACAATACCAATTGTAGGTAGAAAAATAAAAATAATCAAAGATAATTATGCAGATCCGGATCAAGGAACTGGAGCTTTAAAGATTACTCCAGCACACGACTTTAATGATTATGAAGTAGGTCAAAGAAATAAACTTGATATAATAAATATTTTTACTGAAGAGGGTAAAATTAATAATAATGCTCCGTCAGATTATGTTGGTTTAGATAGATTTGATGCTCGAAAAAAAATAATTAATGAGCTTAAAGAAAAAGATTTTTTTGTAAAAGAAGAAGATATCAAAAATAAAGTTCCATACGGGGATAGATCAAATTCTATAATAGAACCTTTTCTAACAGAGCAGTGGTTTGTTGATGCAAAAAAATTAGCTATCAAAGCAAAAAAAATTGTTAAAACAAAAAAAACAAATTTCTTTCCTAGCAATTGGTCTAAAACTTATTTTCAATGGATGAATAATATAGAACCATGGTGTATTTCTCGACAGCTCTGGTGGGGACATCAAATACCGGCGTGGTATGGACCTGATAAAAAAATTTTTGTAGCTATAAATGAGAAAGAAGCAAAAAAGTTAGCAAAAAAACATTATAAAAAAGATGTGGAATTAATCAGAGATCCTGATGTTTTAGATACATGGTTTTCTTCAGGTTTATGGCCTTTTGCTACTTTAGGATGGCCAGATGAAAAAGAGTTTGTTAAAAAATTTTATCCAACCACTGTTTTAGTCACTGGTTTTGACATTATTTTTTTCTGGGTGGCTAGAATGATAATGTTCGGCATGGAATTTTTAAACAAAGAACCTTTTAAAGATATCTATGTTCATGCTTTAGTTAGAGATGAAAAGGGACAAAAAATGTCTAAATCAAAAGGCAATGTTATTGATCCTTTAGATATAATTGAAAAATATAGTGCAGATGCTTTAAGATTTACTTTACTATCTATGGCCTCTCCAGGAACTGATGTAAAACTTTCAGAAGATAGAGTTAAAGGGTACAGAAATTTTTTAAATAAATTATGGAATGCAAATAATTTTTTAATTACAAATAAATGCAATTTCAATCAAACAGATAAAACTCCAAAAACAACATTAAATATCAATAAATGGATATATTCTGAATTAATAGAAGTTAAAAATAAAATTCAAAAAAACATTGAGGACTACCGTTTTGATGAAGCTGCAAAAAATGCATATCAATTTGCATGGCATTCATATTGTGATTGGTATATTGAGCTTTCTAAAACAATTCTTTACTCAAAAGATAAAAAAGCTCAAAAAGAGGTAAAAGAGGTATCCGCTTATGTTTTTAAACAAATATTAGTAATGCTACATCCTTTTATACCATTCGTAACTGAAGAAATATGGCTCAAAAATAAATTTGATAAATCAAATAAAAATTTTCTAATGTATAAGAATTGGCCTTCTGCAAAAATTAAAAAAGATCAGTCTCAAAAAGATGTTGAAAAAATCATAGATATTATTTCTGAATTAAGGTCTTTTAAAAATGAGCTTAATGTTAGTCCTGGCTCCTTTGTAGATATATCAATAAACAAAATAGCAAAAAAAAATAAGTCATTAATGAATAATAATGAGACAATTTTGAAAAAACTTGGGCGTATAAACAATTTTTTTGATAAAGATCAAAATAAACCATCTGCAACAATGGTTATTTCAGGTGATATTTTTAAGATCTATTTTGATGAAAACGTTGACTTAAATATAATTAAAGAAAATTTATTAAAACGACAAAGAAAACATCAGGATGATTTAGACAAGATATCGCAACGATTATCAAATAAAAGTTTTGTTGATAGAGCACCAAAAAATATTGTTGAACAAGAAAAAACTAACTATAGTAACTTGAAAGATGATATTAAAAAGATATCTTTAACAATTGAAAGTTTATAATGCGGAAATTTAATAAGAAAAAACTACCAAGTAGACATACGTCTCTTGGTCCTGATAGAGCCCCTCATAGATCATTCTATTATGCTATGGGTGAAACAGAAAAGGATGTTTCAAAACCTTTTATTGGTGTTGTCTCAACTTGGAATGAAGCTGCACCTTGCAACATAGCTCTAATGAGACAAGCTCAATCAGTTAAAAAGGGTGTAAGAGCCTTTGGTGGTACACCTAGAGAATTTTGTACAATTACAGTCACTGACGGTATAGCAATGGGTCACGAAGGAATGAAATCTTCATTAATTTCAAGAGAAGTAATAGCAGATAGTGCTGAATTAACTGTTAGAGGTCATTGTTACGATGCATTAGTAGGTATTGCAGGTTGTGATAAATCTTTGCCAGGTTTAATGATGTCGATGGTTAGACTAAATGTACCAAGTGTATTTATTTATGGTGGTTCAATACTACCAGGAAAATATAAAGGTAAAGATGTAACTGTGGTTGATGTTTTTGAAGCTGTTGGAAAACATTCCTCAGGACAAATGTCAGCAAAAGAGTTAAGAAAATTAGAATTAGTTGCTTGCCCTACAGCTGGAGCTTGTGGAGGTCAATTTACAGCTAACACGATGGCGTGTGTATCAGAGGCTATTGGTTTAGCATTACCTTATTCTGCTGGAACACCTGCGCCATACGAGGAAAGAGACAAATATGCTAAAGCGAGTGGCCGAATGGTAATGGAATTATTAGCTAAAAAAATTAAACCAAGAGATATTGTAACTAGAAAAGCATTAGAAAATGCTGCAACAATTGTAGCTGCAACTGGAGGTTCAACTAATGCTGCATTACATTTACCAGCTATTGCAAATGAAGCAGGAATAAAATTTGATTTAATGGATGTTGCAAAAATATTTAAAAGAACACCTTATCTTGCAGACTTAAAACCAGGTGGAAAATATGTTGCAAAAGATATGTGGTTGGCAGGTGGTGTGCCGATGCTTTTAAAAACTTTATACGATGGTAGTTATATTCATGGTGATTGTATGACAGTTACAGGTAAAACAATGAAAGAAAATTTAAAGGGAATTAAGTTTAATCCAAAGCAAAAAGTATTAAGAGCTTACAACAAACCCTTATCACCAGATGGTGGTGTAGTAGGTTTGAAAGGTAATTTAGCTCCAGAAGGTGGTATTGTTAAAATTGCAGGACTAAAAAAATTACAATTTACCGGAAGAGCAAGATGTTTTGATAATGAAGAAAGTGCAATGAAAGCAGTACAAAGTAGAAAATATAAAGATGGTGATGTAATTATTATTAGATATGAAGGTCCAGTAGGGGGACCAGGTATGAGAGAAATGCTTTCAACTACTGGTGCAATCTATGGTCAAGGTAAAGGAGAAAAAGTTGCTTTAATTACTGATGGAAGATTTTCAGGAGCAACAAGAGGATTTTGTGTTGGTCATGTTGGACCAGAGGCTGCTTTAGGTGGACCGATTGCTCTTTTACGTAATGGCGATGTTATTGATATAGATGCTAAAAAAGGAACGATTAATGTTCGCTTAACTAAATCACAATTAGCTTCAAGAAGAAGAAAATGGAAGGCTAGAAAATCTGATTTTGGTTCAGGAACTCTTTGGAAATATGCACAAACAGTTGGACCAGCAAGTTTAGGAGCACCAACCCATCCAGGTAAGAAAAAAGAAGTTAAGGAATATTCGAAAATTTGATGAAAATTCGCCCTGTTATTTTATGTGGTGGCGCTGGAACAAGACTTTGGCCTAAAGCAAAAAAACATCAAGCAAAACAATTTATTGATTTTGGTAATTGGACTTTATTAGGTAAAACTTTAGAGAGAGTTAAAGCACCTATATTTGATGCTCCAATTATAAGCACTAATGCAAAATATTTAAGACAAGTAAAACAACATTTAAAAAAACACAAAATAAGAAAATTCAAGATAGTTTTAGAGCCAGCAAAAAGAAATACTGCACCCGCTATATTAAGTACTGCATTAATAAAGGATATTTCAAATGAACAACCATTAATGTTTTTGGCTGCTGATCATTTGATAGAAAAAGTTGGTTTATTCAATAAAGCTATCAAAAAAAATCAAAAGAAACTTACTCAAAACAATATCTTTATTTTTGGTATTAAACCCACAATGCCCTCAAGTGAATTTGGTTATTTTTTAACAAAAAGTAACAAAGTAACTAGATTTGTAGAAAAACCTAAAGAGGCTAAAGCTAAACAAATAATTAGTAAAAAAGGTTATTGGAATTCTGGAATGTTTTATTTGAGAAAAGACTCAATAATAAATAATTTTAAGAAATACCAACCAAATATTTATCGAAATTGTAATAAAGCAGTATTAAAAGCAAAATATAAAAGTAATATATATTATTTAAACAAACAATCTTTCACAAAAGCAAAAGCCAAGTCTTTTGACTATGCAATATTAGAAAAAACCAAAGATATAAATGCTATCAAATTAGATATTCCTTGGTCTGATTTAGGATCTTGGAAAGAAATTTGTAAAATGTATGGAAGAAATAAAAGACAATACTTTAAAAAGAAAAATGTATTTCATAGACCTTGGGGTAGTTATGTAAATTTATTTAATGGTAAGGAATTTTTGATTAAAGAACTATATGTAAAACCAAAAGGTATTTTAAGTCTTCAAAAACATCATCATAGAGCTGAGCACTGGGTAGTTACTCATGGTAAACCAAAAATTACTTTAAATAAGAAATATTTCACTATGAAACCTGATGAAACTATTTTTATTCCATTAGGTGCAATCCATAGAATAGAAAATCCCTATAAAAAACCAGTTAAAATAATTGAAGCTCAAGTAGGCTCGATTTTAAAAGAAACAGATATAGTGAGATATCAAGATATTTATGGCAGAGTAAAATAATTATTTTACAAGAAAATTCACTTTTTTATTTGATAGATTTAAATGAATTTTTTTATATGAACCAAAATTATCTCCATCAATTTGAACAGGTATCAAATCATTTCCATCAATTGTAATGTTTTGTGAATAAGTAGTAATAACATTTTTATTTTTACTTAAATCACCATTAAGAATTATTAAAAATATAGAATATAATAAATTGATCCTAGTTAAATCCTTAAATATATATGTGACTATTTTATTTTCAAAAATATTTGTTTTATTTATTTTATGATGTCCAGCGTAATATTTGGTATTTGAAGATAATATCCAGTCTGCTTGATAAAATTGTCCATCAAAAGTAACATTTAATTTTTTATTATTCATAAACAAGAAATATTGAAAACCTTTGATACCAAATATCACTTTTCCAAGAATTTTTTTAATTTTTGAATTAATTGAATGAACAATTTTTGCATCCCATCCTATACCAGCCATTAAAAAGAAATAATTCTCGTTAATTTTTACAAGATTAGAGGATTTATAATTATTAGAAATCAATACATTGACTATATCATCAATCTTTTTATTCATTGATAATTCAGCTTGCAGTAAATTTGCAGTCCCAGCAGGTATATAGCCTATAGCAAAATCGTCTTTAAAATTAAAATCATTCTTTATTAATTCATTAATTGCAAAAGAAACAGATCCATCTCCACCAGCAACTATTAATCGATCATAATTTTTTTGATTAAAGTTTTTAAAAATTTTCTTAGCTTGATTTATTGTTTTGGTCTCAAAGTATTCTACTGAATTATTTTCTTTTAACTTAGATAAAACCCTATTTATGAATTTTGATTTTCTTCCAGAGGAAGAGTTTTGATTGTAAATTAAACAATACAACATAATTAATCCTTAAAAAATTTTTAACAAATTTGTAACATTTAAATGAAATAAGAAATACATGATTCGTGTTACAGTTGTATTAAAATATAGGCCTTTAAATGCCTAACATACTTAAATACAAAAGCATTTTTATTTCTGATGTGCATTTGGGTACCAAGGGTTGTCAGGCGAAAAAACTTTTAGAGTTTTTTAAAAACTCAAGATCTGAAAATCTTTATCTTGTAGGAGACATTATAGATGTCTGGGAAATGCAAAAAAGTTTTTTTTGGCCTCAAGAACATAATGATGTAATCCAAAAAATTTTAAGAAAAGCAAGACATGGCACTAAAGTTTTCTATATTATGGGCAACCATGATGAAATGTTAAGAAAATTTATTCCAATGAATTTTGGTGACATCCATATGGTTAATAGAGTTATTCATGAGACAAATGCTGGAAAAAAATATGTTGTTGTTCATGGTGATGCTTGGGATGGTGTTATGAAACATGCTAAATGGCTATCTAAACTTGGATCAATAGCTTACAATTTATTGTTACAAATAAATGTAATAATTAATTTCTTTAGAAGGTTGAGAGGAAAAGAATATTGGTCTCTTGCAAAATATTTAAAATATAAGGTTAAGAACGCCGTCAAATATATTGGTGAATATGAAAAAACACTCTCAGATTATGCAAAAAGAAAAAAATTTGATGGAATAATTTGTGGCCATATCCATCATGCTGAGGATAGAGATTTTAATGGGGTCAATTATTTAAATTGTGGAGACTGGGTAGAATCTTGCACTGCATTAGCCGAAAATTACGATGGTAGCTTTGAAATATTATATTGGGATAAAATAAGAGAACAATATTTAGACACTCAAGAAATAATTAAACCTATTAAAAATGAAGACTTAAAAAAAGCTTCGTAATTAATGAAAATTTTAATCGCAACAGATGCATATTTTCCACAAGTAAATGGTGTTGTAAGAACCTTGCATGAAACAGGTAAAATTTTAAAAGAACAAGGTCATAGAATAGAATATATCACACCAGAATTATTTTTAACTTTTCCGATGCCAAAATATAATGAAATTAGAATATCTATTAATGTTTGGCCAAGAGTTGGTAGCTTAATAAAGAAAATAAAACCTGATGCAATTCATATAGCTACTGAAGGTCCTATAGGGACTATGGCAAGAAGATATTGTTTGAAGAATAAACTAAAGTTTACCACAAGTTTTCATACAAGATTTGATAAATATCTTAAGCTTTACTTTCCTATTATACCTGCAAAATGGGCTGAAAAATTCTTAGCAAACTTTCATAACAAGGCTGAGAGAATCTTAGTAACAACAGAATCTATGAGAAAAGAATTAATCGATATAGGTATAGATAATAATAAAATGATTACTTGGACAAGAGGAGGCAATCATGGAGCTTTTAAGAGTCCGAAAAAAATTGATTTACCACATAAAAGACCGATTTGGATTTATGTTGGAAGAGTTGCAGTTGAAAAAAACATAAGAGCTTTTTTAGAATGTGATTTAGAGGGTACAAAAATGATAATAGGAAAGGGACCTGATTTAAAAAAATTAAAAAAAGAATTTCCTAAAGATATTTTTTTAGGAGAAAAAACAAACGGTGAATTAGCGTCTCATTTTGCATCTTCCGATGTTTTTGTATTTCCAAGTAAAACAGATACATTTGGAATTGTAGTTTGTGAGTCTTTAAATTGCGGAACACCTGTAGCTGCTTATCCTGTTCCAGGTCCTAAAGATATATTTGAGGGTTCCAAAATAAATTGTTTAGATAATGATCTTAAAGTTTCAGCTCATAAAGCTTTGAAAGTTAATAGAAATGATTGTCTTGAATTTGCAAAAAAATTCACTTGGGAAGAAACAGCAAAAATATTTTTTAACAATATTTCACCAAATCATTAGTTAATTTTTCCTTAATTTATTTGCATTAAAAAGTTTAATGATGCAAAATTAAGCCGTCTAAATTTATGGAATATTTCATCATTCTACTTATAGTTGTTATAATTTATCTCCTCTATTTACTTAATCAAAAAAAAAACAAATCAATAAATACTGCTACAATAATTAATAAAAGAGAGGAAAAAACCAAAAGAGTAATTATTGATGAGCTTGAGGATCAATTTTTTGCATTAAATAAATTTAACATAATTAAATATGCCAATCCAAGTGCATTAAAAAGATTTGGAAGTAATTTAATTGATAAAAACATATCTTCTATAATTCGAAAACCAGAATTAATAGAAAATATTGAAAAAGCTATTGTTGAAAATAAAACAAAAAATATTGACATTGAAATAGACCTCCCATCATATCAATTCTATAAAATTTATATTATTCCTGGCCCAACTCATTTGTTTACTGAACCAGACTCTGTTGTGTTATTTTTAAAAGATTTTACTGAAATTACAAAAGCACAAAAATTTAAAACTGATTTTGTAGCAAATGTAAGCCATGAATTAAGAACACCTTTAATGGCAATCAAAGGATCACTAGAAACAATTGAGGGCCCAGCGTCTGATGATGAAAAGGCTAAAAAAAAATTTATGAAAATAATGACTGATCAATCAAATAGAATGGAAAATTTAATTAATGATCTTTTAATACTCACAAGAATTGAATTAGAAGAACACATAAGGCCAAACTCTTTAGTTGATATAAATGATCTTTTCAAAACAATCATCAGTAATTTTGAGATTGTTTTAAAAAGAAAGAAATTAAATATTAATTTATCTCTCGCCAATCCAACAGTTGTTATTGGAGATGAAAAAAAATTACAAACTGTTTTTTCTAATCTTTTAGATAATGCAATTAAGTATTCAAAGGAAAATAAGTCTATTTTTATATCAAGCAAAATTAGCGATGGTAAATTGTTAGAAAAAAATTTTATGATCAGTATTAAAGACGAAGGTGTTGGCATTCCTCAAAGATATATTTCTAGAATTACAGAAAGATTTTTTAGGGTAGATCTTGAACAAAGTAACAAGGTTGGTGGAACCGGTTTAGGATTAGCTATTGTTAAACATATAGTTACTCAACATCGTGGACACTATGAGATTCTAAGTGAGGAAAACCAAGGAACTGAAATTCAAATTTATTTACCAGCGAAAACTTAAATTTAAAAAATATTATATTGTAATAGTTTTAAAAGGTTTTTTTAACAATTCTTTACTTGATTAATGTTAATCTTTTAATTAATTTTTTATATGGTTAAAATATTTAAAAATATTTTGATTTTTGCTTTTTTATTAAGCTCTATAACAACAAGTGTTTTTTCTAAAGATATAACAACATTATTAAGAAATCAGCAACTTACAGTTTTTGATATTGGAATTTTTAGATTAGAGGCAGATTTGAAAACTTCATATCCTTCTATTAAAGATCATTTAGAAGTTACTGAAGCTGAATTTTATACAGACGTAGTTACCTCGTATTCTAAAAATTCAATTGATTTAATTGTTTCTGTTCCTATGAATAGAAATCTCAAGAAGGAAAATTATTTTTCAGATTCTTTTAGATGTAGGAATATTTTTAATTCTGTAAGAGATTTTTTATTGAGGAATGAAAATTTGAGTAATTATAGATATACTATGGCTACAAGCTATTTAACCTCTATATTTTCAACCCCAAGTTCATGGCCAAGCTGGAGATATGATGAAGAAATTAGAGAGGAATTAGTAAACTTAGTAAAACTAGAAATAACTTTACGTCCAACCAAAGAACTAGCTCTTAATGAACAGGTAAACCCTGTTTCATGTATTGGTGGCTTAGAAACTGATATTGATCAAATAATTATATCAAAAAAATACAACTAAAAAGTTACCTTTTTAACAAAAGTGTAACAATTCTGTAATATTAAAGATTCAATAAATTTATACGAGTCAATCATTTTTTAATTAATAAATAACGAAAGGATTAAAGATAATGAAAAAACTAACTACAGTAATTGCTTCTTTAGTTGCACTTTCAATTGCAACTGTTGCTCAAGCAAGAGATCAAATTAAGATAGTTGGTTCTTCTACAGTATTCCCTTATGCAACAGTTGTTGCTGAAAGATTTGGTGGTTCAGGATTTAAAACTCCTGTAATCGAGTCTACTGGTACTGGTGGTGGAGCTAAACTATTCTGTGCTGGTGTAGGTGAACAACATCCAGATATTACAAATGCATCAAGAGCTATGAAAGATAAAGAAAAAGCTCTATGTAAGAAAAATGGTGTTAATGATATCGTTGAGATCGTAATTGGTAATGATGGTATTACATTAGCTTACAGCAAAGATGCAAAACCAGTAAACTTTACTAAAGAACAATTATATTTAGCACTTGCTGCTCATACAGTTGTTGATGGTAAATTAGTTCCAAATATTTATAAAACTTGGGACCAAATTGACCCTAGCTTACCAAAACAAAAAATTTCAGTGATGATCCCACCAGGAACATCAGGAACTAGAGATGCTTGGAATTCTTTAGTAATGAAAAAAGGTATGACTAAAGAAGCTAAAGCTCTTTATAAAGCTGGTTTTGAAGCTGGAAATAAAAAATACAAAAAACCTCAAAAACTTTACAGAGAAGATGGTGCTGCTATTGAAGTTGGAGAAAACGATAGTTTAATCATCCAAAAGTTAACTCAAGATAAAGAAATGTTTGGTTTCTTTGGTTTCAGTTATTTCTTAGCTGCAAAAGATAAATTGCAAGCAGCAAGTATTGATGGTGGACAACCGTCATTAAAGTCTATTCAAGACTACAGTTATGCTGTTGCTAGACCTTTATTCTTCTACGTGAAAAAAGCACACGTTGGAGTAATTCCAGGCTTACATGAGTTTGTGAAAGAATTCACAACTAAGAAAGCTATTGGAAAAGGGGGTTACTTAGCAGACATTGGTTTAGTGCCATTGGACTCTAAGTTGTATAAAACAACTAGAACTAATGCTACGAAGCTAGTTGCTATGGGTAATTAATTATTCCTCAGTTAACAAATGATTAAAAAGGGGGTCTTTTTAGACCCCTTTTTTTTAAAAAAAGAGTAAAGTCCTCACTTAAGGAGATTCTGTGAACTTAATATTATTTACATTTATTGTTCTTCTAGGTTTCACAAGCTATTATTTTGGACGCAAAAAAGCATATACAATTCAATCTACAAAAAAAAGATTAACCGCATTACCACAATTTTATGGTTATTATCTTGCAATCTGGTGTGCAATACCAGCCTTTATAATTTTTTCATTATGGGCAATTTTTGAGCCCACAATTGTAAAACTATTAATCTTAAGTGATTATTCAAATCAAGGTTATCTTGATGATGAATTAAATTTATTATACGAAAAATCAAAAGCATTGTCTCGAGGGCAATTCACTGGAGAAATTACACCTTTTATTGAAGCTTCAGCTGAAAAATATTTAAGTCTTCGATCAATAGCTCAAAGTTCAAAAGTTGTTATAGTATTATCTGCAATTATTGCCTCTGTTGCTTATGCGTATAAAAGAATTTCATCTAATTCTAGAACAAGAGAACCAGTTGAAAAATTTTTGAACGCAGTTTTATTTACAGCTTCTTTAGCTGCAATATTAACTACTGTTGGAATAGTTTTCTCACTTATATTTCAAACTATAGATTTTTTTAAAGTAATTCCATTATTTGATTTTGTCTTTGGAACTCACTGGTATCCAGCAAAAGCTTTTGTTAGAGATTCTTCTGAGGCTTTAGATCCGACAATGTATTCAGATACTTTTGGAGCAGTCCCTATTTTTGCAGGTACTTTTTTTATTGCATTTATTGCTATGTGCGTTGCTATCCCAATTGGATTAATGAGTGGAATTTATTTAGCTGAATATGCATCAACTAAAGTTAGACAATATGCAAAACCATTAATTGAAATTTTAGCTGGTATACCAACAGTTGTTTATGGTTTTTTTGCTGCCCTAACTGTTGGACCATTTTTGAAAGAATTAGGAACTTCAATGGGTCTTGAAGTTTCAGCTGAAAGTGCTTTAGCAGCAGGAGGGGTAATGGGTATTATGATTATACCATTTATTTCAAGTTTAAGTGACGATGTAATTACAAGTGTGCCTCAAAGTTTAAGAGATGGAAGTTACGCTATGGGAGCAACTAAATCAGAAACAATTAAGAGAGTTATTTTTCCCGCGGCATTGCCGGGGATAGTTGGATCTATTTTACTTGGTGTTTCAAGAGCTATTGGAGAAACAATGATAGTTGTTATGGCCTCTGGTTTAGCTGCTAATTTAACTTTAAATCCTTTAGAGTCTACTTCAACGATTACAGCTCAAATTGTAGTTATTCTAATTGGTGACCAAGCTTTTGGCGACCCAAAAACGCAAGCTGCTTTTGCTTTAGGTATGTCATTATTTTTAGTAACACTTTGTCTAAATATTGTGGCCTTGAGAGTAGTTAAAAAATATAGAGAAAAATATGAATAAAAATAAAGAACAATTATTAAATAAAAGATATAAAGCTGAACAGCGATTTCGCTTATACGGTCTGAGTGCAATTTTTATGGCACTTTTATTTTTAACAATCTTTATTTTTAAAATTTTTTCAACTGGCTATTCAGCTTTTCAAAAAACATGGCTTATTGTTCCAGTAACTTTCGATGCTGAATTAATGATGTTAGACCAAAATCCTTCTAAAGAAGATTTACAGGACGCTGATTATTACGATATAGCATTAAAATCAATGGCTGATTTAGATCCAAACGCCAATGAAGATCAAGAAAATGAATTGAAGAGAATGGTGTCTTATTTTTTTGAAAAAGAAATTAAAAATGAACTTTTAAATGACCCTAATTTAATAGGAAAAACAAAGGAAGTTTATCTAACTGCTTCAGATGATTTAGACCAAGTCTTTAAAGGAAATTATCCAAGAGATTTACCTGAAGACCAAAGAAGAGTAAGCGATTATCAATTAAAAATTTTTGATCAACTTGTTGCAAATGGCAAGGTTGAAAGTAAATTTAATATAAGTTTTTTTACAAATGCTGACTCAAGAGAAGCTGAGCTAGCTGGAATAGCAAGTTCATTTATGGGCTCAATTTTTTCTATACTTGTTTGTTTAATGATAGCTTTTCCTGTTGCGGTTCTAGCTGCAATCTATCTTGAAGAATTTGCCCCTAAAAATAGATTTACTGATTTTATTGAAGTTAATATAAACAACTTAGCAGCGGTTCCATCTATAGTTTTTGGTCTATTAGGGTTAGGAGTTTTATTGGCTATATTTCATTTACCAAGGTCTACCCCATTAGTTGGAGGTATCACTTTGTCCTTAATGACTTTACCAACAATAATTATAGCTGCTAGAGCATCTTTAAAAGCAGTTCCACCAAGTATAAGAGAGGCAGCACTTGCTATGGGAGCAAGTCGAATGCAAACCACAATGCATCATACAGTCCCTCTTTCTATGCCTGGCACGTTATCAGGAACAATAATTGGTTTAGCTCAAGCTTTAGGAGAAACTGCACCCTTAATTTTAATTGGAATGGTTGCTTTTGTTAACACGATACCTGGATCACCCATGGATCCTGCTGCAAGCTTACCAGTTCAAATTTATATTTGGGCTGAAAGTGCTGAAAGGGGATTTGTAGAAAAAGTTTCGGCATGTATAATGGTCTTACTTGGCTTTTTAATAATAATGAATTTATTTGCCCAAATAATAAGACATAAGTTTGAGAAAAAATGGAGTTAAAATGATAAAGATTAAAGCAAAAGATGTTGATGTTTTTTATGGAAAAAAACAAGCGCTCTTTAATATAAGTTTAGATATTGAGGAAAATCAAGTAACGGCATTAATTGGTCCATCTGGTTGTGGTAAATCAACTTTCCTAAGATGTCTTAATAGAATGAATGATGTAATTGATATCTGTAGTGTTAAAGGAGAAATTTTTATTAATGATTTTAATATCAATGATAAAAGTTGTGATGTCGTAAGACTAAGAGAAAAAATTGGTATGGTTTTTCAAAAACCCAATCCTTTCCCAAAAACTTTATATGAAAATGTGTCTTATGGTCCAACAATTCATGGTATGGCTCAATCAAAACAAGAAATGGATGAAATTGTTGAAACTAGTTTGAAAAAGGCTGCACTATGGGAAGAGGTAAAAGATAGGTTGCATGAACCTGGAACTGGATTATCTGGAGGACAACAGCAAAGACTTTGTATTGCTAGAGCGATTTCTGTAACACCTGAAGTTATATTAATGGATGAACCTTGTTCAGCATTAGATCCAATAGCAACAGCACAAATTGAAGAATTGATTGATGAGTTAAAAAAAGAGCACACAATAATAATTGTAACTCATTCTATGGCTCAAGCAGCACGTGTTTCTCAAAATACAGGTTTTTTTCATTTAGGTCAATTGATTGAACATGGATCTACTGATAAAATATTTAAGAATCCTGATAATAAAAAAACGCAAGATTATATAACAGGGAGGTTTGGATAATGTCTGAAGCACCACATACAGTCAAATCTTACGAAGAAGAACTAAAAAATCTTAATGCTAATATAATTAAAATGGGAAGTGCATGTGAAGATTCTTTAGGTAAAGCAATTCAAGCCATTACAACAAGAGATAATAATATTGCAGAAACTGTTATTCAAGAAGATGAAAAAATAGATAAATATGAGACTTTAATTGAACAGCAAGTTGTGAATTTAATTGCTTTAAGACAACCTATGGCAATTGATTTAAGAGAGACAGTAACGGCTTTGAAAATGTCTTCAGATTTAGAAAGAATAGGTGATTTAGCAAAAAATATATCCAAGAGAACACTTTTGCTTAACGAAAATCTTCCAAAGAACTTGGTAGACTCATTGAATAGAGTATCTACCAATGTTCAAAAACAATTAAAATCAACATTAGATGCTTATCTAGAAAGATCTGCGCCAATGGCAGTAAATGTTTGGGAAGGTGATGAGCAAATAGATGATCTAACAAATCTTTGTATGCAAGAAGTTATAAAATATCTTAAAGAAAATGAAAAAAATTTAGAAGATGGAACCCATTTATTGTTTGTAACTAAAAACATAGAGCGTATTGGTGATCATACTACAAATGTTGCAGAACAAGTTTATTATTTAGTTAAAGGCGAATATTTAGAAGGTGATAGACCCAAGGGAACAGAGCCAATTGTAACCGGAGAAAAATGATTTATGTCAGCTCATGTTTTCATAGCTGAAGATGAAGCATCAATTGTTAGTTTGTTAAAGTACAATCTTGAAAAAGAAGGTTATAAAGTCAGTCATTCAGAAAATGGAGAAGATGCTCTTAAACAAATAAAATTAAAACAGCCAGATTTAATATTAATGGATTGGATGTTACCAGAATTATCTGGTGTTGAAATTTGTAAAAACTTAAAAAAAGATAATAAGTTTAATGATATTCCTGTCATTATGTTAACTGCAAAAGGGGAGGAAGAAGACAAATTAAAAGCATTTGATACAGGTGCAGATGATTATGTAACTAAACCTTTTAGTCAAAAAGAATTGAATGCTAGAATTAAATCTTTATTGAGAAGATCTAAACCTCAATCATCATCAGACATTGTAGAATTTACTGATTTAAAAATAGATCGGATTACAAAAAGAGTTTATAGAAAAGATAAAGAAATTACTTTGGGTCCAACTGAATTTAAACTCTTAGATTTTTTTATCAAAAATCCAAAAAGAGTTTATTCAAGAGAACAACTCTTAAACAATGTTTGGGGAGAAAATATATATGTTGAGTCTAGAACAGTTGATGTTCATATTAGAAGATTAAGACAAGCAATTAACATACAAAATACAAAACCTTTAATTAGAACAGTAAGATCAGCTGGTTATTCTTTAGAATCTTGAAGATCTTTGGGTCTTATAAATTTTTTTAATACTCCCTTTTTCTCAACTTCATTCCAGGATTTAATATCAAACTCAATTTTTGCAAATGCTGCTGTTGGGAATTTATAATTCATTAGTTTAAAATTATTCGTATTATGATTTTTTGTAAGATTTCGTACTAAATTTTTCACTGATGGTTCATGGTTTATAATCAAAATTGATTTATATTCACTGGATATTTCTTTAATTTTTTTTACAATTGCATTCTCATCAACTAAATATAAATCTTTTGAAAAATTAACTTTTTTTGGCTTATTAATTTTCTTGGATAAAATTTGAAAAGTTTTTTTTGTTCTTTTTGATGATGAAATTAATGCATAATCAAATTCAAATTTTTTTTTAACAAAAAATTCACAAATCATTTTTGCATTTTTCTTGCCTCTTTTAGTAAGTGGTCTATCAAAATCATTAATACTTAAATCATCCCAACTAGATTTTGCGTGTCTCATGACGTATAATTGATACATAAAATCTAAATATATGACTGCTTTAAAAAAACAACATAAAGAAGAGTTGAAATCTAAATATATAAATAGAGAGCTTTCTTGGTTAAAATTCAACGATAGAGTACTTTTAGAGGCGCAAAATATCGAAAATCCTCTTTATGAAAGAGTAAAGTTTTTATCAATTGCTGGGTCTAATCTAGATGAATTTTTTATGGTCCGTGTAGCTGGGTTATATAGTCAAATAAAACAAGAAGTTGACTCACTAAGCTCTGATGGTTTGACACCTGAAGAGCAAATGGATGAGGTAGTGCTTGAAACTAAGAATCTATTAAAAAAACAGAACAAAATTTTTATTCAACTGATTATGGAATTAAAAAAAAATAATATCAATTTAGTTAAACCAGTTAATTTAAATACTAAGGATAAAAAAAAACTTTTAGAAATATTTAAAGAAGAGATTTACCCTTTATTAACACCATCAGCAATTGATCCTGCACATCCATTTCCATTTATAATCAATCAAGGAAGAGCAATTGTAATGAAGTTAAGAAAAAAAAATAAAAAAAGGATTTTAAACTCAATAATAGTAATACCAAAAGCATTATCTAGATTTATTGAAATTGAGTCTTCAAAAAATCATAAGAAATTTGTGATTCTAGATGATGTAATAAGTTTTTTTGCTAATGAAATTTTTCCAGATCATGATTTAGAAAAGAAAATGATTTTTAGAGTAATAAGAGATAGCGATGTAGAGATTCAAGAGGAAGCAGAAGATTTGGTTAGATCTTTTGAATTGGCTTTAAAAAGACGTAGAACGGGTGATATTGTTCGTTTAGAGGTTCTTGAAAATAGTGATAACGAATTGATAAGATTTATAACTAATAAATTAGATATAAATCCTGACTATATTTATGATGTTGCTGGCCTTGTTGGAATTCAAGATATAGATCAAATATGTAAAGTAAAAAATCCAAAATTAAGATTTAAACATTTTACACCTAGAGAAGTTGAAAGATTAAAAGAATATAATGAAAATTTTTTTGAAACTATTAAAAAGAAAGATTTAGTTGTTCATCATCCTTTTGAAACATTTGACTCAGTAATTGAATTTTTAAACCAAGCAGCAAATGATAAAAAAGTTATAGCTATAAAACAAACTCTATATAGAACAACTCTAGACTCACCTATTGTTAAAGCTTTAATAACAGCTGCAGAAAACGGAAAAACAGTTACCGCTTTAATTGAAATTAAAGCTAGATTTGATGAGGAAGCTAATATTCAACTATCAAGAAGTTTAGAAAAAGTAGGTGTTCAAATTGTTTATGGTTTTGCTAAATATAAAACTCATGCAAAATCATCATTAGTTTTAAGAAGAGAACAGGGTAAAATACAAACTTATTTTCATTTAGGAACTGGCAATTATCATCCAGTAAATGCTAAAATTTATACTGATTTGTCTTTATTTAGTTGTGATAAGAAAATGGCATCAGATGTTGAAAAGTTTTTCAATTATGTAACAGGATACGCAAAACCAAAAAATTTAAATAAAATTTCTATTTCGCCAGTAAATATGAGGCAAACCTTAAATGAAAATATTGATGCTGAAATTAAAAATTCTAAAAATGGAAAATTTGCAGCTATTTGGGCAAAAATGAACTCTTTAGTAGATCCAGAAATTATTGATAAATTTTATGAAGCTTCGAATGCTGGTGTAAAAATTCATTTGTTTGTAAGGGGTGTTTGTTGTTTAAGACCAGGAGTAAAAGATAGATCAGAAAACATATTTGTAAAAAGTATCATAGGAAGATTTTTAGAGCATTCTAGAATTTACTGCTTTAGTAATGGTACAAAAAAAATGCCTAATAGAAATGCAAAAGTATATATTTCGTCAGCTGATTTAATGCCGAGAAATTTAAATCGAAGGGTAGAACTTCTAGTCCCAATTGAAAATGAGACTGTTCATGAACAGATCTTAGATCAAATAATGTTGGCAAATTATCTTGATACTAATCAGAGCTGGGAACTTGAAGCTGATGGTAATTATAAAAAAATTAAATATAGTAAGAGCGATTCCTTTTCAGCTCATGAATATTTTATGAATAATCCGAGCTTATCTGGAAGAGGTAAAGCTAAACTAAGAATGCAGCCTAAACAACTGCACTTAAGATTGATTAAAAGTGGAAGTAATTAAAAGTAAAAATAGTTTAAAATTAAATCAGGCAAAATTAGCTATAATAGACATTGGATCAAACTCTATAAGAATGCTAATTTATGAAGATTTCAGTTCTTCTCGTGTGCCTTTTTTTAATGAAAAAGCAGTTTGTGAACTTGGAAAAAATTTAGATAAATCCAAAAAACTTCACAGATCTGGTACCGAATATGCTTTAAAAGTTTTAAAAAGATTCTCTGAAATTTTAAATGTTTCAAAAATCACAAATCTTAAAATCATTGCAACAGCAGTTTTAAGAGAAGCGACTGATACAAAACCATTTATTAATGAAGTTGAAAAACTTTTTAAAACTAAGATTAATATATTATCTGGTGAAGAAGAAGCTGAATGCTCAGCTGAGGGAGTAAAAATAGGCTTTGAAAATGTCAATGGATTAGTTGCTGATCTTGGAGGTGGAAGTTTAGAATTAGCTCGAGTTGAAAATAATATAGTTACTAATAAAACCTCATTACCTATTGGAGTTTTAAGATTATTAAATAATCCTATAGTTAAAAAAAGAAATTTAGCAAAATATATCAAAAAATTATTAAGAGAAGAAAAATGGCTTTCAAAAAAGAAATTTAATAATCTATATTTAGTTGGAGGTACCTGGCGAGCATTATTTAAATTACATCTTTTTCAAAATAATCATCCGGTACATATAATTCATCAATATAGTATTGATAACAATGTTTTATCTAAGTTTGTTGAAAAAATTTCATCTTTTAATAAATCTAAACTTAAAACAGTTGAGTATATTTCAAAATCTAGAACAGCGTATTTACCTTATAGTTGCATTATACTTGATGAAATTATGAGAGTTACAAATCCAAGAAATATAATTTGTTCTATAAGCGGTTTGCGTGAAGGTTCTTTATCAATTGACTATTTTAAAGATGTAAAAGAATCAGAAATTTTTCATAAAGCACTTGAGAATATTGCAAAAAAAAGAGGTGATCTAGGATCGAACTATAAAAAATATTATGATTTTATTCAGCCAGTTTTTGAAGGCAATGAACATTTTAATAAGAAATTATTATATCTGGCATGTGTATTAAGTCATATGGATTGGGGATTAGGAGCATTTCAAAAAGCTGAATTGGTATTTCAAGAAACAATAAATACTCCTTTACTTAGATTGACTCATAAAGAAAGAATACAATTAGCTTTGTCATGTTATTGGCGGTACTGTAGTATCAAGTATAATCCAAAGATGGAGTATCTAACTTTTTTAAATAATAATGAAATTTTTTCAAGCAAACAAGTTGGAGCAGCATTGAGATTTTCACAATCATTGACCTCGATATCTACGATATTTCTTGAAGAGTTTAAATTGTATAAAAGAGGTAATGCTGTATTTTTAAAAATTCCATCACAACATCAAGAAATAATCTCAAAACAAGTTACTAAAAGATTTAAAGCTCTTGCTAGAGAATTATTTTTAGAACCAAGAGTAATTTACTCAAATAATTCAAGATAAATTAAATTTAATTCTATTTTTAATTGAGTGATATTTCTTTGTAACATTATTTTAATTTAAATTCATTTAACTTTAACAATAAGTAAATAATTTTGTAATTTAGTTTATGTATAAAGCACCATCAAAGTTTAAATATTCATTATTTCTTCCCCTGTTTAAATTATGATGATTAACTACTTTCTCCCTTCTCTTAAATGAGAAGGGAGAAAGACGATTTGGAATTAATTATTTATAGATGCAGGAGACTGCTCTGCATTTTTCTTAGCAAGCTTTTTTGCTTTTTTTTCTGCAACCTTTTTTTCTAGACCAGCAATTTTAATATTAAGGCTTGATAATTTTTTTTCTTTTGCTGTAATTTTTTTTTTAAGTTTGTCTATTGATTTTAATATCTTTGTTTTTTTCTTTTCATTTTTTTTTAGTTTTTTTCTCATTACTGCCTCCGAATTATTTAATATTTGATTTAATCATATAATCCTTAAATAAAAAAGATATTTTGATACAACCTTTAGTTTATATTTTTTTAAGAACTGTTATTAAATAAAAAAACATTGCTATATGAGAACTATTATTGAATTTTTGATTTAATATTAATTTAAATATCTCTCTTTGATTAAAAAGATGAATTCTAATACCTTGTTCTGGTTTCGAAATTTTAATTAAGTCTTCTGTGTAATAACCAGTAATTTTAGTAGTTAGTCTTCCAGGTTCATTATAAAAAGTTATTATTTTACTCAATTTTGATCTTGATCTATATCCTGTTTCTTCTCTTAATTCCTTATATGCTGATTGGAGAGTTGTTTCCTTTTTTTCCACTATGCCAGAAGGAAACTCGTAGTTAATTTTATTAATTGGAACTCTTTTTTGGGAAACTACTACATATTTGTCTTTAATCTTAGGTATTACTAATGAAAGATTAGAAGTTTTAAGATAATGATAAAACTCTTTTTTTTTAAATTTTTTGTTAATTAAACTTATTCGATTGGTAAGTTTTATATTTTTCAATTTTTTTCTAAAAATAACTTTTTAACAATAAGTAGAGCAATTAACATTCCAATAAGCTCAGCTAAAATATAATAAGGAGTATTTAAATAACTAATACCAGTAAACGATTCTGTAAATGTTCTAGCAATAGCAACCGCAGGATTTGCAAAAGAAGTTGAAGAAGTAAACCAATAACCTGCAGTAATATAAAGACCAACACTAGCAGCAACAGCAATTTTGCCTGACTTCATAGACCCAAAAATTATAATTATAAGCCCTAATGTTGCTATTACCTCAGATGTGAGTATGTAAATTCCATCTCTTGATTTAGTAGACAATTCATAAACTTCATGTTCAAAAAAGAAATTAGCTAAACCAACACCAATTAAGCAACCAACCAATTGAGCAATGATATAGTAGGGTAATAGTTTCTTTTTTAATTTACCCGTTATTGCCATTGCGATACTTACAAATGGATTAAAGTGAGCTCCTGATACATCAGCAAAAACTGTAATAAGCACAAATAAACCTGCTCCTGTTGCTATAGTATTAGCTACTAACATCACAGCAACATCATTAGTTAAGTTTTCAGCCATTAAACCTGAACCAACAATAATCATTACTAAAAAACAACTTCCTAATAGTTCAGCAAGAAAATAGCGGCTTTTATTTTTCATAAAGTAGTTCCTTTATTCTTTTATGAATATTATTGTAAACTTTTTCTATTATTTCATCTTTTTTATTTAAGTCGTTTGTTTCATTAAGTAATTTAACAGGATCCTCTATATCCCAATGAATTATCTGATCTTTATTTGGCCAAATAGGACAGACTTCGTTATTGGCATTATTACAAACTGTAATCACATAATCCATTTTAATTTGATCATTAATAAACTCATTAAAATTTTTAGATCTATAATTTGAAAGATCATAATGTTTTGATAATAAATAATTCTTCACATCTTCATTAATTTTTCCTGTTGGATTACTCCCAGCACTAAAACCTTTATACAAATCGTCATACTCGTTATTTATTATACTTTCAGCAATAATACTTCTTGCTGAATTACCTGTGCATACAAACAATATATTCTTCATTTAAAAAATAACTTTATAAATACCAATTACAAACAATGGAATTTGTAATCCAAAGTTTGTTAAGATTGCTTTATCTTTGCCAATAAATCCAGCAATGGTCCATCCAACAACTCCCAATCCATGAAAATATATATTTAATGGATATATATTTAAATTTGTAAGAAGTATTCCCACTAAAACTAGAAACGTACTGATCCATTTTAGATATTTTTTTATAAACATAAATTTACCTTTCGTTATTATTATTCCAGTTATGTTAAGAATTTATTAAAATAAAGGATTATCTACACTTTTTACATAATCCAAAAAACTCAAGATTGTATTTACTGTATTTCATACCATCTTTGTCTTTGAAATTAGCTAAGTATTTAGAGAGACCCACGCTACTTATTTCTGTTACTTTTTCACAAACTTCACAGATAGAAAAAGCAGTAGCGTTAGCCACCTGACAGCTTGAATTGTGACATGCAATAAAGGCATTTCTACTTTCGATTTTGTGAATTTTTCCTATTTCAACTAATTTATCTAATGCCCTGTAAACTTGCAATGGAGCTTTAATACCTTTTTTTTGAACATTAAAAAGGATTGAATAAGCTTTCATTGGTTCGGGAGATTTATCAATTAAATCAAAAATAATTTGCTGATTTTTGGTGAGAGTATGTTCTTTATGCATTGTTTTCATTTTACTGATTCCTCATTAATTTTTCAATTTAATAGATTGTTTTATTTTAAATAACGAAAGTATGAATAATAATAAAGCTGCCGTTATAATTGATGGACCCGAAGAAGTATTAAACTCTAAAGATGTGAACAATCCTATTATTACAGATAACAATCCTCCTATAATTGAATAGATAACCATACTTTGTGGACTTGATGATAAATTTCTGGCCATTGCAGCAGGGATAATTAACATCCCAGTGATTAACAACAATCCAACTATTTTAATTGAAATAGCGATGATTGCTGCCATTAAAATTGTAAATATAGCTTTAGCTCTATCCGGATTTAATCCTTCTGCTTCTGCTAGTTCATAATTTACTGTTGAAGCGAATAAAGGTTTCCAAATAAATTTCAGAGTTAATAAGATAAATGCCCCTCCAATCCATATGATCAACAAATCATTAACTGAAACTGCTAAAATATCTCCAAATAGCAATCCCATAATATCAAATCTAATGAATGTTAAAAAACCAACCACAACAAGTCCAACTGCTAGAGATGAATGAGCTAGAAGACCCAACAAAGCATCACCCGGTAAATTTGTTTTTTTTTGAAGTTGAATTAAAATTAAAGCTAATATGGAAGAAATAACAAATACTGAAATAGCAATATTAAATTCCATAGTAAAAGCTAATGTCACTCCCAATAGAGCAGAGTGAGCCAAGGTGTCACCAAAATAAGATAATCTTCTCCATATAACAAAGCAACCAAGAGGTCCAGTTACAAAAGCAACCCCAATTCCAGCTACCAAAGCTCTTATAAAAAAATCATCAAACATCTAATTTTTTTTAATTTCACCTTCATCTGTATGAATATGGTCGTGCTTATGCTCATATCTACTCAATATTTGAGAAGCCTGCTCTCCAAATAAAGCTTTATATTCATTGTTTTTTGCAACATCCATTGGAGATCCTGAACAACAAACATGGCCATTTAAACAAACAACATGGTCTGTTGCACCCATGACTGTATGTAAGTCGTGTGAAATTAATAAGATCCCACAACTTAATTCATCAGAAATTTTTTTAATTAATTCGTATAAAGCTATTTCACCAGTAAAATCTACTCCCTGCACTGGTTCATCAAGTACTAATAGATCAGGTTTTTTTGATATGGCTCTAGCAAGTAGCACTCTTTGAAATTCACCACCTGATAAATCTCCTAAATTTTTATCTTTAAGATGAATTACTCCAGTTAAAGATAGAGCTTCATCTATTGTATCTTTATTAAGACTTTCTGTTAACATCATGAAGTCATTGACTCTTAGCGGTAACGTCCAATCAATTGAAATTTTCTGTGGGACATATCCAACTTTATTCGTGTATTTTTCAACTGAACCACCAATCTTTTTGTAAATACCTAAAGCAATTTTAGCTGTTGTGCTTTTTCCTGATCCATTTGGACCTATAAGAGTAACTATTTTTCCTTTTTCAACTTGTAGTGAAACACCTTTGACTAGCCATTTATTATTCAACTGTAAACCAGCATCGTTTAATTTTACCAATATATTTTGATCAGTGCTCATTTTTTTTCTTGACTAATAAGTGTTATATTATTACATGGTGTTATATTATAACAATTTAAATATACAACATATGAAAAACTTAAAAAAATTACCATTAATCCTATCACTATTATCATTCTTAACAATATTTGCACCAGCGAACGCTGAGATTAAAGTAGTTGCAGCAATAAAACCAATCCATTCGCTTGCAAGTTATCTAATGGATGGTGTTGGTAAACCAGATTTAATTGTTGATGGTTATGCTTCCCCACATGGATTTGCACTTAAGCCATCACACGCAAAAATGTTACAAAATGCTGATATTATATTTTGGGTAGGTGAGGATATCGAAACCTTTTTAGAGAAACCATTAAAAACAATTGCAAAAGATGCTGAAAAAATCGAATTAATGGAAATTAAAGGTTTAACTAAACTTAAATTTAGAGAAAGAAATATTTTTGAAGGCCACGACGATCATGGGCATAAGGAAGATGATCATGACGATCATGCTAAGAAAGAAGACGATCATGATGATCACGATCATGATAAAAAAGAAAAAGAACATGGCCATGATGAACACGGACATGACGATGATCATAAAAAAGATGGTCACGATGACCATGGACACGAGGGACATGCTCACGGAGAGTTTGATCCACACATATGGCTTGATCCGATGAATGCAAAAATAATTTTAAGTGAAATGGCAGAACACTTAATTGAAAATGATCAAAAAAATGAGGCAAAATATAAAGCAAATTTAAAAAACGCTCATAAAGATTTAGATAATCTAACAAAAAAAGTAAAATCTGAATTAAATAAAGATTTTAAATCAATAGTCTTCCATGATGCATATCAATATTTTGAAGAAAGATTTGGGATAAACATTCTTGGGGCATTTACAGTGAACACTGATGTTATGCCAGGTGCTGAACAATTAGCTGAAATAAGAGAAGTAATTGAGCATGACAAAGTAAACTGTATTTTTTCTGAACCGCAATTTAATCCTGATATTATTAAGGCTGTAGCAAAAGATACAAATGTTGCAACAGGGGTTATAGATCCATTAGGTGCAACATTAGATCCAGGAAAAAACTTGTATTTTGATTTAATTAAAAATATGTCTAATTCCTTTAAGGGATGTTAATTTAATTAATGCAAAAAACAGACAAACAGGTTCCTGTTACTGTCTTAACGGGTTTTTTAGGTGCTGGAAAAACTACTCTTTTAAATAGAATATTAACTGAGCAGCATGGTAAAAAATATGCTGTAATAGTTAATGAATTTGGTGAACAAGGTATTGACAATGACTTGGTAGTTGATGCTGATGAAGAAGTTTTTGAGATGAATAATGGTTGCATATGTTGCACCGTTAGAGGTGATTTAATCCGAATATTAAGTGGACTAATGAAACGGGCAGACAAACTTGATGCAATAATAGTAGAAACAACTGGGTTAGCTGATCCAGCTCCTGTAGCTCAAACATTTTTTGTTGACCAAGATGTTGCTGATCGCACAAAATTAGATGCAATTGTTACGGTTGCAGATGCTGTTCATTTAAGTTCTCAATTAACCGATCATCACGAAGCAGAAGAACAAATTGCTTTTGCAGACGTTGTATTACTAAATAAAATAGATCTCGTCGATGAAAATGGATTAGAAGTTGTAAAACAGAGAATTAAAAAAATTAATCCCTTTGGTAAAATTATTAATACCACTAAATGTGGAGTTCCTTTGAACGAAGTTCTTAATCTTGATGCATTTAGTTTAAAACGTGTTTTAGAAGTAGAGCCTGATTTTCTTACATCAGATCATGATCATGAGCATGATGACGATGTAACTAGCTTATCCTTTGTTTCTGATACTCCTTTAGATATGGAGAAATTTCAAGATTGGTTTACCAAATTATTACAAACCAAGGGTCAAGATATCTTAAGAACAAAAGGAATTCTTGACTTTACTGGAGAAAGTGATCGATATGTATTTCAAGGTGTGCATATGCTCATGGATGCTTCACCAATGGGTAAATGGCCAGAGGGAAAAGAACGTAGTTCTCGATTAGTTTTTATTGGCCGAAATCTTGAAACTATGAATTTGAAGGAAGGATTTGAAAACTGCAAATCGGCATGAAAGCTGATCTAAATAATTTTCCACAGTTAAATAAAACCAAATTTGAAAACCGAGGAAAAGAGTTAAGACTTGGAATTCCCGTTATCAATGCTGTTACAGTTGGCGATTCTATAGCTGTTGGATTTGGAGATGGAACTGTTAGAATTTTCTCGCCTGGAAAAAGCTCTGAACCTATAAAAGCTCATAAAGGTATTGTTCTTTGTATGGCAAAAGATGGGGATCATATTTTAACTGGTGGAGATGATGGTCGTTTTTTAAGAATTTCTCTAGATGGAAATATAAATGAGATTAGTAACTTTGGTACTCGTTGGGTAGATCATGTTACATCAAAAAATGGCAGCGTGGTTTGCACATCCGGAAATATTGTATATCTCTGGATGCCAAATAAAAAAGAACCAAAACTGTTAGAGCATGACAGCACTATTGGTGGTGTAGCTTTCGACTCTAAAGGTAGAAAATTAGCAGTTTCTAGATATGGTGGAGTTACTCTTTGGAAAAAAGATTATAGCAACAAATGGACTTCTTCTGATTTAATTTGGAAAGGTTCTCATAATAAAGTCATTTTTAGTCCTGACGACAGATACTTGGTGACGTCCATGCAGGAAAACCAACTTCATTTTTGGCGATTAAAAGACAAGATTGACTCTGCAATGTCAGGATATGGTGCAAAAGTTAAAAGTTTCACCTTTGTAGGTGACTCAAAATATTTAGCAACATCTGGTGCTAATGATGCTGTATGTTGGCCATTTGACGGCGATGGACCAGTAGGTCGTGAACCAATTTGTATTCCGTATGTAGGAAAACAATTAGTCACATTTGTTGAATCATTTCCTAATGAGAATGCAATTTTAACTGGACTAAGTGATGGCTCAGTTTATTTATCAGAAATTGAAAAAGCCAATAATACAATAATTATTCGAAGTTTTACTGAATTTGAAGTTTCTGCCATTGCGGTCACTGATGATTGCTCACATCTTTTAATAGGAGATATGGGAGGAAATATTTTATGGACATCGATTTGGGATGAGGAAAAAAATTAACTTATGTTCAATAAAAAAAAACCAAATGCGGAAACTATTAGAAATTTAAAAATTCTATTTTCGAAAAAATATCAAATACCTGAAACATCTATTTTAAGTATGGCTGAGTTAAGTTGCCATGAACCTAATTGTCCACCTATAGAAACCATAATAACCGAGAGAGCAGAGGGTGGAAGAGTAAGAAATTGGCGGATAGCAAAACCGATTATTGATATTCGAGAGATTGATATAAAGAATTTAAATGAAGAGCATAATCACGAACATTAGAAATAAATTAAATAAAGATCCCAAAATATAAATGACAACCTAGTAAGTAAGACAAAGTCTTTAAGCTAAAGTTATTTCTATAGGAGTGTGGTCTGATGGCTTTTCTCGTCCTCTAGGATCTTTATTAATATTAATACTTTTAATATTGTCTATCAGAGAATTTGAAACTAAAAAATGATCTATTCTCATTCCGTTATTTTTTTGCCAAGCGCCTCTCATATAGTCCCAAAAAGTATAACCTTCTTTGGCATCATAAAAATGTCTATAGACATCATTAAAACCTAGATTAATCATTTCTCTCAATTTTTTTCTTATCTCTAATCTAAACAAGGCATCATCTTCAAAACTTTTAGGATTATATACATCTTCCGCTGATGGTATTATGTTAAAATCCCCAGCCAAAATAATATTTTGATTTTTTTTACTTAAATTTTTTAATTGTTTAATTAAGTCATTGAGCCATTTTTTTTTGTAATCATACTTTTCAGTGTCGACTGGATTACCATTAGGAGTGTAAATATTGATTAATTGAATATTTTTTTTCTTATATTCAATTTCAGCAGAAATTATTCTTGATTGTTTTAATTTATCTTTAATTAGGTCTTTTCTGATATTCTTTAATTTCCCTTTAGAAATAATTGCTACGCCATTATAACTTTTTTGACCAAATACGTGGCTTTCATAATCCATTGATGAAAAGTCGTCATAAGGAAAATTTAAGTCCTCGGTTTTGATTTCCTGCATCATCAAAATATCAGGCTTATATTTTAGGAGATAAGTTTTTATATTTTCAATTCTAGCCCTAACAGAATTTACATTCCATGATGAGATTATCATTAAAGTGAAAAGGAGACACCACAACCACAAGATGATTTTGTTTGTGGATTATTAATCTTAAATTGCTCACCAATTAATTCAGAGACATAATCAACTTCTGATCCTTTGAGTAAATCTGCTGAAGTTTTATCAATTAAAATATTTTGATAATTTAAATCATCATCATTTTTTTCTTTGTCAAAAGTAAACTCGTATTGAAAACCTGAGCATCCACCACCCTTGATAGCGATTCTAAAAAAAGAGCCTTTATCTTTTTTAGATAAAAGAACATTGATCTGTTTTAGTGCTTTATCGGTAAATTTAATTTCTTTAATCATAATTGATCACTGATATTAGTAATATAATACTAAAATTTATATTTTAAAGGATGAAAAATTACTCAAAGCTAGGATTATTCAAAAGTAAGGGTAGAATATTTTACGAAACACCCTCAAAATATAGATCTCCATTTCAAAGGGATAGAGATAGAATCATACATAGCGCTTCATTTAGAAGATTAAAACATAAGACTCAAGTGTTTGTAAACACAGAGGGTGATCATTATCGAACCCGTATAACTCATTCAATGGAAGTATCTCAAATTGCACGGTCTATAGCGCGTTATTTTAATTTAAATGAAGATCTAACAGAGACCTTAAGCTTGGCGCACGACTTAGGCCACACTCCGTTTGGCCATGCAGGCGAGGAATCTTTAAATGATTGCATGGCTGAACACGGTGGGTTTGATCATAATTTGCAAACATTGAGAATTGTGATGTTTTTAGAAAATAAATATATGAAATTTAACGGTCTAAATTTATCAATAGAGACCTTGGAGGGCCTTTTAAAACACAACGGGCCAGTGGAGGACTTAAATTTAGTAAATGATTTAATAGGCACAAAAAAGTTTAAGAATTTAATCAATTTTAAAACATATCCACCATTAGAAGCTCAAATTGCAGCTATTTCAGACGATATTGCTTATAATAATCATGACATACAAGATGGACTTAAGGCTAATTTATTTTCAATTGAGGAGTTAATTGAAATAGATTTTTTTAAAAACATTTATAAAAAATATAAAAGAAAAATAAATAGATATAACTATGATATCGCAGTATATCAGATCATAAGAGATTCAATTGATATAATGATAAAAGATTTAATATCTAATACTTTAAATAATCTAAAAAAAAATAGAATTAAAGAGTCTAAAGATATAAAAAAAACAAAAGATTTAACCGTAGATTTTTCTGACAATATAAAGAATTCAGATTATGAGATTAGATTTTTCCTAAAATCAAAAATGTACAATAACAAAAATGTCTTGAAAAAAAATAACAGAGGAAAATATATTATCAAAAAACTTTTTGAAATGATTACGAAAAATCCCAAGCAATTTATTTCAAGAAAAGAACTTTCTGTTGATAAGTTTAGAGCAATTTCTGATTTTATATCTGGGATGACTGACAGATATGCTATTAATTTATATAAAGATTTAAAATGAATATTTTTGATCTATATCTAATTAAGATAAAAGACATTCTTAAAGATTTGTCTAAACAAAATAAGATTATTTTGCCTGAAAATTTGGAAGGAATTACCGCTGAGATTCCACCGGTCAAATTCGATAGTGATATTTCAACAAATGTAGCAATGTTCTTAGCAAAAATTAATAAAAAGACACCTAATGATATTGCTGAAATTTTATCTCCAATTTTAAGTGATAATGACGAGCAAATTGAAAGGATATCAATTGAAAAGCCTGGTTTTATTAATATTAAATTTAAACCAACATTTTGGACAAATTTTATTAAAGACGTAATCGAAAATTACAAAAGTTTTGGAGTAAATAAAAAAGAAAAAAAAATAAATTATTTAATAGAATTTGTATCTGCCAATCCGACTGGACCATTACACGTAGGTCATTGTCGAGGTGCTATTTTAGGTGACGTAACGGCAAATTTGTTACAGTACAATAATCATAAGGTAACAAAAGAATACTATGTAAATGATTATGGTAATCAAATAATTAATTTTACAAAATCAGTTTATTTTAGAATTAGAGAAATAAAATTTAAGGAGAACTTCCCGTCTAATGATGAAAACTTATATCCAGGCGATTATATAAAAGATTTTGCTCAAAATATTATAAAATCAAATAAAGACCTAAACTTTGAAAATTTTGAAAGTATTTCTGAAAATCTAACTATTTTGTCAATTCAAGAGGCATTAAATCTAATTAAAAAAAATCTTAATAGTCTTGGAATTAATCATGATAGTTTTGTCAGTGAAAAAAAATTAGTTTCTAATAAAGAAGTAGAAAAAGTTGTTCAAACGCTTAAAGAGAATAATTTTGTTTATACAGGTAAAATTAAAGCACCAATCGGAGAGGATAAAAATAATTGGGAGGAAAGAGAGCAGCTTCTTTTTAAATCAACTGATTTTGGTGATGATAAAGATAGAGCATTACAAAAAAGTGATGGTTCATGGACTTATTTTGCAAGCGATGTAGCTTACCATAAAAATAAATTAGACAGAAAGTTTGATTGTTTAATAAATATTTTAGGCGCTGATCACGCTGGGTATATTAAAAGAATTTCATCTTCTGTTGATGCGTTATCCAATTCAAAGATCAAATTAATGTGTAAGGTAAGCCAACTCGTAAAACTTATAAAAGATAAAAAACCTTTTAAAATGTCAAAAAGAAAAGGTGACTATATTACTGTAGATGATCTAATAGGTGAAGTCGGCAAAGATGCTACTAGATTTATAATGTTAAATAGAAGTAGTGATGTAGAATTAGATTTCGATTTTGATAACGTTGTGGAGAAGTCAAAAGAAAATCCTCTGTATTATGTACAATATGCTTACGCAAGAATAGCTTCTGTATTTAGACATTTAAATAAAGATTTAAGTTCTGAATTAGATATTGATAGTTATGATTTTAGATATTCAAATGATGAAATTCAAATTTTAAAAAAGATAGCTGAATGGCCAAAATGTATAGATATATCATGTAATAGATTGGAGCCACATAGAGTAGCTATTTATCTTTATGACTTATCATCACTATTTCATTCTTATTGGAATTTAGGAAAAGATAATCCAGATAAACGATTTATAAATGAACAAAAAAAAATCGATAATGATAAATTGATTTTTATTAAAGTTATTTCCAATGTAATTAAATCAGGTATGAATATTATTGGTGTCTCAACACCAGAAAAAATGTAATGATTAAAGAAATTAAGTATTTAGTATTTATTATCTTAATTTCTTTGTTCTTATTTTTTACTATTCGATATTATTTTTCTGATGAGAATAAAAAAAGGTCATATAGATCATTAAGCAATATTGATACGAAAATAAATAATTATGTAAAAAAATTACCAGTTTTAAAAAGTGATACTCAAAATATAATTGAATACGTTGAAGATATCAAATCCAATAAAAAAAAATATAACTTTTGGAAATTGTTAGAAAGTAATGAATAATCGTAGAGCATTTATAGTTGGTCTTAAATCGACTGAAATTAGTTCAAAGGAACAACTTTTTTTAAAAAGATACAAACCGTGGGGGGTTATTTTATTTACTAGAAATATCAAGAATTTAAATCAAACTAAAAAACTAACTTCAAAAATAAGAAATATTTTCAATGATAAGAAATACCCTATAATGATTGATCAAGAGGGTGGACGTGTAAGCAGATTAGAAAATATCATTTCTTTTAAAAACTTGACCTCTGACTTTTTTGGAAAAAAATATGTTAAAAATAAAAAAGATTTTGATATTTACTTTAAAATTTTTATAGATAAAACGTCGTATTTATTAAAAGAATTGGGAATAAACATCAATTCTGTTCCAGTGTTAGATCTTAAAATTAGTGGTTTCAGTAAAATAATTGGAGACAGATCCTTTTCAAGAGATCCTAATATTGTCTCTAAAATTGGTGATATATGCATTCAAACTTATAAAGAAAATTCTATTGGCACTATCATAAAGCACATACCTGGACATGGTCTTGCTAAAGTAGATAGCCATTTTTCTACTCCATATATTAATAAATCGCTTCAATATCTTTTAAAAAATGATTTTAAAGCTTTTAAAAATAAAGACTCTTTTTTTGCAATGACTGGTCATTTGATTTTTAATCAAATTGATAAAGACAATACAGTTACTCATTCTAGAAAAATGATAAATATTATTAGAAAAAAAGTTGGTTTTAAAAATCTCTTAATTTCTGATGATTTATCAATGAAAAGCCTTAAAAAGGGTCTCAAAATAAATACAATTGATACTTTTAAAGCTGGTTGTAATTTAGCGTTACATTGCAATGGTAAATTAAAAGAAATGGAAATTGTTGGTAAAAACTCACCTTTAGTAAGTAAATTTATAATAAAAAAAACATCACAATTTTACAATATTTTAAGATAATATTGGTATATGTCTTTCAACGATTCTGAATTTTTCAAAGTTCAAATTGAAAATTATAATGGTCCACTAGATGTTTTACTAGATCTTGCAAAAGCTCAAAAAGTAAATTTAGAAAAAATATCAATAACTAAATTAGCAGATCAATTTAATGATTATATTAAAAATGAAACAAATTTAAATTTAGAGACAGCATCTGAATATTTGTTAATGGCAACATGGTTAGCTTACCTAAAATCAAAATTATTATTACCAAGCTCTCCAGACGAAGAGTTCAAACTTCAAGAAGTTGCTGAAAAATTAAAATTACAACTTAAAAAATTAGAATTAATAAGATTATTGTCAGATCAAATGCTCAAGCGAAAACGTCTTGGAAAAGAGATCAGGTCAAGAGGCATGAAGGCTGGAATAAGACCAATTTATAATAGCGAATATAACATAAGTCTATTTGATCTTTTAAAAACTTACTCCTCTATCTTAATGACTAAAGATTTTCAAAAAATTAATATCCCAAGGCTTCCAGTTTTTACAACTGAAGACGGCATAAAAACTATCAGAGACTTTTTTGGTAAACTCTTAGATTGGAAAAAATTAGATGATTTGATACCAAAAAATTTTAAAATTGAGAAAAAATTTAAAAGTACTGGAACTGCTGGAATTTTTGCTGGTTCATTAGAATTAGTTAAAGAGGGAAATTTAAAAATAAAACAAGACGACCTTTTTGAAGAGATTTACATAAAAGAAAATAAATGATTAAAAAGAAGAAAAAAAATAATATAATTGATTTTCCCCCAAAATTATCAAATGTTGAAAAAGAAATTGAAGCAATAATTTTTGCTGCAGCTGAACCTTTAGACATTAGTACTATTGAAAGTAAAATTTCTAAAAAATCAGATGTAGAAAAAATTCTAAAAAAACTACAAAATGAATATAAAGATCGAGGAATAAATTTAGTTTGTATATCTAATAAATGGTCTTTTCGAACGTCAGCCAAATTGTCAAGTTTGATGGTACAAGAAAAGACTGTTGAAAAAAAATTATCTAGGGCTGCAATAGAAACTTTATCAATTATTGTTTACCATCAACCTGTAACCCGAGCAGAAATTGAGGAAATTAGAGGTGTAGCTTTTGGAACAAATACTATTGAGATACTCATGGAATTAGATTGGGTGAAGCCTGGTGGAAGAAAAGATGTTCCTGGAAAACCAATCCAATACGTTACAACTGACAATTTTCTAAGTCATTTTAACCTTCAAAAGTTATCTGATTTACCTACTGTTGATGAGTTAGGAGCCGCAGGTTTAATTGATAGCGCTAATATAGATAATGCAATATTTGGTACAGGAAAATTTTACAAGGAAAAACAAGAAGAAAAAAAAGAGGACATTTACTCAAATATTGATGAAATGTTGAGTAGCACTCTTGATAAGGATGAGCAAAAGTAATTTGCTACTTTAAATTTTAAATAAAAAGGTTATAAGTTATTCATGAGCATAGGAATTTGGCAAATAGCTATAGTAGTTATATTAGTTGTTTTACTATTTGGTCGTGGGAAAATATCTAGTTTGATGGGCGATGTAGCCAAGGGTATTAAAAGTTTCAAAAAAGGTATGGCATCTGATGTAACAGATGAGTCAGAACCTAAAAATATTTCTGACGAGAATCAGGACAATAATAAATCTAACAACAAAGAATAAACCACATGCCTACAATTGGTTGGTTTGAAATTTTAATTGTCGTAGGTATTGCTATTGTTATTCTGGGACCAAAAGACTTTCCAATAATGCTTAAAAAGGTTGGCTCTTGGATTGGTACTGCTAAAAGGTATGTCAATAATATTCAAAATGAAGTTTCTAACATCGATATTGATGAAGAGATGAAAGAAAAAAAAGAAGAAAAGAAAAATGACTAACGATGATAAAGATACAGGTTTTATTAGTCATTTAGCCGAATTAAGAAAAAGGTTAATACACAGTTTCATATTTCTAATTATTTTTTTTGTAGGATGTTATTTTTTTGCTGAGCATATTTATGGTTTTTTGGTTGAACCTTATGCTAAAGCAGTCAAAGAAGATGAGACAAATAGAAGATTAATATTTACTGCTCTTCAAGAGACCTTTTTAACTTATTTGAAAGTTTCTTTTTTCACTGCTTTTTTTGTAACCTGTCCATATATTTTAATGCAAATATGGAAGTTTATTGCGCCAGGACTTTATAAGCATGAAAAAATCGCGATTTTACCTTATTTAGTTTTAACACCTGTATTATTTTTTTTAGGAGGGTTACTTGTCTATTACCTGATAATGCCTCTAGCAATTAAATTTTTTCTTTCATTTGAAAGCTCAGGTGTTTCTACCAATTTACCAATCCAATTAGAGGCTAAAGTGAACGAATATCTCTCTTTAGTTATGAAATTAATTTTTGCTTTTGGAATAAGTTTTCAGCTCCCAGTTGTTTTAAGTTTGCTAGCAAGAGTCGGATTAATTGACTCTGATTTTTTAAAAAAAAGAAGGAAATATGTTGTTGTAATTATATTTGCAGCTGCCGCATTATTAACACCACCCGATCCAATAACTCAGATTGGATTAGCGATACCTTTACTAATTTTATATGAATTATCAATTTTTTCAGTAAGGTTTATTGAAAATAAAAATTTAGAAAAATCTGATGCACAATCTTAAAGAGATTAGAAAAGATTTTAATGATTTTAAAAAGTCTTTAGCAAAAAGATCTATTGAAATAGATCTTCCAAATTTAGAAAAATTAGACAAAAAAAATAGAGAATTAATTCAAAAAAAAGAATCTTTAGAGCAAGAAAAAAAAGAAATATCCAAATCTAAAGATAAATCATTGTTTGAAAAATCAAAAAAATTATCTCAAGATATTGATGAGATTATAGAAGAGCAAAAAAAAATTAAAATAGAATTAGATAGTATTTTATCAAATATTCCAAATATTCCACACAAGGATGTTCCGATTGGTAAAGATGAAAATGACAATATTGAAGTCATGAAATCTGGAACAATCCCAAATTTTGATTTTAAAGTTAAAAGTCATTATGAATTAGGTGAATATCTTGGCATGCTTGATTTTGAATTAGCAACAAAGACTACCGGATCAAGATTTGTTTTTGTGAGAGATAAACTAGCTTTATTGGAAAGAGCATTATCAAATTTTATGTTAGATACTCATGTAACTAAAAATGGTTATAGTGAAATATCACCGCCATTATTAGCTTCAGAAACCACTATGTATGGCACAGGACAATTACCTAAATTCGAAAATGATCAATTTGAAGTTAAAATCGAGGAGGGAAATGAAAGAAAATTTCTTATACCAACAGCTGAGGTGATTTTAACAAACATTGTTAAAGATAAAATTATAAATCAAAAAGATTTACCAATGAGATTTGTTGCTTCAACGCCTTGTTTTAGAAAAGAGGCAGGTAGTTACGGTAAGGACACTAAGGGGATGATAAGACAACATCAATTTTATAAAGTTGAACTTGTTAGTATTGTAGAGCAAGATAATTGTCTAGAGGAACTTGAAAGAATGACTAATTGTGCGACTAGTATTTTGGATTTACTTGAATTACCTTATCGAAAAGTTATCCTATGTAGTGGTGATATGGGATTTAGTGCAGAAAAAACTTATGATTTAGAAGTATGGTTGCCATCGGAGAATAGATATCGTGAAATATCCTCTTGTTCTTCTTGTTCTACATTTCAAGCGAGTAGAATGAAAGCAAGATATAAAACTCAAAATAAAGACACAAAGCATGTTGGTACATTAAATGGTAGTGGTCTAGCAATAGGTAGAACTTTGATCGCAATTTTAGAAAACTATCAAGAAAAGGATGGCTCTATTCTAATCCCAAAAGCGTTACGTCCTTATATGAATAATTTAGAAAAAATTTCACTTAAATAAAGTTGTTTTAATTCTTTAGATAGTATAAATATTCAAACTAAAATTAGGAGTTTTATGGATAGTTCAGGATTTGGTCAGTTTATACCGTTAATATTAATTTTTGTAATATTTTATTTTTTCCTTATTAGACCTCAACAAAAAAAAGTAAAAGAACATAGGGCTATGGTCGAAAATTTAAAAAAAGGAGATAAAGTTGTAACATCAGGTGGAATAACTGGGATTATCACAAGAGTTGTAGATAATGATAAAGTTGAGGTTGAAATTGCAGAAAATGTAACTGTTGAAGTCATAAGAGGCACAGGAATTCAAAGCTTAATGAATTCTCAAGAACCAAAGAAATAGTCTAATTTAATAGTGTGTTATATTTTTCTAAATTAAAGATAACTTTCATTCTAATTATATCTTTATTTTTAATTTTGATTGCATCATCCAATTTATTTAAATTTGATAATAATTTTCTTAAAAGGAATATAAATCTTGGTTTAGATCTTCAAGGTGGATCTTATCTTTTATTAGAAATTGATAATAAACCTGTTATTGAGCAAAAACTTCAAAATTTAACGATTACTTTACGAGATTATTTTAAAGGAAAAAATATAAAGTTAGTAAATTTTATACTTCAAAATGAAAAAATTCTATTTAAAGTTAATGAGAAGGATAAACAAAAAGTCCTAGATATATTCAATGATAAAAAAAGTGAAATAAATCCTTATTATGAAAGATTTAAATCACACCAACTAGAAATAGCTGAAGAGAATGATTTTTTAAGTGTAATTTTTTCTAAGCAAGGTTTAATAAAACTCAAAACATCTTCACAGGAACAGGCTCTCGAAATAGTAAGAAGGAGAATAGATGAAGTGGGAACGAATGAACCCAATATTCTCAAAAGAGGAAATGACAGAATATTAGTAGAACTTCCTGGCCTTGATGATCCTATGAGAATAAAAACTTTATTAGGAAAAACCGCTAACCTTACATTTAGATTTGTTTCTAATAACAATGAAGATTCATTTGGTAATGAAAAATTAAATTATGAAGATGAAGAAGGGTCAGAATTTGTTAGCA
>CACGVC010000006.1 GCA_902576335.1 uncultured Pelagibacteraceae bacterium
GATACAAGCATTGCTCATATATCTTGTGCTACAGGTATAGAAACTTGGATATTATTAAGGAAAAATCCTGCATTTTTATTTCCTTTTAATAAAAAAAAGTCATTAAGGTATCCAACAGCCAAGTACTTTCAGCAAGACAGATTTAATGAATGGAAAAGTGTTATTGATGAAGTTTCTTTAAATTTAAAAAACCTATGATCTATTTAAAAACCACCTCTCCAATTATTTTTGGAGTTAAAATTATCTTCTTCTTCTTTCGAGGTCGGTCTAAATAAGTAATAAACAACAAATAACGAGATTAAAAGAAATAATACAAGTTCCATATATCTATATAAATATTATTGAATACTTGCCTGAGATTTGTCGTCTTTTTTAGACATATCAACCTCAACCCATTCTGTTTTTTTAAGTTCTTTTGTTAAAGCAATTTTTAGAACTTCATCGGCGTTTTCTACAGCGGTAATTTTTATATCATCAATTATTTTTTTTGGCATATCAACCAAATCTTTTTCGTTTTCTTTAGGGATTAAAACTTGTTTAATTCCAGCTCTATGCGCAGCCAATAATTTTTCTTTTAAACCCCCAATTTGTAAAACTTGACCTGTCAAAGTTACTTCACCAGTCATTGCAACATCTTTTCTAACAGGTATTGTTGTAATAGATGAAACAATTGATGTTACCATCGCAATTCCTGCAGACGGTCCGTCTTTAGGTGTTGCACCCTCAGGAACATGAATATGAAAATCTTTCTTTTCAAACAGCGGCGGGATTATTCCATATTCTAAGCATTTTGATCTTACAAAAGACTTTGCTGCTTTTACTGACTCTTGCATTACATCTCCTAATTTACCAGTGATCTGCATTCTGCCTTTTCCAGGCATTGTTACTGTCTCAATTTTTAATATTTCACCACCATATTCAGTCCAAGCTAAACCAGTAACAATTCCAACTTTATTGTCATTTTCAAGTTCACCAAATTTATGTTTAGGAACTCCAAGAAAATCGGACAAATTTTTATTATTAACATTGACTTCTTTTTCTTCTCCAGAAACAACTTTTTTAACAACTTTTCTTGCAACTTTAGAAATTTCTCTTTCTAGGTTTCTTACCCCTGACTCTCGCGTGTATCTTCTTATGATTTCTTTTATAATATCATCATCCATCTTCATTTCATTTTCTTTAACGCCATTATCTTTAATTTGTTTGGGAAGAAGAAATTTATTGGCAATATTAATTTTTTCATCCTCTGTATAACCAGCCAATCTTATTACTTCCATTCTATCTAAAAGTGGTGGTAGAATATTTAACGTATTTGCTGTCGTTACAAACATTACATCTGATAAATCATAATCGACTTCAAGGTAATGATCATTAAATGTTGTGTTTTGTTCAGGATCTAAAGCTTCTAATAAAGCCGAAGATGGATCTCCTCTGTAATCATTTCCAATCTTATCTATTTCATCTAATAAAATTAAAGGATTTTTAGTTCCAGCTTTTTTCATCATCTGGATAATTTTACCTGGTAATGATCCAATGTAAGTTCTTCTATGCCCCCTTATTTCAGCTTCATCTCTCATTCCACCAACCGACATTCTGACAAATTCTCTATTTGTAGCTTTTGCAATTGATTTACCCAGTGAAGTTTTACCGACACCTGGAGGGCCAACTAAACACAAAATTGGACCTTTAATTTTTTCCATTCTTTTTTGAACTGCTAAAAATTCTATTATTCTCTCTTTAATTTTCTCTAATCCAAAATGATCTTTATCAAGTATATTTAAAGCTTTTTTTAAATCTATATCTACTTCACTTTTTTTATGCCATGGTAGATCTATCATCCAATCTAAATAGTTTCTAACAACTGTGGCTTCGGCAGACATTGGACTCATGTTTTTTAATTTTTTTAATTCTTGCATGCATTTCTTTTCAACATCTTTAGGCATTTTAGATTTTAAAATAGCCTTATTTAAATTTGTGTTCTCATCTTTGCCATCCTCAATCTCACCAAGTTCTTTTTGTATAGCCTTTAGTTGCTCATTTAAGTAATATTCCCTTTGAGTTTTTTCCATTTGAGTTTTAACTCTTCCCCTAATTCTTTTTTCAACTCCAATAATGCTTGTTTCATTCTCCATCAATTTGATGATTGCATTTAATCTTTTTTTAACATCAATTGTTTCAAAAATTTGTTGTTTTTCTGAAATTGATGCTGTCAAGTGTGAAGCAATGTTATCTGCTATTTGAGATGGGTCTTTTAACTGCTTAATATTATTGATGGTTTCACCTGAAATTTTTTTGTTAATCGAAGTTAATTTTTCTAATCTTCTTACAGCTGTTGCTGCAAGTGGGTATAGATCTTCGTCGTTATTTAAAACATCGTTGTATGGAGTGTAATCACAGATAATAAATTTCTCATTATCCTTAAAATCCAGAATTTTTACTCTTTTTACACCCTCTACTAAAACTTTGACAGTCCCGTCTGGTAATTTTAATAATTGAAGAATACTTCCTTCACAACCATACATAAATATGTCAGTTTTTTTTGGATCGTCAATCTCCGAATTTTTTTGAGTTACTAAAATAATCTTTTTTTCTTTCTTCATAACCTCATTCAAGGCAGATATAGATTTATCTCTTCCTACAAACAAAGGAATTACCATTGATGGGAAAACTACGATATCTCTTAGCGGAAGTAGCGGTAATGATATTTTAATATCCATCTTACAAATATGGATATTATAATTTATTTTGCAATACCTTTTTCTTATTTATTAAGGCTATTACGCCGCTGTTGTCTTATTTGTTTTGGATTTATTGTCTGTTTTTGAGTGAACTATAATTGGTTCAGACTGGCCTTTGACAGTTGTAGAATCAATTATTACCTCCTCAATATTTTCTTGACTAGGTAAGTCATACATTGTTTTTAATAGTACGTTTTCCAAGATTGACCTCAAACCTCTTGCACCAGTCTTTTTCCTAATTGCTTTTAGAGCAATTTCCTTTAATGCATTATCTTTAAATGTTAATTTAGCACCATCAAGTTTAAAAAGTTCCTGATATTGTTTTACCAAAGAATTTTTCGGTTCTTGTAATATTCTAATTAATGATTTTTCATCAAGATCTTCTAATGTTGCTATCATTGGTAACCTTCCAATAAATTCGGGGATTAAACCATATTTAAGAAGATCCTCTGGTTCTAAGCCTTTCATCCATTCACCTGTTTTTTTATCTAATGTATTTTTTACATCAGCCCCAAAACCAATTGATGTGCCTTTATCTCTTTGAGATATAATTTTATCTAATCCCGCAAAGGCTCCACCACAAATAAATAAAATATTTGTAGTATCAACTTGCAAAAATTCTTGTTGAGGATGTTTTCTTCCTCCTTGTGGTGGAACACTTGCAATAGTTCCTTCCATAATTTTTAATAAAGCTTGCTGAACACCTTCACCTGATACATCTCTGGTTATCGAGGGGTTCTCAGATTTTCTGCTAATTTTGTCAACTTCATCAATATAAACAATCCCTCTTTGAGCTTTTTCCACATTATAATCTGCAGCTTGTAATAATTTTAAAATTATATTTTCTACATCCTCACCAACATATCCTGCTTCAGTTAATGTCGTTGCATCTGCCATTGTGAAAGGCACGTCAAGTATCCTTGCAAGAGTTTGTGCTAATAAGGTTTTTCCACAACCAGTTGGTCCAACCAAAAGTATATTTGATTTTGCCAACTCAACATTTTTACTTGTTTTGCTTTCGTAATTTAATCTTTTATAATGATTATGAACAGCTACTGATAAAACTTTTTTTGCGTGAGCTTGACCAATAACATAATCATCCAAAACTGAACAGATTTCTTTTGGAGAAGGCAGTCCATCTTGATGTTTAACGAAAGTATCTTTGCTTTCTTCTTTGATGATATCCATACATAATTCAACACACTCATCACAGATAAAGACAGTAGGTCCAGCAATTAATTTTCTAACTTCGTGCTGGCTTTTTCCACAAAAAGAGCAGTAAAGAATATTTTTATTATTTGTGTTCATAAAATTTTTAAACGAATCAATTAACCTACTTTATTATAAATGAGTCATAGTAATCAAGTTAGGAATACTACAATTTCAATATCTTGTGTTTTAAGATCTTTTTTCTACTACTTCGTCTATTAAGCCAAAAGACTTTGCAGAGTCAGCTGTCATAAAATTATCTCTCTCTAAAGCAGTTTTAATTTCATCGACAGTTTTACCTGTATGTTTTGAGTAAATTTCATTTAATCTTTTTTTTAATGATAAAACCTCATTAGCGTGTATTTCTATATCTGTAGCTTGACCTTGAAAACCTGCGGATGGCTGATGGACCATTATTCTTGAGTTTGGTAATGAAAATCTTTTACCTTTTTTTCCAGCGGATAATAAAAAAGAACCCATTGATGCTGCTTGACCAATACATAAAGTTGAAATATCAGGTTTAACATACTGCATGGTATCATAAATACCTAAACCAGCTGTAACGAGACCACCTGGACTATTTATATATAAGTATATTTCCTTCTTTGGATCCTCAGCTTCTAAAAATAATAATTGCGCAGTTACTAATGATGCAACAGTATCATTTATTTGACCCGTTAAGAAAATTATTCTTTCTTTTAACAATCTTGAATAGATATCATAAGCACGCTCGCCTCTATTAGACTGTTCAACAACCATAGGCACTAAGTTGCTCATATGTTCAAATATTTTATTTGTCATAAGTTGATTCGTTTTACTTATACAACTTGAGATTACTTTTGGCTAACTTTTTTTATTTTTTTAGCTACTGATTTAGTCTTTTTGACTTTTGGCTTTGTTTTATTGTCTGCTGTTTTTTTTACATCAGCTTTTTTTTCAGGTTTTCTTTGATCTTTAAGTTCTTGATCGAGTTGTTGTTTTTGGGACTCCTTTAAAATTTTTTCAGCTTCATCTTTAGAAATTTCTTTTTTATTGGGCTTAGCCTTTTCTTTAATCATATTTAAAATTTTTTCCTCATACACAGTCCCTCTTAAACTCGCTAATGCATTAGGATTTTTTTTATAAAATTCCATGACCATTTTTTCCTGACCTGGCATCATTCTAATTTGTTTTTGAACTTCAGATTGTAATTCTTGTTCGGTGACTTTTATTTGATTTTGTTCACCAAATTCATTTAAAATTAGTCCAACTTTAATTCTTTTTTTTGCAACCTCTTCAAAATTTTTTCTACTTTTTTTTGCATCATCTTCTGACATACCTTGAGAAAGTATTTTTATTTCATCCTCAAGTAAGTTTTCTGGAATTTCGCTTACCTTAAATTTTTCAATTTCTTTTAATATTTGATTTTTTGTTAAACGATCTAAAGAGTTTTTATATTCATCATTTATTTGTTTTGTTATTAACGACTTAAGATCATTAAGATCTTTTGCACCTAAATTTTTGGCAAACTGATCATCAATTTTTACATCTTCAGGAATTTTAACTGCTGAAATTTTACAAATAAATTTTGCTTTTTTGTTGATAAATTCTTTTTCTGGAAAATTTTCAGGAAGTGTTGCATCTACTATTTTTTCATCTCCCTTTTTAACTCCAATTAATTGCTCATCAAATCCTTTTAAGAAAAGATCTTTTCCTAAAGTTAATTGAGTATTTTTACCTTCTCCACCTTTAAACGTTTTTTCATCAACTGTTGCATTATAGTCAAAAACAACTAAGTCACCTTTTTTTGCTTTTGTTGTCTCTGAAGGTTCTTTGAAGTTTGGTTGATTTTTTGCAATATCATTTATTCTTTTGTCAGTTTCCTTTTGATCAATTTTAACCGTATACTCATCAAACTTAATATTCTCTATTGGTTTCAGTTCAACTTTTGGAAGCTCTGTGACAGATAAAATATATTCTAAATCTTTGTCTTCACCATAAGTTTTAAGATCTAGTTTTGGTTGACCTGCTGGTTTAATTTTGTTTTCTTGCAAGGCTTTTGTTGATGTTTCCTTCAAGACTTTGTCTAAGACTTCACTAAAAACAGCCTTTCCAAACTGTCTCTTTAAAATTTCTCTTGGTACCTTACCAGGTCTAAATCCCTTTAGATTAACAGTTCCCTTGATCTCCTCATATTTCTCATCCATGTATAAATTCATTGTCTTTTTATCGACAAAAACTTTTACATCCTTGTTTAAACCTTTTTTATTTTCAACAGTAACTTTCATAATTTAAATGTGGTAGGGCGAAAAGGACTCGAACCTTCACAGATTGCTCTATCGGTTCCTAAGACCGACGCGTCTACCAATTCCGCCATCGCCCCACAATTTCAAGGTTTTATATATTATTGGATCTATTTGTCCAACGACATTTACAATGAATTATAAAGTTTTGAAAGATACCTATACATATAAAAATGAAAATGGTATTTTTTTAAAAAAAACTTAAAAAAAATGAGCAAAACATCAATAGTTCTAATTATATATATTTTGGGTTTAATTTTTGGAGCGTTAGTTCTAGGAATTTGGAGCGCAGAGACAAGTGTTTATAAAGGTCTTCTTGGTTTAGGATGGACAGCATTAGCGCTTATAGGTTTATTTTTCGCCGAAAAAAATGAAAATAATTAAGACTTTTATTATCTTCTTTTTTGTAATTTTGCCAATTAACATTTTAAAATCAGAAATTATTGTCATGAGTAAATGTGATGATAAACAAGATGAGTTTCTAAAGAATGAGTATATTCTTAATTTATATGAACAAATAATGACTAGAAATTATGTTTATAAAGAAAAAACATTCCAAAAATACAGATTAACGGATTTAAGTGTAAAAAAATCTAATTCTTACGTCCAAAGTATCTACGAAGAGGATGGAAAAATTTTAACTCACAAGCATGGATATCCACAATTTTATACCCAAATTTTATTTGAAAAAGATAAAAAAGAAATTTTCATGAGAACGGTCCTTAACGATGAGGAAGGCCTTTCAAAAATATCAACATGTAAAAAAATAGAAAAATTTGAAAAAGAAAGTTAGTTCTTTTTATTTTTTTTATTGAAATTTTTCTTTCTTGATCCAAACCTACTATTTGTTATGTTGCTCCTATGTCTAGCATAGGCCTGTTTTTGTGCTTGTTTCATTGCTCTTTTTGATGACATAATTCAATAAGATATTTCTTGAGTATCTATAATATTAAATTTTTTATCAGATACAACTATTTCACCCGATGATGATCCATAGTTTAAAATTTCCGATATTAAAACGTAATGAGTAACTAAAACTAAATTCTCATTATTATTGTTTTTATAATTTTTAATATATTCTTTCAATGCTTTAACCTGTTTCTCCCTATTTTTTGCAAATTTAGAGCTGTAGAAAGAATTTAAAAAACTCTTTGTTGTAAAGTCTTTAAATGCAATTTTTGCTGTTTCTTTGCATCTACACCATTCACTTGATAAAACTTTATCAATTTTAATTTCATTTTTAATAAAAAATTTACCGATAGATTTAGCCTGTTTTTTTCCCTCCTCACTTAGATTTCTTTGTGTTGAACAATCGTTTAAATTGAAATTATTTGGATCTCCACTTCCAGGTGCATATGCATGTCTTATAAATATTAATTTTCCACCTTCTTCTAATTGATTTATTAAATTTTCATTTAAATCTGCTTTAATAGATGATGCTAAAGATATAAATATTATTATTAGGAAATTAAAAAATTTCATTTATGGATATTAGATTAAACGATTTGAATAAAACAATAGTTAATTGTAAAAAGTGTCCAAGATTAGTTAAGTTTATCCGCAAAGTAAGTTCAATAAAGAGAAAACAAAATAGAGATGAGCTGTATTGGGGGAAACCGGTGCCTGGATTTGGAGACTTAAGCTCTAAAATGGCTATCATCGGACTAGCGCCTGCTGCTCATGGTGGTACCAGAACCGGTAGAGCATTTACTGGAGATAAATCAGGAGATTTTTTATTTAAATGTTTGCACAAGGTAGGAATTTCAAATTCTCCGTTATCAAAAAATCTAGAAGATAATTTAAAACTAAAATCTACTTATATTACTAATATTCTTAAGTGTGTGCCTCCTGAAGATAAACCACTAAACATTGAAATTTCTAACTGCTCTAATTTTTTTGATAAGGAAATATTATTTTTAAAGAATTTGAAAGTTATAGTCACATTAGGAAAAGTTGCTTTTGATAATTGTGTGAAATTGTACAAACAAAAATTTAATATAGAACAAAAATTTATTTTTAAACACAATAAAACACATGAGTTACCTAATGGTTTAATAATTTTATCAAGTTATCATCCAAGCCCAAGAAACGTTAATACAAAATTAATTTCTGAAAAAATGATGATAAAATTATTTAAAAAAGCTAAGAGATTGGCTACTTCTTAATACTATCACAAAAGTATGGTTTAAATTTTGAGTAAATCTGATCAGGTATCTTTATAGGTTTACCATCTTTATTAACAAAGACTAAGTGAATTTGTGCCTCAACAATTAGTTCATTATTTTTAGTAATTATTTGATTCATAAAAAAAGAAGTTTTAGTGATTGATTTAACAAAAGATCTTATAGTCAATTCATCCTCTAAATAAGCAGATTTTTTATATTCTATATTACAGGATTTAACTATTATTAAAGATTTAAATTCTTCTTGAATTTTATTATTACTGTAACCAATTGAAAATAATGCTTCTGTTCTAGCTCTTTCTAAGAATTTTAAATAATTTGCATAGTAAACTACACCACCAGAATCTGTATCCTCGTAATATACTTTTAATTTATGAAAGAAGTTTTCGTGCATTAAATAACTATATCAAATAATTAATTAATTTTATAGAATCTAAGAAATAAAATAAAATGAATATCTTTGTTATTTGGTTAGTATTGGTTATTGCATGGAACTTTGGTTATCCTGGTGCTAGTCCTCATGAAGATGTTTTGGTAGCTGTGATTTTAGCTTTTTTCAATATTTTTTTAAAAAAATATTTGAAATTATAATTAATTTTCTGAGAAATATATATTTTGGTAATAAGCTATAGCTTTCATTTTAGAGTTATCTGTATCAGACATAATCGCTAATCCATCTAACTCATCAACATCTAGATTGTGAAATCTTTTAAAATCTTCTTTTACATTTGCTTTAACGGTAACCCATTCTTCTAAGTTTTTTTTCGTACTCGCTAACACATTATCGATTGATTTTTTTGTATAGGGGCTTGGTGAGCTAAAACCAATTTCACTATTGCTTGAGAAAACGTAATTTATAGCCCTATTAGATAAAGGTGTTGCACCAGTTTTTTTAACTGCAAAAACTCTAGCAGCAAAATCATGTCCTTTTTTGGTATTTTCTTTTATTCCGGGTAGATCTTTTTCTATTTTCCAAGTTATATTTATGAATGGAGTTTTGTTTAGATCAATTTTGACCTCTTTTCCTAATCCAGAAGCTGCATTATCAGCCACAGCTTTTAAGAAATTTCCATTTTCATTTGATCCAATTGTATAAATTGTCTTATTTTCGGCCCCTCTCACCTTTCGAACCTCTAAGTTTGACAGTTCATCCGTGGTAAAATTAAAAACTTTAATTTCATTCGCAAATCCGGTTCCAATTGTTACAAAAATAAAAATTGAGATTTTAGTAAAAATATTCATTTAAAAGTTTCTTAAAAAAAATTGTTAATACATTATTTTGACAAAATTTAAACATTCAAAAATCATCTTTAACTAATATGTATAAATTATGAGAACAATTTCAATTTTTATACTACTAATTTACTGGTCAATTATGATTTTTGCACCAGTGATGTCAAATGACGTCAAAATGAGCCGAGCTAAAACAACTAATACTAAAATAGTTGATGAAAGACCAAAAAGTTAATAAGTCGATCGACCACCACTTATGTCATAAACTGCTGCAGTGGTGAAAGTATTTTCCTCTGATGAAAGCCAACAAACTAAGGAAGTAAACTCTTCGACCTCAAGAAATCGACCTCTAGGGACCTTAGAAAGCATTTTTTGAACGTGTTCTTTAGTCATTTGATGTAAAATACGTGTTTTTGCCCCTGCAGGAGTGACAGCATTTACTGCTATATTTTTATCAGCAAGCTCTTTGCCTAAAGATTTTGTTAGTCCGATGGCACCTGCTTTACCTGCGCTATATGCACTTGCATTTGCATTTCCATCTTTTCCCGCAACAGATGCTACATTAACAATTCTTCCGTAGTTATTCTTAATCATATTTGGTACTATTGCTTTGCAACAATTAAACGTTCCCATCAAATTAATATCTACTACTTTTTTCCACTTCTCTAGATCATATTCCCATAATGGGGCAGTAGGGCCAGTTATTCCTGCGTTATTAATTAATATGTCAATCTTGGAGTTTTCTAAGATTTCATTGGTGCAGTTTTCAACTTCTTCAAATTTTGATACATCAATAACATTTGAGGTTAAATTTGTATTATTAAGTTCTTTAACAGATTTTTTTAGTGTGTCTGGATCATTGTCCCAAATTATTACTTTAGCGCCTGAATTCAAAAATCTCCTAGCTATATCAAATCCAAATCCTTGAGCTCCACCTGTTATAACTGCAGTCCTATTCTCAAAACTAAATGTAATCTTGTCCATTAAATTATTTTTTTGCCAAAAAGTAATAAGTTATTGAAGAAATTAATGCGCCAATAATCCATGCATAAGATTGTAAAAACATTAAATTAGGGTTCCAAATTGTTGAGGCCGAGAAAATAAATCCCAAAAATAAAGAATATGTACCTCTTATATGCCAACCACCTGAAAAATAATACGACCCATTTTTTTCTAGAGAATAAATGTCTTTATTAATCAAATTACCCTTTCTAATAAAATAATAATCAGAAATCATTATTCCAAAAATTGGTCCAAAAAAAGCTCCGATTGTATCTATTATTGATAAAATTCCTATTTGACTTAAAACAGTAAGCCAAAAAACTCCTATTAGAAGTCCGATTAAACCAATCACTAATCCTGAGCTTTTGAATGATAATGATGTAGGAAATAAATTAATAAGAGAGTATTGCGATGGAATAAAATTAGCAATTAAATTTGTAGAAGCTGACGCAATAATTATAAAAATCAAAACTAAATTAGTTAATAATAAATTATTCAACTTACCAATTATGTCCGTAGGATTTGTAAGTATTTTTTCAATATTTTCAGGACTTTGTTTTAAAAAAGCATCTGCACCTATGACAATAAAAAGTGCAAAAAAAGAAAAAATTATCAAATTCAATATTAAAGTTAAATTCCCTTTTTTAAGTTGGTTTTCATTTTCAATGTACCTTGAAAAGTCACCAAAACTTAAAATAACAATCGAAAAATAAGCAAAAAGTGTTCCTGATACAGTTATCAAGGGTATAATATTATTTTTATCTGTAAAATTTTCAAAACTTAAAGCACCTAGAAATGCATTAACTGTAAATTTAACATCACTTAATAAAACTATAAAAAAGAATAACGCCATCCCGGAATAGACAACGATTGCAGAAAAATTAATAATTTTTTTGTTATAATTCATTCCGATACTAAATAAAATAACTTGCAACACCATAGAAACTACAATTGAAATCCAATCTATGATGTTTAATCCAATAAAAAAAATAAGAAAAATTTCTTGCTGTAAAAGAGTTTTATCAATAGAAAAAATCAAAATTCTTAATAAATATCCCAATGCTTTTGATAAAAAATATGTTTGAATTCCAAACATAAATATACCAACTATACTTCTTAAAAATCCGATATACTGTGCTCCTCTTACTCCCATTGAGGATCTCAATAAAACTACAAATGGTAATCCAAATTTTTGAGATGGCTTACCAATTAAATTTGAAAAAAAATAAACCAATAAAGAGGCAAAAATTGTTCCAAACAATACTACAAAAGTATTTAAATCATATACGACATAGAGAGATGCGATCAAAGAAAATCCAATTACACTTTGAATGCCAACTCCCCAAAAACAAAATAAATCTTTCCAGTTCCAATTTTTATTGCTCGGATTTACTGTTACTAAATCCCAATTAACTAGTGTTTTATTTGATTTTTGCTGATTCACTCAGACAATATAGAACTTTAACAATCTACTGTCCATATAAGAGAGTTGGTAACCATAATGCAATTTTAGGAAATATAATAATTAAAATTAAACCAAATACTTGCAGCACCATAAACTGCATCATACCATAATAAATATCTTTCAAATCCCACTCAGGTACAACACCTTTTAAAAAATAAGCTGAAAGTGCAACAGGTGGTGATAACCAGGCGGTTTGTAAATTAACAGCAACTAATATTGCAAACCAAGTTAAATTAAATCCTAATGCTTCAATCAATGGTAATATAATTGGGACAATAATCATTACTATAGGTACCCATTCTAAAGGCCATCCTAATAAAAAAATCATCACCATAACCATCGCTAAAATAAGATACTTATTCATCTCAAGACCTAACAAAAACTCAGTTAATAAAGTCGGCGTTCCTAATCTTGCAAAAACAGCACCAAAAAAATTTGAAGCTGCAACTAAAACCATAATCAATGCAGTTATCTCTAATGTTTTGACTAATGCTTCTTGTAATTTTGGAAGAGTCAATTTTTTATAAGCTAATGAAAGAAGTAAAGCCCCCATTGCTCCACATCCTGCAGCTTCAGTTGGAGTGGCAAAACCAAATAAAATACTTCCTAATGCTGCAAATACCAAAGCTGCTGGTGGCACTAGCCCTAAAAAAAATTCAATCCAAACTTCTTTCATACTCGCAGCTCTCATGTCATCAGGTATGACTGGTCCTAATTTAGGATTAATCATACATCTAATTGTTGTGTAACCTGCGTATAAACTTGCAAGAAGAATTCCAGGTAGAATTGCAGCAGCGAATAAATCTATTACTGGAATTTCCATTATTGGCCCCATAACAACTAACATGATACTTGGTGGAATTAATATTCCCAATGTACCTCCAGCCGTAATAGTCCCAGCTGCAAGTCTCACATCATAACCAGATCTATTCATAGATTTTGCAGCCATAATTCCTAGAATTGTCACTGATGCTCCAACAATTCCCGTTGCAGCTGCAAAAATCACAGAGACAAATAAAACAGCATAATATAAAGATCCCTTTACTTTTGCCAACATCATTTGGAATGCTGAAAATAATCTTTCCATTAAGCCAGCTTGTTCCATCATAATTCCCATGAAAACAAAGAGTGGGACGGCAGCGAGTGTTTGCTCTGTCATAACCATAGAGAATTGGAGTGTCATTAAATAAAAAACTAATTTTCCAAATCCTAAATAACCAAAAACAAAACCTAAAAAAATTAGTGTAAATGAAATAGGGAAACCAACAAATATTGCAAATAACATTACGCCAACAAGAATAAAACCTAAGATTGCTGGATCTATAAACTCAGCAATCATTTAGTTTCTCCAGGCCACTCACCTTTTTTAGCTGCCCAATAACTTTTGAGTAACTCTGAAACACCTTGAATTAGTAAAAAAATTATACCAATAAGCAAACAAGTTTTAATTGGCCACATATAAGGCATCCAAGTGGTATCCATGCCTCTTTCTCCTCTTTGAATTGACTCTCCAACAAACCCAACTGTCATATAAAGAAAGACAATTAGGCCTGGAAAATAAAATAATAAATATAACCAAAAATCTATTAGACCTTGGTTTTTAGTTTTAAAATTTCTATATAAAAAATCTGCTCTTATATGAACTCCTCTAGAAAGAGCATAACCAGCACCCAACATAAAAAGCGCTCCGTATAAAAAACGACTTATGTCATAAGCCCAAATAGTCGGTGCTAAAAATAATTTTCTTGCAAGAACTTCATAAGTCATTGCAAAAATTAGTGGCATTAATATCCAACAAACAATATTACCAATCCACTTACTAAATTTATCAATTCCTGTAATGGATTTTGCCATCCATAATGGCATGTCATCAGGCATTTTTCCCGAACCGCCTCGCCTTTCGGCAATCATTTCATCTGATATATCTAGTTTACCTGGTTCGTCTGCCATAAGTTTGAATTAAAAAACTAGAGCGGACTTAAAAGTCCGCTCTAATTAAATTAAGATTAATTACTGATTACTTTAATGTTGCTGCGTGAGCCATTCCTAGCTTCGCATTTGACATTTGAGCACCACTCCAGAAAGGAACAGCTACATCAGCAAAATTCTTCATTGAAGTATAAACTTCATTAAAGAATTTGTTATCTTTAGCATTCTTGTTTAAAGATGCTTTTGCAGCAGCCATATATTCTGTGAAATAATCAGAAGGAGTGTCCTCTAAGATTACTCCATGTTTAGTAGTTAACTCTCTAAGAGCTTTACCATTCTCATAGATTCTGTAACTTAAAGATTTTGCTAATGAAGCATTAGCAGCAACTTCAAGAGACTTTTTCTCATGAGCACTCATAGCGTTATAAGTTTTTCCAGTAATATAAAAGTCAGCATTTACGACTACTTGGTGTAAACCTTGTAAATAATAATGCTTTAATACTTTTTGGAAACCAAATGTTAAGTCTGGTTTTGGACAACACCATTCAGCAGCATCGATTGTTCCTGCTTCAAGAGCTGGTAAAATATCTCCACCACCCATTGCAACAGAAGCTATACCAATGTCTTTGTATGTTTGTCCTGGAATTCCTGGAGGAGTTCTGAACTTATATTTTCTAAAGTCAGCCATATCTTTAATTGGTTTTGGAAACCAACCTAAAGCTTCTGGACCAACTGGTTGAATCATAAATCCTTTTATGTCTCTTCCCATTTCTTTCCAAAGTTGGTCGTATAATTCTTTACCACCACCGTATTGAAACCATGATAGGAATGCAATATTGTCGATACCAACTCCACCACCGGCTACTGGCGAACCAAATAACATAGCAGCAGGATGATCCCCTGACCAATAGTGAGTCCATGCGAAACCACAATCAATCAGTCCTTTATCAACAGCGTCAAGAGTTTCCTTAACTCCAACAACTGCGCCCGCAGGTAAAATTTCGAATTTTAACGAACCAGCTGTTAATTCAGTTACTGTATCAGTAAAGTCCTTTAACATTTTCACTTCATCAGCTTTAGTGTTAAGAACTGTCTGACATTTTAGTGTTTTTGCAGCGTTAGCATTAGATACAAATCCAAGTACTAAAACAGATGCAAATAACATTGAAATGATTTTTTTCATTATATTTCCTCTTGTTAGTTAAATTTAACGTAATCAATTCAATCAGAAAAACAAACCTGATACAAGTGACAATCGATTGATATGAGTGTAAAGATGATTAATTAAGTTAAGTAAAAAATTAATTCAACTAGAGATGGAAAATTTTGATTTTATTATTATTGGTGCTGGATCTGCTGGATGCGTTTTAGCAAATAGACTTTCTGAAAACTCACAAAACAAAGTCTTATTAATTGAGGCAGGAGGAAAAGATAATTATCCCTGGATACACATTCCTGTTGGATATTTTAAAACTATGCACAATCCTTCAGTTGATTGGTGTTACAAAACTGAACCAGATGAAACAATGAATAATCGCTCCATTAGATATCCAAGAGGAAAGACTTTAGGTGGAAGTTCAGCAATTAATGGTTTGTTATATATTAGAGGCCAAAGTAGAGATTATGATATTTGGCGTCAATTAGGTAACACTGGTTGGGGTTGGGATGATGTTCTTCCATATTTCATCAAGGCAGAAAATCAAGAGCGTGGAAAAAATGATTTTCATGGAGTTGGTGGTCCTTTATCTGTATCTGATCAAAGAATACAATTACCATTACTAAATGAATTTCAAAATGCTGCAGAAGAATTTGGTATACCTAAAACCAAAGATTTTAATACTGGAAATAATCATGGGTGCGGATATTTCCAAGTTACTGAAAAAGATGGTTTTAGATGTAGTACTGCTGTTGGATATTTAAATCCGATAAAACATAGAACGAATTTAAAAATTGTTACCAAAGCTCATGTAAAAAAAATTAACTTTGAAAATAAAACAACAAAAAGTGTTGAATATTGGCAAGAAAACGACCTTAAAAAAGTTATAGTAAATAAAGAAGTTATCCTATCATCTGGATCTATTGGTTCTCCACAAATTTTACAAACATCCGGAATAGGTAACTCTGATAAGCTAAAAAATTTAGGTATAGAAATAGTTCATGATCTAAAAGGAGTAGGAGAAAATCTCCAGGATCATCTAATGTTTAGACCAATTTATAAAATTCACGGGCTCAAGTCGTTAAATAAAAAGATTAATAGTTTGTTCGGTAAATTAATGATTGGGTTAGAATATGTTTTCAACAGAAGTGGACCAATGACAATGGGTGCTAGTCAAATGTGTATGTTTGCTAAAAGTGATCCTTCATTAGAATTACCAGATCTTCAGTGGCATGTTCAACCAATGAGTATGGATACTTTAGGTGCAACAAAGAATCATGATTTCCATGCGTTTACTCCAACTGTATCAAACATTAGACCAACCAGTAGAGGTCACGTAAATATTACCAATAAAGATTCTAGAATTTATGCAAAAGTAAAACTTAATTATCTATCAACCGAACATGATCGAATGATTGCTGCAAAGGGATTAAAACTTACAAGGAAAATTGTAATGGAGTCTGAAACTTTTAAAAAATATAACCCTGAAGAATATAGACCAGGAATAAATATTAATGATGATGAAGAACTGGTAAAAGCTGGTGCAGATTATGCTCAAACTATTTTTCATCCTGTTGGTACATGTAAAATGGGACAAGATGATATGGCAGTGGTTGATGAAACACTTAAAGTTAAAGGTTTAAATAATTTAAGAGTTATTGATGCATCTATAATGCCCAATATAACTTCTGGTAATACGAATGCACCGACAATAATGATTGCAGAAAAAGGTGCTGATATGATACTTAGGGGTTAATGTTTGCTGATTTTGTTACACCAGAACAAATTACTATCTTAACACAAATAATCTTAATAGACCTTGTGCTTGCAGGAGACAATGCAATTATTATCGGAATGGTTGCCTCAAAATTTCCTTTAGAGCAAAGAAAGAAAATTATTTTTTGGGGTATTGGTGGTGCAGTTGTTCTAAGAATAATCTTAACATTATTGACAGCTTATTTATTGCAGATAACAGGTTTAAGATTAATTGGTGGGTTACTTTTACTTTATATTGTTTATAAACTTTACGTAGATGTGGTTAAAGGTTCAAATCATGATAGTGACATTAAAGTAGATAATTCGAGTTTCTTAAAAGCAATTTGGACAATTTTATTAGCTGATTTTACCATGAGTTTAGACAATGTTTTGGGGGTTGCTGGAGCAGCTGGAGATCATTACTACCTATTAGTTTTTGGACTGGTTTTATCCATTGTTTTAATGGCAACAGCTGCAACATTAATATCTAATTGGATAAAAAAGTATAAATGGATAGCTTGGGCTGGCTTAATTGCGATACTTATTGTTGCTATTGAGTTGATTTACACTGATATTAAAATATTATTTTTCTAATGTTCTTAAAAAATTATAATTTTAAAAATAAAACTGCAGTTGTAACTGGTGCGGGCAAAGGAATTGGTAGAGCTTGTGCAATAGCTTTAGCTGAAGCCGGAGCAAATTTAATCATTATAAGTAGAACTAATAAAGATTTAAATGAAGTTTCTAAGAAAATAAAAAAATTTAAATCAAAATGTAAATCTTATGTTTGTGATATCACAAATTACGATGAAGTTAAAAAAATTATCAATAAACAGCCAAGAATAGATATCTTAATTAATAATGCAGGAAACAATAGACCAGCCCATTTTACCAAAGTTAAAAAGGAAGATATGGAATATATGGTTAAGATTAATACAATAGCGAGTTTTAACTTGGCCCATCTTTGTGCGCTAAAAATGATAAAGTCAAAAAATAGAAAAAAATTAGGAGGATCTATTGTAAACATGTCATCGCAAATGGGACATGTAGGTGGGCCTATAAGAAGTGTCTATAATATGAATAAATTTGGTTTAGAAGGTTTAACCAAAGGAATGTCTATAGATTTAGCAAAATACAACATTAGAGTTAATACTGTTTGCCCAACCTTTGTTGTAACTCCCATGACTAAAAAGTTTTTGAAAGATAAAAAATTTAAAAGAGATATGCTGAATAATATTCCCTTAGGAAGATTTGCAGAACTATCTGAGGTAGCTTCAGCTGTAGTATTTTTAGCTTCTGATGCAGCTTCAATGATTACAGGAACTTCATTATTGGTTGATGGTGGATGGACAGCAAAATAATATTTAGATTATTTTTTTTCATAATCTTTCTCATCCCTACTTACTCATACGCTATTGAATTTAAAGGAAAATTTTTACAGGGTCATTTTATTGTTGGTATTACAAACCCTTCGGCAAAAATTATAATTGATAAAAAAGAGGTTAAAGTATCTAAGAATGGTTTTTTTGCTTTTGGTATAGATAGGGATAGAAAATTTGACCTTACCATAACGAAAATTCAAGATGGTAAAAAAGAGAAAATAGTAAAGAAAGTTTTAAAAAGAAAATATAATATCCAAAGAATAGATGGACTAGAGGAAAGTAAAGTCACTCCACCAGAGTCAGTTTATAAAAGAATCAAAGAGGAAAATAATAAGATAGGAAAAGCAAGAGCAATTAATTCTGACTTACCTTTTTTTAAAAATCAATTCATTATGCCAGTTAAAGGAATTATAAGTGGAGTTTATGGAAGTCAAAGAATTTTAAATGGTAAACCTAAATGGCCACACTATGGAATTGATATCGCAGCTAAAAAAGGAACTATGATTAAATCATCAGGCTCTGGCACAGTAACGATGGCAGAGGATGATTTATATTATACTGGTGGGACTATAATTATGGATCATGGACATGGTATTTCCACAATATATTCTCATCTTGAAAGTGTAATGGTTTCAGTGGGTGATAAAATAAATCAAGGAGATATTATTGGAACAGTTGGATCAACTGGTAGATCGACAGGTCCGCATTTGGATTTTAGAGTTAATTGGTTTCAAACAAGATTAGATCCTATGTCGATTATTAGTAAATAAATCTTAACTTTGAATACTTTTTTTAATCTTTTCCTCAATCAATGATAAACTATTAAAGACAAATTTTCTGTAACTTAATACTAAATCTCTATCAACTTTATGTTGAATTCCAGGTTCGAAATTTTTGTTAAAAATGTCATAAAGCATATTATTAAATTTATTGGATTTTAATTCATTTCCCATTTCTTTTTGTTCATGAAAAACAAACTCCTCACAAGACTGAAGTCCTGCTAACAAAGGATGAAGTCTACTACTTTCAACAATTTTATGAGCTTGAATTTTTTTTACTAATTGTAATCCATCTTGACTATTTTTTTGAATATCAGGATGAATCACTACTTTATCATCAATTGTCCAATTTGTGAGTGGAAAATAAGAAGTTAATATATCACCTGAATGTGAAATTATCTTTTTATTTTTAAAAAAAATTAAATCTTTTTTATTTCTCACAAATATGTGAGTAAATTTTTCTGTGAAATTATCAAATTTTTTTTTATCTAATAAATCATGATATTGTAAACCAAACACACCTATTATTTTTTTTTGATTTTCTAAAAATTTATCAAACTTATTGTTGTTTAAAGTTTCATGGTAAATGCTATGGCCGGTCCCAATTATTACTAAATCGTAGTGATTATTATTGTATTTATCACTCCAAAATGGAGGCAAATTAAGAAAATCAACATAACAATCATAAGGTATCATACTCAAAATTATAGATTGTCCTATACGATCACCTAAATTTGCACAATTACCGTACGATATAATTGCAATTTTTTTTTTATTAATTTTTTTATTTCCTATGTTCATTAATTTAATTTTGGTATTTAAAAAATTCAAAAAAAATATTTAACCACACCATTTATTAGAAATACACTATAAAAAAACTCACGATTTCAAACTAGACTAAGACTAGTGACTATACTAAACTACCAAAGTGAAAACATTAATACTTTTATCTTTAACTATAGTAATATTTTGGGTTTTGTTTAGGCCTTTTAGTAAAAATGAACTTGATAGATATAATGATAAAAACTGGCCAGATTTGCATTAATGGGTGCACCTGGCAACAGAACACCCCCTATTGTATATGAATAAGTTATTAATATTTTTCTGCTTTTTTTTTATGTTATCTTTCAAAACATTATCTGCTGAATACGAATGGATGGAAGTTTTAAAGACAGATAATGGGAATATTTTTTTTATTGATAAAAATTAAATAAATAAAAAAAAAGATAAAGTTTTTTTTATCAAACTTCATGAATATTCAATTATTAATGATTTTGGGGAAAAATCAAGTATTATTCATCATCAAGCAGATTGCTCAAAATTTAGAATGAAATATTTAAAAGACTTTTACTACAAATTACCTATGAGCAAGGGAGAATTATCTTATTTTGGTGATGAAGAATCAAAAAGGATTGAAGCAAAAGAAGACACTATTTTATCATCTTTCATTAATTTTGTTTGCAACTACTAATCAATCTAATTCAAATTCCTTATTGTAATCTTTTTTGAGATTTGGATCTTGTTTTGATTTTTCTAAAATACAATTTCCTATGACTAAATAATCCAACTCTGTTCCCATAAAACAATTAAAAGCATCTGTTGGAGAATTAACTATAGGCTCTCCTCTCACATTAAATGACGTATTTACTATTACTGGGCAACCAGTTTTTTCTTTAAATTTTGAGATTAAATCATAATAAGGTTTATTAGTCTCTTTGGTAACAGTTTGTATTCTCGCAGAGTAATCGACATGAGTTACTGCTGGTATTTCAGATCTTTTGATATTTAATTTATCTATACCAAAAAGTTTCTTTTGTTCTTCGTTCATCTCAATTTTTTTATTGGAATTTACGTCAGCTACTAACAACATATAAGGACTATCTACATTTATACTAAACCAATCAGATAAATCTTCTCTTAAAATTGATGGAGCAAAAGGTCTGAAGCTTTCTCGATATTTAACTTTTAAATTAAGGTTTTTTTGCATTTTATCTGATCTTGGATCACCTAAAATAGATCTAGCACCTAGAGCTCTTGGTCCAAACTCCATTCTTCCTTGAAACCAACCTATCGCTTTTTCATTTGATAAAAATTCTGCTGTCTTACTTATCAAATTCTCGTATTGTAATTTTTCAAAATTGGCCCCTACTAACTTTAGCTCTTTTTCAATTTCTTCTTGATTGAATTCAGTTCCTAAATATGAACCTTTCATGTCATCACTTGAATTAATAACTCTTTCCTTTCTTTGTTCAATATGCCAGAGAGCTAAAGCTGCGCCTAAAGATCCTCCAGCATCCCCTGCTGCAGGTTGGATCCAAATATTGTCAAAAATCTTTTCCTGAAGAATTTTTCCGTTAGCAACACAATTTAAAGCTACACCACCCGCTAAACATAAATTTTTGATATTATATTCTTTACGAATAGCTTTTACTAACTTGATCATTATTTCTTCTGTTACTTTCTGAATTGAAGCTGCAATATCCATATGAAATTGAGTAATCTTTTCATTTTTTGGATCACGGGGTTTTTGTCCAAATAAATTATGAAACTTTTCGTTAGTCATAGTAAGACCAGTTGCATAATTAAAATATTTTTGATCCAGTCTGAATGTTCCATCATCTTTTATATCAACCAATTCTTTCACCTTGTCCTCATAAATTGGACTTCCATATGGAGCTAAACCCATAAGTTTATACTCTCCACTATTTACCTTAAAACCTGTATAATAAGTAAAAGCAGAGTACAAAAGTCCAAGTGAATGTGGAAAATGAATTTCTTTTTTTATCTCTAAATCATTTTTTTTTCCAACAGCTACAGTAGTTGTTGCCCATTCGCCAACACCATCAGCGGTTAAAACCGCTGCCTCTTCAAAAGGTGATGGGAAAAAAGCACTAGCTGCATGACTTAAATGATGATCTGAAAAAAAAATATTTTCATCAGATTTAAAGTTTTCATCGTGTTCTTTTAACTTTTTAAATAAAAGATTTTTTTGGAAAAGTTTCTCTTTAATCCATAATGGCATCGCTTTTGCAAATGAAATAAAACCTCTTGGTGCAAAAGCAACATAGGTTTCTAAAAGTCTCTCGAATTTTAAAAAAGGTTTTTCAAAAAAAACTATCTGATCTATTTCACTCAATCTCATTTTTGAATACTTTAGAACAAATTCAACAGCATGATGTGGATATCTTGGATCATGTTTTTTTCGTGAAAATCTTTCCTCTTGTGCTGCTGCAATAATCTTGCCATCTTTTAATAAACAGGCTGCACTGTCATGATAAAATGCAGAAATACCTAAAATTGAAGTCACTTTAAAAAATTGTATAAATAAATGGAGCTACTGCAGAACCTTGAGTTAAAACAATTAATCCACCAAATAAAACAAGAACTATTATAATTGGTAAAAGCCAATATTTTTTTCTTACCTTTAGAAACTCCCAAAATTCTTTAACAAAACTCATACTAAAATTGATCTTTCATTTTACTTTTAGGACCCGATTTGTCGATCCAATAAGTTTCTTTTTTATTATATTTTAAATTTAATAAATCTTTCTTAAGTAGCCGCATTATAATTCCAATAGGTGTTACAACTACGAAAAATATAATCCCCATTATTAAAGGTGATATAAATCTTCCAAGTAGTAGTCCAAATTTAAACCATAATCTATTTAAGGGTGAAAGTATCTTTGAATTTATCAAACCGAGAATAAGAAAAATAAATGAGATAACTAATGACCAAATTCTTAAATCATTATCTTTTAGGAGTGGATAAAGTGCTATTAATAAAAAAACAATAAAAAATACTACACCAAAGCTTCTATTAGAACTTATCTTAATTTCATCCATTTAGAGATTTTTGTGGCCTCATATCTTTTTTATTTATTCCAGCCACTCTCACAGGTTTTTTCATTGCATCTCGTCTAAAAGGCTCACCTAATTCTTGATTCAATATTACCTCTATAAATGTGGTAATACCTTTTTTTTGTTCTTCACATGATTTTTTTATGGCTTCTGTTGTTTCTTCCATTGTTCTAACAGTTACTCCTTTTAAACCACAAGCATCTGCAACTTTTGCAAAGCTTAATTCTGGATCTAATTCTGTTCCAACAAAATTATTATCAAACCATAAAGTAGTATTTCTTTTTTCTGCGCCCCATTGATAATTTCTAAAGATAACCATTGTAATTGCTGGCCACTCTTCTCTTGCACAAGAACTCATTTCATTCATGCTAATTCCAAATGCTCCATCTCCTGCAAAACCAATTACAGGTGTATCTGGACATCCAATCTTTGCACCCAAAATTGATGGGAAACCATAGCCGCAAGGACCAAATAAACCTGGAGCTAAATATTTTCTTGGTTTTTCAAAAGTTGGATAAGCATTTCCAATCGCACAGTTATTTCCTATATCACTTGAAATAATTACATCTTCAGGCATTCCAGATTGTATTGCTCTCCAAGCTTGTCTTGGTGACATTCTGTCTTTATCTCTTTCTCTTGCTTCTTTATTCCAAACTGTTCCCTCATCATCATCCTCATGATCTAAACTAGCTAATTTTTGTAACCATGCAGATTTTGTCTGATGAATTAAGTCTTTTCTTTTTTGTCTTTCAGTATCTCCTGCATTTAAAGATAATTTATCAATTATCTGTTGAGCAACTAATTTTGCATCACCACTTATCCCAACTGTTACTTTTTTGGTTAAACCAATTCTGTCAGGATTAATATCTACTTGAATGATACTTGCATTTTTTGGCCAGTAATCAATTCCATATCCTGGTAATGTTGAGAAAGGATTTAATCTTGTGCCTAATGCTAAAACTACATCGGCTTTAGAAATTAATTCCATTGCTGCTTTTGATCCATTGTATCCTAAAGGACCTACCGCTAAAGGATGACTTCCAGGAAAACTATCATTGTGCTGATAACCTGAACAAACAGGTGAATCTAATTTTTCTGCAAGTTTTTTAGTCTCGTTAATTGCATCTCCTATAACAACTCCTGCACCAGATAAAATCACAGGAAATTTTGCATTGGATAAAAGTTTTGCAGCTTTATCAATTGCCTCTGCCCCACCACCTTGTCTTTCCAGTCTAACTATTGGAGGTAGTTCAATATCAATTACTTGTGTCCAATAATCTCTTGGGACATTAATTTGTGCAGGTGCTGAACCTCTGATTGCCTTTTCTATTACTCTATTTAAAACTTCTGCCATTCTAGATGGATCTCTAACTTCCTCTTGATAACAAACCATATCTTTGAACAAATTCATTTGCTCAACTTCTTGAAAACCCCCTTGACCCATTGTTTTGTTTGCAGCCTGAGGTGTTACCAATAATAATGGTGTATGATTCCAATAAGCTGTTTTAATCGGGGTTACTAATCCAGTTATACCTGGTCCGTTTTGTGCGATTACCATTGACATTTTTCCAGTAGATCTTGTGTAACCATCTGCTATCAATCCACCGTTTGTTTCATGAGCAACATCCCAAAAGGTAATTCCTGCATCAGGAAAAATATCTGAGATTGGCATGAATGCTGAACCAATTATACCAAAAGCATGTTCAATACCGTGCATTTGTAAAACTTTTACAAACGCTTCTTCTGTTGTCATTTTTGTCATTAATAGAGCCTTTCTAAACCAGTATATGTAATAGTTTTTTTATAAAACTATTTCTTAATAGTCGCGATTAATATATAAGATTTTTGGAAATTCAAATAAACATTTCGACACTATATATATGGCTACAGATATCATAATTCACGACAAAAAAGATAATGTAGGTGTAGTAGTGATAGAGAAAATAACCCCAAAACAAGACTGTAAATGCTGGATTATGGAAAATGATAGCTCGGCGTCTATTCAATCAATAGATGAAATACCTTTAGGTCATAAAATTGCGATGGTCGATCTAAAGGAAGGAGATACAATCTTAAAATATGGTCATGACATTGGTAAAGTAGTTAAGGCAATCAAAAAAGGTGAGCACGTTCATGTTCACAATGTAAAAACTAAAAAGTGGTAAATAATGGAAATTCCAAAAAGTTTTTTAGGTTATAAAAGAGAAAACGGCAGAGCAGGGACTAGAAATCATGTAATTATATTACCTGTTGATGACATCTCTAATGCATGTGCAGAGGCAGTCGCTAACAATATAAAAGGAACGATTGCACTACCACATTCTTACGGAAGACTACAATTTGGAGCAGACTTAGATTTACATTTTAGAACAATGATTGGAACAGGCAGTAACCCAAATGTAGCTGCGGTTATTGTGATTGGTATTGAACCTAAATGGACTAAAAAAATTGTTGATGGAATCGCTAAAACAGGAAAACCAGTTGAAGGTTTTCACATAGAGCGCACAGGAGATATCGGAACTGTCATGAAAGCTTCCAAAAAAGCACAAGAATTTTCACAATGGGCATCTGAAAGACAAAGAGAAGAATGTCCAATGAGTGATTTATGGATTTCAGTAAAATGTGGAGAGTCAGATACTACATCAGGATTAGCATCAAATCCAACTGTTGGAAATTTAATGGAAAAATTAGAACCATTAGGTGTTCATTTATGTTTTGGTGAGACATCTGAACTTACTGGGGCAGAAAATGTCTGTGCCGCAAGAGGAGCAACTAAAGAAGCCTCTGAAAAATTTATGAAAACATGGAATGAATATAATGATTTCATATTAAAAGAAGCGACTAATGATCTTTCAGAAAGTCAACCAACTGCTGGAAATATTGCAGGTGGTTTGACCACGATTGAGGAAAAAGCATTTGGTAATTTTCAAAAAATAGGAAACTTAAAATTTATAGATGTACTTGAGCCTGCCGAAGAACCAGCAAAAGGTCCAGGACTTTATTTTATGGATACATCTTCAGCAGCAGCAGAATGTATTACACTTCAAGCTGCAGGAGGATTTAATATTCATTTATTTCCAACAGGGCAAGGGAATATAGTTGGAAACCCAATTGAACCTGTTGTTAAGTTAACTGCTAACCCATTAACAGCTAAAAGTATGAGTGAGCATGTTGATTGCGATGTATCAAAAATTCTTTCAAGAGAAATGAACTTGTCTGAGGCGGGAGATAAGCTTATTGAGACAACACTAAGAGTAGCTAATGGAAGATTAACCTGCGCAGAAGCTTTAGGTCATAAAGAATTTGTTATGACTAAACTTTATAGAAGCGCATAATCACTTAATTAAAGAATGTTTTTTAAAAATTACTTGGTGTTCATACCAGGCATAGTTCTTGCATTCGTTCTTTATTCTCTCTCCCAAGGTTTTAATAATATTATTGGTATTGAGCTTTTAGGATATAGCAAAAGTCCGATCTCCACAGCGATGGTAGCAATCCTACTGGGTATCTTCTTTGGTAATTTTTTTGAAATTAGAGAAAGTTTTCAAAAAGGATTAGATTTTAGTAGAGATTATATCTTAAAACTTGGCATAATATGCTTAGGTATACAATTAAAACCTTTTGAGTTTTTAGAGTTTGGAAAAATTGCAATTCCATTGATATTAATTTGTATAGTTAGTGTCTTAATCTTAATAAAGCTTTTAATTAGAAAACTTCAAATACCAAATCGGATGGCTTACTTAATATCAATTGGAAGCTGCGTTTGTGGTACGACTGCTATAATGGCAACCGCGCCTGTAATAAAAGCAAATAAAAGTGAAATTTCTTATGCAATCGCAAATATTACTTTATTCGGAATATTGTCCATGTTGTTTTACCCTTACTTCTCAAATTTCTATTTTGAGGGAAATTCATTATTTGCAGGTCTTTTTTTAGGGACAGCTATACATGAAACATCACAAGTTGCTGCAGCAGGATTAATATATGATCAACAGTATAATAGTCCCGAAACATTAAATATTGCAACTGTCACAAAGCTTTTAAGAAATGCTTTTTTGATAGTGATGATTCCTCTTTTTGCCTTTCTTTATAATAGAGGTCAGGTTAAAGAAAAGGGTTACTCGATTTTAAGTATATTTCCTTATTTTATTTTAGGTTTTGTTGGGATGATAATTTTAAGAAATGTTGGTGATGAAGTTTTCTCAACTAATAATAATTGGATTGAAATTATAGATTTTATTAAAGCAAGTTCTAAAATTTTCCTAACTATGGCTATGGCTGCTATAGGCTTATCAACAAACTTAAAAGATATTAGAAATATGGGTTATAAACCTTTTGTTGTTGGATTTACGGCAATGTTAACTGTAGGAGTTGTGAGTATTATAACTATTGAAACTTATATAAAATTTTTTATTTAGATTGTTTAACTAGTTTTTTGAAATATTTTTCTCTAAACTTTGAAATTGATCTTCTAATAAATGCAGCTGCAATTCCTAAAATAACAGCAAATAAAATCGAAAATAATCCATAAAAGAATGGCATATCCTTTGAAAACTCTTTTATAAATTTTGAGAAAAAATTTAAGTCTTTTGAGCTTATAGGTGTTGTGCCATTCAGTATTTCTTCTGCAAAAAAAGTATCATAAGCAATTACTATTCCTACAATTAATAGTAAAATTGCTAATAATGCCTTTAATCCAGAGCTATCAATTTGCTCACCAAGTTTTTGGCCTACTTGTACTCCGACTATTGAACCTATAACTAACATTAACACTAACATTAAATCTATTGAACCATAATTAATTGAATGAAGAAATGTAACTATGACACTAATAAAAATTGTTACAAATAAGGAAGTTCCAGGAACTAATTTTGTCGGCATCTTAATAATATAAATCATTGCAGGCACTAATATAAATGCACCACCGATCCCCATTATAGCTGCTATAAAACCAACAACTAATCCAATTATGATGGGCGTGAATATACTTTCATATAGTTTTGATTTTGGAAACCTCATTCTAAAAGGAAGTCCATGTATCCAATAATGAACATGTAATTTTTTTTTCTCTACAATGTTCTTTTTAGCTTTATCAATTTCACCTAAACTTTCCACTAACATCAGTGTCCCAATTATTGCGAGAATGTACATATAGGCTAAGGAAATTACTGTATCTATTTTACCGATATCTTTAAAATATGTGAAAGTAAAAATACCTACTACAGTTCCTATAGTTCCGCCAATTACAATCATTAATCCCATTTTGTAATCTAAAGTATTTTTTAACCAATGAGTGGTAGATCCAGATACTGAAGTTGCCAAGATATTGTTGGCCTCGTTAGCGACTGCATAAGCTGGGGGAACACCCATAAAGATTAAAAAAGGTGTCATTAAGAAACCACCCCCTACACCAAATAAACCAGAGAGAACTCCAACTATAGCACTTATTAAAAGTATTTCGACAGGGTTAATAAATACTTGGGCTATAGGTAAAAAAACATCCATCTAAAAAAACTTTAAATATAACTTAACTAAAAGTTATAAAAGTTCCAAATAAGATCACGCCCCAACAAGCTACAATCGCTGAAAAAATTCCAGTTTTAATTAATGTAGTTTTTTTTTCAGAAAGTATTTGAGGTATTTTTATATTTGGAAGGTGCATCTATATTTCTCATACACCCAGTAGATAAATTGTCAAACTATTATTGAAAAATTAATTATTTTTTTAGTAGATAGTTGCACCAAAAACTTTGACTTCGCCATCCTCTACTCCAAGCACAAGTCTGCCTAAGAATTCACCTTGGATTTCTTTGTTGGTCTGCTTTATTAATACTGTTATATGATCACCTCGTCTTAAAGTGCCAAATGGCTCATATGTTTCATTTAGGTTTATAATTAGTTTGTTATTAGCCCACTGTTTACCTAGTTCAACCTCATTAGCTCCGAAAAGCATTTGAGTGGAAAAATCTCTGGTAAAACCGCCATAATCTTTCAAATTGGAGGATCTAACTAAGTTTTCCCAAAAAGGTTTACCAATTTCGAATATCTCCTCATCTGATTTAGATAATAGATCCATAGATTACTCTTTATAATATTAGATTAAGAAGCTTTTTTCTTCTCTTTTTCATCAACAATATGATACACGGGAACCTTCTCAAGACTAAATTTACCTGTTTTAGGATCCCTTCTAGATACCGTCAAACAATGCCAGTTTTCATCATCTAGCTTCATATGATCACCTCTGTAATAATATCCTGGCCAACGTGTTTCTTCTCTAAATAATGTATGTTCAGTCACACACTGAGAAGTTAACGCCCTATGTTTTAATTCCCAAGCTCTCATTAATTGATGATAATCTTCAGCTCCTACTTTTTCTAAATCCTCTTGAAGCCAGTCTAACAATTGCAGAGCTTTTTTTAATAAGTTTCCATTTGTCATATAGTTAGAGGTAATTCCTCCAACATATTCGTCCATAATTTTTTGAAGTCTTTGTAGACCTTGAATAGGTGAAATATAACTCGGTGAAACTGTTCCCCCAGTTATTTCATTTTGAGCAACAGTATAAGTATCTAGAGGTTTATAAACAGCTTTTTTGAAGTCATCACATTGTTTGTCCGAAACTTTAATTCCGTCTGCTTTTTTGTCCTGTATGTATTTCACTGCTGCTTTGGCTGCTAGTCTTCCTTCAGTAAATGAACCTGATGAAAATTTATGAGCGCTTCCACCCACAGTGTCACCAGCTCCGAATAGTCCATCAATTGTTAACATTCGATTGTAACCCCAAAAATATTCAGGTGGAGATAAATCTTCTGGTCCACTCACCCAAGCTCCAGAACAAGTTGCGTGTGATCCCATTACATAAGGTTCTGAGGTTGTTAATTCAGGATTGGTGTATTTTGGATCAATATTTTGTGAAGCCCAAACAACAGCTTGCCCAACTGTCATACCTAAAAAATTTTCCCAACCAACGGTTTCTAAATGAGGATCTTGGAAAGCCTCTTTAGTCACCATGTGGATTGGTCCACCTCCCGCAGCCACTTCTTGGATAAATGCGTGATTTCTTAAACATGTTGGGGTTGGATGATGATCAATATATTCACCTACTAACTCTTTTGTTTGGTCATACCATTTCTTTTCATAATTTTCACCATTAGCGTTTTGTGTATATGTCTTTAGATGTAAAAAGTATGCACCAACAGGTCCATAACCATCTTTAAATCTACATAAAACAATTCTGTTTTCCATTTGAGTCATCTTTGCACCAGCTGCTATTGGCAAAGCATATGCTGATCCATTACTCCATGGCGCGTACCAAGTTCTACCCATACCTTCACCTACAGCTCTTGGTTTAAATATATGTGATGCTCCACCTGCAGAGACGATAACAGCTTTTGCTCTAAAAACATGGAAGTCACCAGTTCTCATGTTAAAACCAACTGCTCCCCCAATTCTATTTTCTTGAGCTTCGTCCATTAATAAATGTGTAACCATTATTCTATTATAAATTTTATCAGCAGATTTTTTTGCTGCTTCGGCTACAATTGGTTTGTAACTCTCACCATGAATCATGATCTGCCATTTTCCTTCTCTTAAATATCTTCCTGTTTTTTCATTTTTCATCATTGGAAGACCCCATTCATCAAACATGTGAACAGTTGAGTCTACATGTCGAGCCATGTCATATCCTAAATCTTCTCTTACCATTCCCATTAAATCATTTCGGGCATATCTTACATGGTCCTCAGGCTGATTTTCATCCCACTGCATACCCATGTAACAGTTGATTGCATATAATCCTTGCGCAACAGCTCCACTTCTATCGATGTTAGCTTTCTCAACACAAACAATCTTTAAATCTCTACCCCAATGACGAGCTTCAAAAGTTGCTCCCGTTCCAGCCATTCCACCACCAACAACCAATACATCACACTCTTCATAATGGGTCTTATGTTTGGCCATTAATAATAAACTCCTTTTTTAAAAGACTCTTTTGGGACCGATGGTAATTCTTGATTAGTATTTAAACCCTCTGGTTCACTATAAAGTCTTTGAGAATTTATTTCACCTTGATTGGGTGTGTCCCCTTCTGCAAGCTTAGGAATAAATTTTCCCCAGGGTTTAGTTGTTATAGGTGAGACGAAGTTTTTCTCTGTTCCGTTTCTAAATTTTATTTTCCAAGAGATGGTTCCTTTTTCTTCTTCTCTTCTAACTCTAACACTGTGACCCATCGGAGCAAAATCAGCATACCCTCTTACATCTATAGCATGATTAGGACATGCTTTAACACACGAGTAACATTCCCAACAAAAGTTTGGTTCAATATTTTTTGCACGTCTAATATTTTCATCAATGTGCATGATGTCTGAAGGGCAAATATCTACGCAATGACCACAGCCATCGCATCTCGTCATGTATACAAAAGTTGACATATTTTTAATTATCCTTTCTATGTAACATATTAATAGTGTTTTGGCTCTTCTCTTTTTATACCCAAGCCAAATTGTTCAGGCGCATCAGCTGGTGGAGGTAAATTATCTCTTGATCCATCAGCTTCAGCTAAATTTTTTTGAATAGCAGCTCCAGGTTTATAAAACATATGTGCAAATTTTGACCAATATACACCACCAAATAGAATTAAATTAGCTGCAATGAATAAAACTAAAAATAAATAAGACAAACCAATTTGCCCATTGAATTGAGTGAAAGACCAAGCCAACCCAAAAGTTGAACATGCAAGTAAAGCTAAGACAAACAAATCAGCTTTAATAATTCTATACCAAGGATGAGCTTCAGCCGAAACGTCAACTCTTAAAAAAAACCAAAACCAATATCCTCCTAAGCATGTGAGTATTGCTCCGACATGCCAAAGCATTGACCAAGTTTGAGAACTAGGTTTATCAGCACCTGTATAACAAAAAACTAAAATAGCCGAAGATACCCAAAACAGAATTGTACCATACATTCCTAGAACATGAGCAAGTCTCCTCTTTCCAAAACCAAGTTCTGAAGTTGTTCCAATATCCACTACTGTTGTTTTAGCAATGACAGAGACTCTTTCTCCTACACCTAATTTTTTAGTTGCTGAAAGTTTTGCTTTTTTTGCATTATTAAAAAAATAAGTCAGATTTTTATGATGTATCATTTGAATAACTGTACCGATTACAATCAACAAAATCATGGCTACGATGAAAAATTGCATTGCCAACGGTGAGATTGACTCTGATAAAATTGAAAAAGGATTATTACTTAACATCTCCGCCTTTGTTAAATTTTTGTATTAAATTAAATTTTATATATTGTGAATCAATAGTTCAACCTCAAACTAAGGTCAATTTGTCTTTTTATACAAGATTAATTATTTCTTTTATAATGTTGTTTGTTTGGAATAACTGATCTTACTCCACCCTGAGGATTATCAACATCTCCTTCTCTACGAGGAATTAAGTGAAAATGACAATGGAAAATAGATTGTCCAGATACTTTTCCAATATTTGTTCCTAAGTTAAATCCTTTAACTGACTTATCTTTTCTTATTATTTCATTCTTAATTATTTTAATAAGATCATTACAGGCCAACAATTCGTCATTGGATAGATCAAAAAAGTCTATCGTGTGTCTTTTAGGAATAATAAGACAATGATATTCTGAAACTGGGTAAGAGTCATAACTAGCATATGCAAGATTGTTATCATGAGTGTATCCTGTTTTTTTAGCATTACAAAATAAACAAGGTTCGTTTGGATCTTTCATTCTCTTAAAATCTATATGAATTACATTTATTTATAGCTGCATTGTAATGTTTTGAAAGAAACCTAAATTTATCTAAATTTTTTCTTTTCCATTTAATCTCATTTATTGTTTTAACTGATGTAACACCTTTACCAGAACCTAACAATAAGATTTCATCATAACTATTTATCTCTTTGAGGAAAATATCTTTTTTGATTATCTTTTTTATTTTTGTTTTAAAAAATTTATAAGTATTACCCTCATAATATCCTTTTCTGGGGGTAAAAAATTTTTGATCTTTCACAAATAATAAATTTGAGGTTCCAGTTTCCAATAATCTTTTATCAGATACCAATCCAATGTCTGATTGGGAATTATCCATTTTAGATAAATATGATAATATCTTTTTATATTTAAGGTTTTTATATTCAGGTTTTTCTCGTTTAAATTTTACTAATTTCAAATTAAAATTTAATTTTGGTTTAATTCTTTTTCTTAAAGATATTGAAATTATTTTTTTATTTAGGGCAATTCTTAATAGATGATTATATGTTTTCTTTCTGGATAAATTTTTTTTAATAATAGCTAGAATATCAGCTCGTAAAGATTTCTTAGTGATCCTATATTCTTTTAAGGATTTAATTAAATTATTTAAATGATTTTTAAAAAATAAAATTTTTCCTGGCCTACCAAAAATCCACATCGTCGTGAAAATTCCATGATCTCCCCAAAGGTCATGAAATTCTATTTCCTCTAAATTTTTAAGCTGATAAGATTTTTTTAATAAGTATTTTGCCATTGATAGTTAAAAAAGATTCTGGATGAAATTGAAATCCATATATTTTCTCCTTTTGATTTTCAAATGCCATTGCGACTTTTGAATTTAAACATCTCATAGTTATCTCAAAATTATTAGATTTAAAAGGTTCTTGTAACTTTAAAGAATGATACCTTCCAACTTTAAATATTTTTCCTTTTTGAAATAAAGATTTATCATTAACTACTTTGATATTTGACTGAAAACCATGATATATCTTTTTCTGTTCAATAATCTTTCCACCTTCACAAAAAAGAATGTGTTGAAACCCTAGACAAATGCCAATCATCTTTTTCTTTCCCTTAAATCTTTTATAGATTTTAGAAGTTATTGGATAATCTTTTGGACTACCTGGCCCCGGTGAAAAAACTATTGTTGATGATTGCTGGATTTTTTTTTCACTAATCTCATTATAATTGTCACATTCAACTCTATCAAATAAAGCAAATTGATGAACTACGTTGTGAGTAAACGAATCGTTATGATCTATCACATATATCATTTAAACAAATCAATTAGTGCTTTGGCTTTTAAAAAATTTTCATTAAATTCATGGTTGGCATTACTATCAACTACGACACCTGAAGCGACAGATATCTCTGAAATATTTTTAAAATTTAAAATTGATCTAATAATAATATTAAATCTCATATCACCATTAAATTTTATATAACCAAAGCTACCTGTATAAATATTTCTATTTTCTTTTTCTTGATTATTTAAAAGATTAAGTGTGTTTATCTTAGGACATCCAATAACTGAACCACCCGGCATCATTGCTTTAATTATATCCATGTTATTAATATTTTTTCTTAATTTGCCTTTAATAAGACTTACGTAATGAAATAAATCTTTATATTCCTCAACAATTTTTTCTTTTGATAACTTTACAGTGTCAATCTTACAAATTCTTGATAGATCATTTCGTTCCATATCTACAATCATGTTATGTTCTTTAGTTTCTTTGAGGTTTTTTCTAAAATAATTTAATGCTTTTGACTTATTAAGATTTTTTGTCTTTTTTACTGTTCCAGCAATTGGTTTTGTAGATATTTCTGAGCCTTTTTTTGTTATTAAATTCTCGGGTGAACAACTAACTATTGAGTAGTTCTTGTCTTTAATCATAAAAGCCTCTGGAGCTAAATTTGTCTTAGATAATCTTGAAAAAAAATCTAATGGATCTATTTTAGATTTAGTTTTGTATTTAGTGCAAATTTTAATTTGATAGGTTTCTCCACTTTTAATTTTTTTTTTAAATCTGTTAAATATTTTTGTATAGCTTTTTTTATTTATATTTATTTTGAAACTTCCAGACTCAAAATCTCTTTCAAAATGATTAAGGTTATTACTTAATTTGATTTTTTTTTCTGGTTTATAAAAAATACCTTTCGGAAAATTTAAATCTTTTTGTTTAGGTAATTTTATATCAATTAAATTATTTAAAAGTTCGTAGCCAAAAAACCCAATATAAAGATCAGTATTTTTTATTTTTTTTTTATTTCTCTTCTTCAAAAAACTTTGAATATTTTTATTGTTTAAAACAATTTTTTTTGAAAAATTTGTGTAAAGATCAAATCCCGTTTGAGATTTGTATATAATGTAAGGTTTCCCCGATTGGTCTAGTTTTGCTAATTGATTTAATTTGCTCAATTTATTCTGTTTTTAATCTTAAAACTGGTTCTTCCTTAATTGGTAAGTGGATTATTGCCGCGAATATGGATAAAGCAATTGCTAAATACCACGCGTAATCATATGACCCATATGTATCATGAAATAGTCCTCCTAAATAAGCCCCAAAAAAAGATCCAATTTGATGGCTTAGGAAAACAATACCGTATAAAAGTCCCAAATATTTAGTGCCAAATAAATGGGCTACTATTCCACTTGTAGCTGGAACTGTCGAAAGCCATAAGAAACCAAAACTTGCTCCAAATAAAAATGCATTAATGTTGCTTGCAGGAAGGAATATAAATAGTGTAATTGAAATACCTCTAAGAAAATAGATCGCACTTAGTATAATTTTTTTGCTCATCTTTGCTGAAAGATAACCACTTAATAATGAACCGAAAATATTAAAAACTCCGATTAAAGATAATATTGCTGCAGCTGTCCAATCTTCTAATCCTCTATCGACCACATACTTTGGTACATGAGTTCCAACTAAAGTTATATGAAAACCACAAACAAAAAATCCTGATACAAGTAATATATAACTTTTAGTTTTAAATGCTTCTGATAGAGCTTCTTTAAATGATTGATCAGAGGTTCTTTCAATTTTTTCTGAATCTGATGGAGATCTTACAAAATATGCTGCAACTAATCCTGATAACAAAAATAAACTGAATAAATATAATGTATAATTCCATCCAAACTCATTTAATGAATAATTTGTAAAAATTGGTGAAAGAAAATAACCAAATGAACCTATTGCAGTTACAAAACTCATAGCAATTGTTCTTGTTGATAATGGAAAATGTTTTCCAACAATTGACATTGGAATACTGATCGCTGTACCACCAAGTCCAATTCCTATTAGTAAACCCATATGAATTTGAAAAAAAATTCCAGTGTTTGGTCCTGTGTATAAAAAATAAACACCTAATGTATAAAAAATAAATGATGTAATTATAGCAATATGTCCACCATATTTATCTGCTATCGCCCCAAAAATGGGACCTGTGATACCCCACATAAGCATTTGCATTCCTATAGCAAAACCAAACGCGGTATTACTGATTTTTAAACTTTCGTTAAAATCCATAAAAAATAGTCCGAAAGTTTGCCTTACTCCTAAAGAAATTAAAACAACGAAACATGCAGCTATCAAAGTTACAATTGCAGTTTTAGATTGGAAAAATTTTTTAGAGATCATCTTAAATATCGTAATGCTTGTTTGATATCCAGAATTAAGTCTTTAGGGTCTTCTAGTCCTATATGCAATCGGACTAGATGTTCATCTTTTAACAAATTCATGTACTTTCTTTTTCCTGTTTCTCTAAATTCTTGATGTAATACCAAACTTTCAAATCCCCCCCAGCTATATCCATAACCAAATAATTTAAGTGAATTTACAAATTTTTTTACCGACTTAGCATTACTTGATTTTATTTTTAAACCCATTAAACCAGATGCACCTGAGTAATATTTTTTCCACATTCTATAATTCTCTGAATTTTTCTTAAATGGATAGAGTAACTGAATTTTTTTATTTTTTGATAAAAAAGCTGCAATTTTTTTGGCATTCTCACTATGTCTATCTAATCTCACGTCAAGAGTTCTCAAACCTCTTGTAATTAAATAAGCATCATCTGGACCAAGTCTTAAACCTGTGATTTTTTCTGCTACTTTAACTTTACCAAAAACTTTTTTATTTACTGCCAAACTTCCCCCCATAACATCAGAATGACCAGAATAATATTTTGTTGCCGAAACAATTGACATATCAAAACCTAATTTCATTGGTTTTAAATAATATGGAGTTCCCCAAGTGTTATCAATCGCAGTAAATATTTTATGTTTTTTTGCTATTGAAATGATTTTACCTAAATCTTGAAAATCAAAAGTATTACTTCCTGGATTTTCTACAAAAATTAATTTTGTTTTTTTCGTTATATTGTTCTCTAAAGTTTTCAAATCATGAGGATTATAAAAAACAGTTCTTACATTAAATTCTTTCAAATAGTTTTCTGTAAGAATTCTTGTTGGACTATAAACTGGGTCTGCAACTAGCATTTCATCTCCAGGTCTAACAACGCTAAATATAGCCAAAAAAACTGATCCAAAACCTGTAGGAGTTGTGAAAACGTGATAACTATCTTCAAGCTTAGTCAATATTCTCTGCAATATATAAGTTGTTGATGTTCCTTGTCTTCCATAGTCAAAGTGACCTCCTGTAGGTTTTTTTTGGGCTTTAACTTGTGTCTTTCTTATGTGTTGCATTGACTTAAAAATAATTGTTGAAGCTCTAACCACTGGAGGATTTACTGATTGATTATGAAAATCTTTTGCTGTGTGCTTTAAGAATGTTTTAAAAGATTTAACCATAAAAAATTTGATATGATAAGTTGACAATGCTATATCCATATGAAAAATTCAATAAATTAATGAAAAGGATTTAATGAGTTATCCAAAGAAACATAGAGGCAGAAGAAAAATGGGTTCTAAAAAGAGAAGAGCTCGAAAAAAGAACAAGAAAAAATAGCTTATTCTTTTATCCAACCACCTCCTAAAACTTTATAACCCTGAGAGTCTTTGTTATAAAAAACACACGCTTGACCCGGAGATATACCATCCTCAGGTATATCTAGCATGACGTTTGCGCTATTATTTTTAGCTAATTTAACTTTAGCAACTAATAATTTACCAGTAGATCTGACTTTTACATAAATGTTTTTTTCAAATTCCTTTTGCTCAGATAATAAATTAATATCTTTTAATAAAATTTCTTTTTTTCCTAAAAACTCTCTTGGACCTACAATGATCTCATTTTTATCAGAATTTATCTTAACAACATAGAGTGGTTCATCATTTGAAATCTTAATACCTTTTCTCTGACCTATCGTAAAATTTACTATTCCATCATGAACACCAATAACTTTTCCTTGTAAATTTTTAATGTTACCTTTTTTGAAAGAGTCAGGTCTAAATTTTTGAATAACAGATGCATAATCACCATTGGGAACAAAACAAATATCTTGGCTGTCAGGTTTATCTGCAACATTTAAATTTAACTCTTGTGCTATCTCTCTAGTTTCACTTTTGTGCAAGACTCCTAAAGGAAATCTTAAATAGTCTAATTGATCTCTTGTTGTGTTAAATAAAAAATAACTTTGATCTCGATTTTCATCGATTGCTCTATACATATTAGTAGTATTGTTTGAAGTAACACTTTTTACATAATGACCTGTAACTAAAGCATCAGCGTTTAATTCCTTTGAAAATTCAAATAAATCTTTAAATTTTACAGTCTGATTACATTGCACACATGGTATTGGTGTTTCACCTTTTAAATAGCTATCTACAAAATTATCAACAACACCTTGTTTAAATTTATTTTGGTAATACAAAACTTTATGTTCAATATCTAGTTTATTGGCTACTCTTTTGGCGTCCATAATGTCTTGACCCGAACAACATTGTTTGGATTTTGCTACCTCTTTACTATCATCATAAAGTTTTAAAGTAATGCCAATAACTTTATAACCTTCTTTTTTCATCATACCAGCAACTGTTGAGGAATCTACACCGCCTGACATAGCAACAACCACGGTCGTATCCGATGCTTTTTTGTTTAACCCGATTGAGTTTAATTCTTCATTCATTTGCTGGTATTTATACTCATTTTTACTATAAATAAAATAGAATGATTTTAGATTTTGAACCAGGAGATAAAGTAAAAAATCCATCAAATAATGAGTGGGGTGTTGGTCAAGTTCAATCAATTATCGATGACAAAGTTACAGTTAATTTTGAAAATGTAGGAAAAAAAGTAATTAATATAAAAAATATAGTGTTAATAAAAATATATGAATAATGAAAATATAAAAAAAATTGTTGAAGATTTAATTGCTACTTTTTTATATGCTGGTCAAGTTGCTTTGGATTTGAGAGATAAAGGTCTTAAGAAAAAAATGAAATCTGATAATACGCCTGTTAGCAATGGAGATATAAAGGTTAATGAAATTTTAACCACAAAAATAAAAACACTTACGCCTAATTTGCCAATTATTTCTGAAGAGAGTTCTGAAAACAAGGATAAAAAAAATCTTAATGATTTTTGGTTAATTGATCCTATTGATGGAACTTATGATTATATAAATAATTTAGAGGAGTTTACACTTAATGCAGGACTAATTTTGAATAATCAACCAGCTGGTGGATTAATTTTTGCCCCAGCAAAAGAAAGGATGTTTTATTCATATGGATCAGATAATGCTTATGAAGGTATAGGTGAGAAAAAGGTTAAACTAGAATGTTCAAAAAATTTTAACAAAAATTTTGTAAAATTTGTTTCTTATTCAAATAATATTAAGCCTGAAATCGAAAGTATTCATAGAAAATTAAATGTAAAAGAATTTGTTAAAATGAAAAGTTCTTTAAAATTTTGTGTTATAGCAGCTGGCGAATACGATGGTTATGTGGCAGAACCAAGAGCTCGTGAATGGGATATAGCTGCTGGCCATGCTATTTTAGAGCATGCAGGTGGTATTATAACTGATTTCAATAATCAAAAAATTAAATATGGTAAGAAAGATTTTAAAAATCCTAGCTTAATTTTAAAAAGAAATAATATTTAAATGGATGAACAGCTAAGAATAATATTAATTATAATTGTCTCTGTATCGATTTTTGGTCTTTTAGTATTCGTATTTGTAAAAAATTATATCAGAAATAAAATTAATAATTTAGTTAAAGACGAAAAAAAAAATAAATTAAAGTAATCTAACTATTTTTATAAAATCATCTTTTTGTAAATCCATCACTTTTTTCGAAGTTTCAAAATCAAATCCATTTCTTGCTAATAGAGATATATCTTTTTTATAAAATAAAGAACGGTTATCCTCAGTTCTAGCTGGGCCTATTCTTTTCTTTTTACAAATTTTAATTGCTGAAAAAAAATCTTGATCTGAATTATTCTCGTTAATTTTGTTAACAGTATCCTTGATGAATTGATCTTTTACACCTTTTCCAATTAGATAATTTCTAATTTTATTTATCGAGCTTCCCCTCCGGATCATACTTTTAGCCTTACTTTCTGAATAGAATTTGTCGTTTATAAATTTACTCTTCTCTAAATCAGAAAGAACAACGTCAATTAAATTGGTGACATCTTGTTTTTTTATATTTGGTACCGATAATTTTAAATATTTTTTCAATAAATATGTGCGTAATTGTTGTTTTGATGGTGCATATTTATCAACATAAGCCAGCGCAAAATTTCTTATTTCATCTACAGTTGCTTGTAATGTTTTTCGTTTATTTCTTATAGGAATCATTGTTAGATTTAATATAATATAATTTTAAATGATCGAACAAATTTATGCATATTTTACAATTGAAATTCTCTATTTTTGGGTAAATTTAGGTGTATTACCATTCTGGCTAATATTAATTTTTTTTCCTTCATCAAATGTAAATAAATTTTTTGTAACTTCTATTTTGCCAATCTTATTACTTAGTGGAGCATATATGTTTGCATTGTACAAATCTTATTTAAATACATACGATTTTATTAGCAACTTTGAGCTTTACCTAAGTATATCAAATTTATCTAACTTATTTTCAAATAATTTATTTCTAATTTTATTTTGGATACATTTTGTATCTATAAATTTATTTATTGGAGGATGGATTGTAAGAGACTCTCAAAAGTTATTAATAAACAAAATTCTTGTTGCTTTTCCTTTAATAATAACTTACTTGATTGGTCCTCTAGGAATATTCATATATTGGTTGATAAGAATATTTTATGCGAAAAGTATAAATTTATATGAATAAATTAATTGATTTTTATTTTGATTTTATTAGCCCTTATTCATATTTAGCACATAGAAAAATTGTTAATTTAAATCAAAGGAAAAATTTTAATTATAAGGGTATTTTGCTAGGAGGTTTGCATAACCTTGGTAATATTACTGCTCCAGCATTCAATGAGAGAAAAATGAAAAATATGAGGAATGATTGTGTTTTAATAGCAGAAAAAAATAAAATACCATTTAAATGGAATGAAAAATTTCCAATTAATTCCTTGTATCTTATGAGGGGTTTCCTTTTTATTAATAAAGATAAAAAAGATAAATTTTTTGATATATGTTTTGATGCCTACTGGAAAGATAATATCGATATATCACAAGAGGAAAATATTAAAAAAATTTTATCTGACTCTAAAATTGATCAAGATTCATTTATCACTGGTATAAAAGATGAAAAAATTAAAGATGAATTAAAAAATTTGACAAATTTAGCATTTAAACAAAATATATTTGGTGCTCCTACTTTTATAGTGAATGACAAACTTTTTTGGGGACAAGATAGGCTCGAATATGCTCTTGATGAGTTTAATTCTTAGGTAATTTTAAATTTACTATTTTTTAATTTACCAAAACCTCCATCAATATGAGAAACTTTTTCAAACCCCATATCTTTTAGAGTTTTTGCTGCCAAAGCAGATCTCAAGCCACCGGCACAGAAAAGAACCATCTCCTTTTTCATATCTAACTTACCTTCTTTAAAATAAGGGCTTTCAGGGTCTAGCCAAAATTCTAACATGCCCCTTGGTATGTGGAGAGAATTGTCTATTCTACCTTCTCTTTCAAGTTCCCTTATATCTCTTATATCAATTAAATTACATTGGTCATTACTAGACATTTCATAAGCTTGCTCAGTTGAAACAGTTTTTATTTCTTTAAGTGCTTCAGATACAAGAGTTTGGGATGATTTAATTGTCATAATCAGATAAATATTTATACCATATATTTTATATTTATGAAAAAAATTTTTATAAAGCTTGCAAGATTATTAGGTTACGAAATCATTGATCAAAATAAGTTTGTATCACCATCATTAGAAAAAGAATTAAATGATGAACTTTCAATTATTAATCACAAATCAATAATATTACCTTTAGGAAATGTTAACATTACAAAACAAGTTAAATCGTTATTAATTGTATTGCGAATGAATACAGAGGTAGTAATTTGGGATCAAAGTAAAAAAAGGTTGTTTGAACGACCAAAAATTGACTATTCAATAAGATCTATAAATTCATTGATTAAATCAATAATTGATTGTCGCAATAAATATCCATTTATAAAAATCAAAACAATTATTGTTGATGATCAATCAAAAAAAGACAATTTAGATAGAATTAGAAAATTAATTGAAGATCAAAATGTTGAAATTATTTCACTAAATCATGAAAAATATAAGTCAATAATAAAAAAACAAAAAACAACAGAGACCTTTTCTAACTTAGCAAGTTTACTTCAAAGTTTTGAAATCGCTAAAAATCAAGGTGATGATCTAATTTTTTTTATCGAAGATGATTATATTCACTCTAAAACAATGATAGATGAAATGATTACTTCTTATGAGAGAATAGCCTCGCAAGTTAAAAAAGATATAATTATGTGTCCGGCAGACTACCCTTATCTTTATATGAACAATGAAAAAACAAACATTTTAATTGGTAGCAAAAGGCATTGGAGAACCATAAATAAGACTTTATGCACATTTATGTTAAGTAAAAATTTACTAAATAAATATTGGGAAAATTTTTACAAAACTTGCTTAGATCGTCATGAACCTTTTGAAAAATATATTAATGAAATTTATAAAAATGAGGTTTGTATTTCGCCAATCAAAAGTTTATCTCTTCATTTAACTAACGTTAATTCAAATTATGGTTTATCTCCCTTCTTAAACTATAAAAAGTTGTGGGAGGATAATAAATAAAAAGCCCCCGAGGGAGGGGGCTTTTAGTTTTTTAACTAACTAGAGAGAAAAGTTTTAAAGGAACCCTCCGATGAGTAATTTATTTACAGAGAGCGAAGAGTTCCTTAATATTGCAAGCAATTAGTCTCTAATTGAGTAAGCTATAACTCCAGTCTCTGATACATCAGTTCCTTTTGTTTCAGCTTCTTTACTCAATCTGATACCCATTGTAGCTTTCATCAATGACCAGACTATAAACGCAGCAACAAATACAAATGCATTTATTGAAATTACACCTAGTAACTGAGTACCAAAATTTGCACCCGAGTTTGTAGCAGGAACTATTAAAGTTCCCCAGATACCTGCAAACAAGTGAGCAGGTACTGCTCCGACTACGTCATCGATTTTTAAAGCAAACAACATCTTCGTACCATAAACAACTATTATACCTCCTACTGCACCAATTAAAATTGAAGCAAACGGTGAAGGCATTAATGGTTCTGCAGTAATAGCAACTAGGCCACCAATACATCCATTAAGCATTTGCACTACGTCTGTTTTACCAGATAATCTAGTGACAGCTGCAGCGGCCATTACACCACCTGCACCAGCTAATAGAGTGTTTATAAATATTTTCGATACAGCAATTGCATCAGGAGCGGTTCCTATTGCTAATTGTGAACCACCATTAAATCCAAACCAACCTAGCCATAAGATGAATACACCTAATGTAACTAATGGAATTGATGAAGCTGCAAAAGGTTTAAGTGGTGCTGGAGCTCCAGACTTAGTAAATCTACCTAATCTAGGCCCAATAAGTATTGCACCAGCTAAAGCAGCTGCTCCACCAGTTGAGTGAACTAATGTTGAACCAGCAAAATCTGAGAAACCAGCTTTAGCTAACCAGCCGCCTCCCCATTGCCAACCCATTACAATTGGATAAATAACACCAGCTAAAATTGCTGCAAATAAAAAGAATGGCCATAATTTAATTCTTTCAGCCATTGTTCCAGAAACAATTGAAACAGTTGTTACACAAAATACCATTTGGAAATACCAATCTGATCCATCAGCATAACCAGTATCTATCTTACTAGCGTCGCTCCATGGAATGAATTTTCCAATGTATCCTCCTTCTGGGATACCATATGCTAGGTTATATCCCACTAACCAGAACATTATTGCTCCAATGGATACTAAACCTATATTTTTTGCACAGATTACAGATACACTCTTCGATGTAACCATACCTGACTCTAACATTGCAAATCCACAAGCCATAAAAAAGACCAAGAATCCACACATTAAAAATAGCAGAGTATTAAAAATAAACCCTACTTCTGCAGAAACAGTTGATTCTGCATATCCTGCACTACTCATGTTTAATAAAAAAATTAAACTAACAAGTGGCACACTTATTTTTTTTAAAAATTTAGTCATTAAGACCTCCCTGTTAAGGGTGATTTATATTTTTAATAATTTGAAAAACTAACGTTGATTATGAGAATTTGATATGCAGAAATTGCATATAGTAACAGCCTTAACATAATTGTATGTTAAGGCTGTAAAGACTTTTATTTATTGAAAACTTCTTTTAAAGCTTTTGCAGGTAAGAATTTAACCTTCTGTGATGCAGCAATTTGAATTTGCTCACCAGTTCTTGGGTTTCTTCCAACTCTTGCCTTTCTCTTAGCTACTTTATATGTGCCAAATCCAGCAATTTTGACTGAGTCATCAGCTTTTAAAGCGTCTAAAATAGTGTTGGTAATTGTGTCAAAAGTCCTCTCGGCATCAGCTTTACTCAAGTTTAATGCTCCTGAAAGCTTGACCACTAATTGTTTTTTGTTCATTTTAGCTCCGGTTTATTAGGTTATTAACTATCTTTATCAAAAGTGTTGATAAATCAAGACTTTTTTTAGTGTTAATAAAATACTTATACACAAGATTTAGTATAGTGATAAAAACGTTGGTTTTATTGGCTTTTTTTAGTTCTTAAACAAATTTTATTGTAATACTCCTAAATCCTTTAAATCATTAAAAGTTGTAAAAAACATTAATGTTAAAAGTAAAATCATACCGATTCGAAAAAATCCTTCTTGAGTTTTTTGCGATAAAGGCCTGCCTAAAATCTTCTCAAATGTGTAAAACATTAAATGACCCCCATCTAGCATTGGTATTGGGAATAAATTTACTAGCCCCAGACTTATAGATATATAAGCCATCATGCTTATAAAAGCCAAAACCCCAAATTCCGCTACTTGACCCGATATTTTTGCAATTCTTATGGGTCCCCCTAATTGTGATGTATCAGCTTTACCAATTATCATGCTACCTATGTATTTTAAAGATGCAGTGCTAACATATATAACTTCATTGGCTGCATGGTAAAGAGCTTTAACAGGTCCTAACTTTACATGATTAATTTCATTATTGTATGCACCTAATTGAATTCCAACCATTCTCTTTTGTATTTTGTTACCAAGATTATCTTCGCTAAGAACAGTGTTTGGTTTTACTTTTAATATAATTTCGTCAGAAAATCTTTTAACCTTAAAATCTATGATATCAGCTGAAGACATTGTGATATATTTAGAGACATCCATAATACTTTGAACCTCGTGACCATCAATTTCTAATATAATGTCATCTTGTTTAAGACCACCAATCATTGCGGGGCTATCTTTTTGTACTTCATTAATAACAGCAGGAGTAAAATCTTTTCCGATAAAGGTATAAATTGAAAAAAAGATGACTAAAGCTAAAATAAAATTAGCTAGTGGACCACCGAATACTATCAATACTCTTTGATATAATGGTTTGAGAACAAATAATTTTTTCCTATCTTTATCATCGTATTGTTTAATTAATTCTTCTTGGTCAGCTTGAGAAAAAACATTTCGATCTCCAAAAAATTTTACGTAGCCTCCAAGTGGTATCCAACATAATTTCCAACGCGTACCAGACTTATCATTCCAGCCAAATATTTCTTTACCAAATCCAATTGAAAAGTCTGTAACACCTACCCCATATTTTTTTGCAAAGTAATAATGTCCATATTCATGGATGAAAACAACTATCATTATTAGTATAAGAAATGGAATTAAATAACTTAGGATAAATGAAATCATTTTTTACTTACAATATATTCAAAATTTTGTGTAGATTCATTAACCTGCAACAATTTAGCACCATTTCTTAGGTGAAATTTCGTCGCCATGTCCGTTAGCGGAGACAAAGTCACTAGTCTGTTTAAATGATTTGATTTTTTAATTTTTTTAAATACTTCTTTTACAATTAATTTTCCACCACCTCTTTTTTTAGACCAAACTGTATATGCAATAGCAATTTTCCCAACACTTTGACCTCTTTGGGTGCTTTGTAAGAAAGCATCGTGACTAAATTTATCTAGTTGTGTAACATCTTTGGGCACTTTGTTGGTAAAAGCAAAACACATTACCGCATGAATTTCATTTTTAAATTTAACTCCGTATATTTTTCTTCCATAACTTGTTCTAAAAGCGTTGTCTAGTTCTGGTCTTACCGGGTCCTCATTGGTATCACATTCTTTTAATTCAACTAATTCTGCTCCCTTAATCCAGTCAAAAAAGTTACTTAAATTTTTACTTAAAAGTTGTTTGTTTTTTCTTAAGCGAGCTTTTATTCGTGGTTTAAATTTTTTGTTACTTTTGGATAAGCTATTTTCTAGATACTTTGAAGCCAATTTATCCCTTACATTTTTGAATATTTCTCTCATGATCTAATTTTTATAATTTCAATTTTTAAGTCCATTAAATTAAA
>CACGVC010000007.1 GCA_902576335.1 uncultured Pelagibacteraceae bacterium
TGAAAGATACATCCAAAGTTTTTTTGATAAAATTTCCGAAACAATTTCAAATTACAAAGTAATTAAAAAAGAGGAAAAAAGAAGAATTAAGATAGAACAAATTGAAAAAGAGAGAATTGAGAAAATTGAGCTACAAAAAGCAAAACAAGAAGAGGTGCTTGAAAAAACTCGACTAAAAGAGAAGGCCTTAAAGGAGGAAGCAAGGTTAGAAAAGCAAAGAAATAAAGATATAAAATTATTTTTAAGAAAAGAACAAGCAATTTTAAGAAGAGAACAAGCCGAAAAACAAAAACAATTTTTAAAGCAACTTCAACTAGAGCGTCAAATTGAAAAGTTTAGAATAAGAGAAGTAAAAGAATTAGAAAAACTTGAGAAAATAGCGCTTAAAGAGAAGAGAGAGGATTATCAAGGGTTACAAGAAAGGATTGATAAACTTAAAGAAAAATACCGAGTTATTAGAGACCAAAAGATCAAGGAGAGAGTAGAAGCCCTTGGTGTTAAATTACAAGGTAACGAAGACAGAGAAACGTTACTAATTAAGGAAAAAGAATATACTTTAGCGAGACAAAAAGTTGAGTTTGCCTTAGAAAGTTTTTATAGAAGTGCAAGCAGTCTAGTATTTCAATTGAACAAAAGACACATTACAAGAGATATGTCGATTTTGCGGTGTATAGACAGAAGATTTGAAACCGGTGAGATTTTTATAAAATGGGATGAAGCTGAAGATGAAGATTGGTTATTATTAATTTACATTAAAAATAATTCACCCGATGAAGGAATAGTAATAGAGGATAAAACAAATCCTGAAAAAAATCATTCATATGAATTTAAAAATATTGATATTTTTAAAGCCTCAGACACAATGGTGGACGCTTTGACACAATTAATTGCTAGCAAAAGATCACAAAATAACAATTAATTTTTTCTAAATAACAAGGTAGAACTTTAATATGTTTTTTGGATCAATCATTATGATAATGCTTTTTTTAATTTTAAAGTATGTATTAGCATGGATTATCTATTACAACAAATTAGATCCGAGACTTGGCGACAGTACTTGGCGATTTACTTATGATTACCCTGTTTTAGGTGAAAGAGATATCTCCGATTTAGATGATAAAGATTTTGTAAGGTTAAGAAGAAAAAAAAATAAGATTATTTTATTAATGTATTCAATAGTTCTCATTATGTTTATAACTTCTATGTCTTTGTTGAGTGAAATTTTACTGTTTTTTTTTAGTTAGTTTTTTAATTGTTTTTTATTTTTTAGATATAAGAAGAATGCAACTATTTCATAAAAAAAAGAAAATAACGTAAAAATTATTGGTAGTTTAAAAAACTTGTATAAAAAATTATATTTGGGAATTTTTTTCCACACAGCTAGAAAAGCTTCAGCTCCTTTTAAAATTTTTTCATCTTCTTTAACATGTAGCCTTCGCAAAAGTTCTTTATTACTTTTAGAGGTCTCTTTTTCAGCTATCTCATTACCCGTAATATCAATCCAATCGATTTCTTGAATCTTCTCTTTTTTATATAAATCAATTTCAGCTTTGCAGATTTTGCATGAATTATTAAAATAAACTTTCATATAAGTAGATTTATTACTATTTATTCAAATAATGTATATGCGTAAAATACTCATATTGAAAATAGTAGATAAAACTTCTAAATAATGCTTTCTATGAATAATTTTTTTGAAAAATCTGACATATCTAGATCAGAAGCAGAAAACATTGTATCAGATACACTTAGTAAGTGTGATGATGGAGAACTATATCTAGAAAATACAAAATCAGAGACATTATTATTAGATGATAATAAAATTAAAAACTCGAGTTATAATTCTGATTTAGGTTTTGGATTTAGAGCTATCTCTGATGAAATAGTTGCATATTCTCACTCTAATGAAATATCAAAAAATTCATTAAGGCAATCTTCAGAAAATTTAAAATCAACGTTAAAATCTGTTAAAGGCACTTATAATCATGAAATTCCTAAATCTAATAAAAAGTATTATGATAATATAAATCCTATTGAACAAAAATCCCTTAATGAAAAGATTAAAATACTTAATGAAGTAAATAACTACTTACGCTCTAAAGATAATAACATTAAACAGGTCACAGCCAATTTTTTAGGTGAACAAAAATCAGTTGAAATAATTAGATCTGGCGGAGAGTCTTTAACTGATGTCCGTCCTTTAATAAGATTCAATGTATCAGTCATGCTTGAGAAAAATGGAAGGAAAGAGTCAGGTGTGTATGGTGTTGGAGGAAGACAATCCTACGATTTTTATTTAAAAGATGAAAATTGGAAAAGTGTTTGTGATGAGGCTTTGAGAATAGCTTCAGTAAATTTAGAGAGTAAACCTGCACCAGCTGGTGAAATGAAAGTTGTACTAGGACCTGGTTGGCCAGCAATATTAATTCATGAGGCTGTTGGTCATGGTTTAGAGGGGGATTTTAATAGAAAGAAAACTTCTGCTTTTCATAATTTAATGGGCCAAAAAGTTGCTAGTGAAGGAGTTACGATAGTTGATGATGGTACCATCGACAATAGGAGAGGCAGTCTTACTATTGATGATGAAGGGACACCAACAGAAAAAACAGTTTTAATTGAGAATGGAATTTTAAAAAACTTTATGCAAGATCGTCTGAATGCACGTTTGATGAAAACGAGATCTACCGGTAGTGGAAGAAGAGAAAATTATAGACATATCGTCCTTCCAAGAATGAGAAACACAATGATGTTAAGTGGTAATCAGACCCAAGATGAGATGATTAAAGCTGTAGACAAAGGTATATTTGCAGTAAGTTTTGGTGGAGGACAAGTTGACATTACCTCTGGGAAATTTGTATTTAATTGCACCGAAGCTTATGAGATTGTTAATGGCAAAATTGGATCTCCAATAAAAGGTGCTACTCTTATCGGAGATGGTCCTTCGAGTTTAAAAGAAGTTTCTATGGTAGGTAATGATATGATGATGGATCCGGGAATTGGAACATGTGGAAAAGCTGGCCAAGGTGTTCCCGTTGGTGTTGCTCAACCATCTATTCTAATTAATAAGATGACTGTTGGCGGCACAAAACTTTAAATGGTCAAAGATCAAGAATTTTTAGAAAAAAAGGCATCTTATTGTCTAGGTTTAGCCAAGAAATTAGGCGCAACTGAGTCTAGTGTGATTGTTAACAACTCTGTATCTGAAACTGTTAATTTTAGAAATAAAAAACTAGATGAGTCTAATAGGTCAGATGATCTTGGAATAAGCATTACCACTTACATTGGAAAAAAAAAATCATCAATATCTTCGTCTAATTTACTTGATGATAACCTAAACATTTTGATTGAAAAATGTGTTGAGGCAACAAAAAATACTCCTGAAGATGAATTTAATTCATTACCAGATAAAGATTTGTTAGCTAAAGAAGTTAAAGATTTGTCTCTCTATGATGATACGCATATAGAAAATGATCAAAAAATAGATTATTTGAAAAAATTAGAACTCGCTGCCTCTAATGATAAAAAAATTGTTAATACTGAGTCTAGTTTTACTCAAAATAAATCAAATTTTATTTTAGCTAATACTGAAGGTTTTTGTGCTGGTTACAAAACATCCTCATTTACAGCTTCGAGCGTTATAGTCGCAAAAGATGAAAAAAGCATGGAGAGAGATTATGAGTATTCTAGCAAATGTTTTTTTAAAGACTTGGACGATGCAGGAGAGCTAGGCAAACAAGCTGCCGATCAAACCATTAGAAAATTAAGCCCTAAAAAAATAGGCAGCGAAAAAATTGCTATAATTTTTGATAAACGAATAGCCAAGGGAATATTAAGCACTTTTGCAAGTGCGATTTCATCATCAGCGATATCAAGAGGAACCTCTTTTTTAAAAGATAAAGTTAACCAAAAAATATTTTCCGACTCAATTAATGTCTTAGATAAACCAGACATAATTAAAGGTTTGGGTTCAAGAAATTTTGATAAAGAGGGGGTTAAAACTGATACCCTTAAATTAGTTGAACAAGGAGTCTTAAAACATTATTTGATTGATACTTACAATGGAAAAAAACTTAACCTAAAATCAAATGGAAGACTCGGAGGGACAAGTAATCTCTATTTTGAAAATGGAAATATAAGTTTTAAAGATTTGTTGAATTCAAAATCAAAAAGTCTCTATATTACAGAAACTATAGGTCACGGAAGTAATATAGTAACCGGTGATTATTCTGTTGGTGCGACAGGGTTTTTAGTGGAAAACGGAGAGTTTAAGTATCCTATAAACGAAATTACCATTGCAGGCAATTTTAAAGACATGTTTCAGCATATTACTCTGGCAAATGATTTAGAGTTTAAATATGCAACCAATTCACCAACCATGATGATTGAGGGAATGGTTGTTGCTGGTAAATGAGTGAATTCTGCGTAATCGGTTCAGGTATTTCTGGAGCTACAATTGCTAATCTTCTTAATAAAAAAAATACAGTAATCCTATTTGATAAAGCGAGAGGTCCAGGAGGTCGTGCATCTTTCAAAAGAATAAGAGGTAATATAGGCTTTGATCATGGCACTCAATACTTTTCACCAAAAACCCCAGGATTTAAAAAGTTTACTAAACATTTAATTAAAAAAAAAATTTTAAAGGTTTGGGGTGGTAAACACATTTTTCTTAACTCCAAAAAAAAAGAAGATAAAAAACATCTTAAAATTATAGGTAAAAATGGAAACAATGATATTAGCAAGTATTTATTAAAAAAAATTAAGTGCAACTATCAAAGTGAATTAAAAAAAATTCATTATAAAAACAAACTTTGGCACTTATCATTTGCTGATGGAAAATTGAGATCTTTTAAAAGTATTATTTTGACCTGTCCATTTCCACAATTAAAAAAACTTTCTAAAAAATTCATAAATAATTCTTTTGTAAAAAAATCAGTAAAAATGGATGCAAATATAACTACCATGATTGCTATAAAAAAAAACAAAAAATCTAATAGCAGCTACCTTTTCGAAGACTCAATTCTTGGCTGGGCTGGTAATGAAAATTCAAAAAAAAGATTTAAATCAAAATATGATTTATGGACTCTACAAAGTACATTCAAGTGGGCAAATAAAAATATTAATCAAAATAAAAATAATAAGAAAAAGAATTCAAAAATTATGATCGACAAGTTCTTTCAACTTTCAAATATTAAAAAAACAAAAATCAATTTCTCTCTTAATCATGGCTGGAAATACTCTTCGAATTCAAAACCTTTCAAAATTAAAAGTTTTTGGGATCCAAAGAAAAAAATAGGTGTTTGTGCTGATTGGTTTGTCGGACCAAGACTGGAGTCGGGATGGATAAGTGCACAGGACTTATATAAAAAAATTTCAAAATAAATTATTCAAAGCTTTTCAATCTGTATTCCCAATTTCCCATTCTTGAGTAAGACACTTTTAAAATTCTTAAATTTTTTTGATCATACCAAATGTCAAAGTCTAATCGTTTATCTTTTGGAATATTCATATCTTTAGATTTAAGTGTAAAATGATCAGCATCATAAATCTTTCCATAAAGCTCTATTTTTTCTTTACCTACAAAAGTAACAACCTGTTCTTTAATACTCCCTGATATTGGACTTATTTGAGATTCTGCTTGTAAAATTTTATGATTCCACCAATTTCCAATAACGTTGTTAAGGGTCGCCTCCCCATTGAATGAGGAGCCTTTAATATCAAATTTTTTACTATCTTTATTTAATTTTAAATTTACAAATTTTTCTTTTTCATTTTGAAGAGTTCTAGAATCATATGATATCAAATGATTTTTTATATATTTTTCTTCACCATAGGACTCAACTTGAAAAATTGGAGTCCCTAATAAATCAACAGAAAATTTAAATTGATTTGTAATTATAGTTTCTTCACCATTTCTCTCAAAAAAATAATAATTGTATCCAATTAGTTCACCATTTCTAAAAATCTCCATTTCAATTTTGTTATATTTATTGTAGTGACCCATATGTGCCATAGAAATAACTGGAAAAACTACAATAAACAAAATGGCTATAAATTTTCTCATTTAGCAATTACATTAGTGGACTTTATCTATAATAGAAATAATTTATTAAAATGTTTCTAAAAATAAAGAAAATACCTAAAGTTAATTGGAGTTCTGATAGGCCATATAATTTTAAACCAAAATTTTCCACTTTCTTTTTTTTATGTTTTGGTCTGACTTTATTTGGTCTTGGCGAAGGTTTATTAATTGTTTCTTTTACGGGTGCTTCTCCATGGAGTGTTTTAGCTCAAGGTATTTCTTTAAATGTTAATTTAAGTATTGGAACAATTACTCTTTTAATAAGTATTGCAGTCTTAATTTTGTGGATACCTCTCAGCCAAAAACCAGGAATGGGCACAATATTTAATGCCTTAATAATAGCCTTTATGATTGATCTTTGTATAAAGTTTGTACCAACTCCATCTGATTATTTTAATCAATTAATCTTAGCAGTAATTTCTGTAATAATGGTTGGAATAGGTGGGGGCATTTATTTAGTTTCTAACCTAGGCGCAGGACCAAGAGATGGATTAATGATTGGTTTGCAAAAAGTAACCAATTTACCAGTGGCAGCCGTTAGAGCTTTTTTAGAAATTTCAGTTGTAAGTATTGGCTGGTATTTGGGTGGAACAGTAGGTGTCGGAACTCTTTTATTCGCTTTTGGTATTGGTCCGTGCGTTGCACTAGGTTTGTTTTTAGTTGATAAAATTTTTGATTAGGCAGCAGCGCCCGATTTTTCACTTCTTTTTCTTTCATGAGGATCAAGAATAGCTTTTCTTAATCTACAAGACTCTGGAGTAATCTCTAAAGCTTCATCTGTATTTAACATACTTAATTGTTCAGCAATCGACATTTTTCTAACGGGAGTTAAGACAACATTTTCATCAGTACCTTGCGTTCTCATGTTAGTTAATTTTTTACCCTTCATAACATTAATAATCATATCTCCTGGCTTAGGTGATAGACCTACAATCATTCCTGGATAAACAGGATCGTTATGAGTTACAAACATTTCTCCTCTAGCCTGTAAATTAAAGATTGCAAAAGCAACCGCCTTTCCTTGTTCCATAGAAATTAGAGCACCATTCCTTCTGCCCTCCATTTCCCCTTCAAATGCACCATATTCATGAAAAATTCTATTAATAACACCATTTCCTTTTGTCAGCGTTAAAAATCTACTTGTATATCCCATTAAGCCTCTTGTTGGTGCATGAAATATAAGTCTCTTTTTATTTTTACCAGTGTCTTTTAATTCTATTAATTTACCTTTTCTTCTATTCATTGAATCAATTATTTTTGATGAATGCTCCTCATCAAGATCCATAGTAATTTCTTCTATTGGTTCAAGCTTGTTACCATTTTCATCTTTTTTATAGAGGACTTTTGGAGGGCTCACAGTCATTTCAAAACCTTCTCTTCTCATTTGAGTAAGTAAAATTTCCAACATTAATTCACCACGACCACTAACCACAAAAGAATCATTTCCCTCATTTTCAGTGAATGTAATTCCAACATTATTTTGTGCCTCTTGAACTAATCGATCTCGAATTTGTGTGCTTGTTAATTTTTTACCTTCTTTACCAGCCAAAGGAGATGTATTTACAGTTATTGTAATTGACATAGTTGGAGGATCAATAGGAGTAGCTTCTATTGGTTCGTTAACTTCAAGATCACAAATAGTATCTGCAACATTAGCTTTTTCTAAACCTGCAACAACTACAATATCTCCAGCTTCACCAACCTCAATTGGAACTTTTTTGGTACCTTCGTATCTAAAAATTTTAGTTAATCTTCCTTCATCAACTTTCTCTCCTTTTAAGTTGATTGCCTTAATTGCTTGATTAGCTTTTGCTGTTCCTTGTGAAATTCGACCTACTAAACTTCTTCCTAAGAAACTATCAGCATAAAGAAGTGTAGAAAGCATAGCGAAAGGTTTTGATTTGTCTAATTCAGCTGGTTTAACATGGTCAACGATTTTATCTAAAAGTGGATTAAGATTCTCTCTTGGACCATCAACTTCATGATCAGCCCATCCAGATCTTCCACTGGCATATAAAACTGGGAAATCTAGTTGGTCTTCATTAGCATCTAAACTTACAAATAAGTCGAATGTTTCATCTAGAACTTCATTAGCTCTTTGATCTGATTTATCTAATTTATTTATAACCACAATCGGCTTTAAACCTTGTTTTAAAGCTTTTGCTAAAACGAATTTTGTTTGAGGCATCACACCTTCAGCAGAGTCTATTAGTAATAATGCTCCATCAGCCATACTAAGTACTCTTTCAACTTCAGCAGCAAAATCTCTGTGGCCGGGGGTATCAATTATATTTATTCTAGAATCTTTCCAATTAATCGAGGCAGGTTTAGCTAATATTGTAATTCCTCTTTCTTTTTCTAATTCTCCAGAGTCCATCAGCCTTTCATCAACAACTTCATTTTCTCTAAATGAGCCACTTTGTTTCATTAAGTTATCAATTAGGGTTGTTTTGCCATGATCAACATGGGCAATTATTGTGATGTTTCTTATAGTATTATTCATAAATCTGGGTTCTTATACATATTTAAACACTTTTGAAAACTTAAAAAAAACTACACTAGGCTTGAATAAATTAAGGATTTTTTTTTAATTTTTATTTTTTTCGCTTTTCGCGTTTAAGTTTTCTCTTTTCTTTAAACGTTAATTTTGGTTTTTTTTTAATACTCGAGTCTTTAAATGATTTTCCACTATATCTTTTCGACATACTCTAGTTAATTTATATAGTTAATGTATTTGAGTGAATACTGATTAGATTATTCTTAACAAATCTAAAAATTTCACAATCGTACTTGTTATATTTTTTAATTATATTTTCCTCATTCTTGGTGATACCAGGGTAACGTTTTTTGTTTGAATGAAAATTAATTATTTTATCTAAGTTTTCAAATAAAATAATTTTATCAAAAGATGCTAAATTTTTTTTTGCTAAAACTATATTTTTTTTAAAATCTAAATTTAAATGACCTGAATAATATCTTGTATATTGATTATTTGCTTCCCATGCTTTTTTACAAAAATTATCCAAACCTGCTTTTGTTAAATGATAGTAATGATGTTTTTTATTTCTTAAAATATCATGATAATATGAGTAAACCCTTGCGACAGGGTCACGAATTACAGTTATTGTTTTAATATCACTAAAATTAGTATTTTTTTTTAATGGGTAGTGAACAGTCCAATAACTTGGATAATAGGGTCTATAGACTTTATTTTTGTATTTTTTTTGTAATTCTAAATTGATTGATGTTCCACCAGTTTTTGGAACATGTATAAAGTAGATCTTACCTTTTATAATTTTATAATCTAGTTTTAATGTATTTAAACCGTTTCTCAGTATTTGTTCTTCAAATGTTTTATTAAACAACCTATCAATTGGTTTGATGAAAATTTTAGTAAATATTTTTATGAGTCTAGAATTACGTTTTAAATGTTTAGGTTTAATCATATGTTATGGAGAGTAATAAACATTTTTATCGTAAAAAACCCCCAGAAATTTTTCTCTGAGGGTATATAATTTGTTTTGCTTGTGTATTAAGAGTGTTATCGTTAGGGGGCCGTATTACATTCCCATTCCACCCATTCCACCCATGCCACCCATGCCACCCATGCCACCAGGCATTCCGGCTGGAGCGGCGTCTTTTTCCTCTGGTTTATCTGCTATCATTGCCTCAGTAGTTACCAATAATCCCGAAATAGATGCTGCATCCTGAAGAGCAGTTCTGACAACTTTTACTGGATCAATTATACCTTTTGCAAACATATCACAATATTCCTCATTTTGTGCATCATAACCATGTGTTTTTTTATTTTGCTCTAACAATTTACCTACAACAACTGAGCCATCAACTCCAGCATTTTTAGTAATTTGTCTGATAGGCGCCTCTAATGCTCGTCTAACTAAATCAACTCCGGCTTTTTGATCTTCACCTTTCGCTTTTACTTTTTCAAGATCTTGAGCAGCGTATAACAAAGCACATCCTCCGCCTGTTACAATTCCTTCCTCAACAGCAGCTCTAGTCGCATTTAAAGCATCTTCAACTCTGTCTTTTCTCTCTTTAACTTCAACCTCTGTAGCGCCACCAACTTTTATTACAGCAACACCACCAGCTAGTTTTGCTAATCTTTCTTGAAGCTTTTCTTTATCATAATCAGATGTTGTTTCATCAATTTGTTGTTTAATTGAAGAACATCTTGCCTCGATATCGGATTTTTTACCACTACCATTAACAATAGTACTATTATCTTTATCAACTTTAACTTTTTTACATGATCCAAGATCATCTAACTTCACGTTCTCAAGTTTAATTCCTAAATCCTCAGAGATAACACTACCACCAGTTAAAATTGCAATATCCTCAAGCATAGCTTTTCTTCTGTCACCAAAACCTGGAGCTTTTACAGCTACTACTTTTAAACCACCTCTTAACTTGTTTACAACTAACGTTGCTAAAGCTTCACCTTCAACATCCTCAGATATAATCATTAATGGTCTACCAGCCTGTACCACTGCCTCTAAAAGTGGAACCATTGGTTGTAGATTTGTTAATTTTTTTTCATGTAAAAGAATAAAAGGATTGTCTAACTCTGTCGTCATCTTGTCACTGTTCGTAATAAAGTATGGTGATAAATATCCTCTATCAAACTGCATACCCTCAACGACATCAAGTTCTGTTTCAATTCCTTTATTTTCCTCAACTGTAATGACACCTTCATTACCGACTTTTTGCATTGCTTTTGATATCATACTTCCGATCTCTTTATCACCATTTGCGGAAATAGTTCCTACTTGAGCAATTTCATCACTATCTTTTACTTTTTTGGCTGAAGAAACCAAGTTTTGTTTTACAACATCTACTGCTGCATCAATACCTCTTTTTACATCCATTGGGTTCATTCCAGCTGTAACATATTTTACACCTTCTTTAACAATCGCTTGAGCTAAAATAGTTGCAGTTGTAGTTCCGTCACCAGCTTCATCATTTGTCTTGCTAGCAACTTCCTTAACCATTTGAGCACCCATATTTTCGAACTTATCTTCAAGGTCAATTTCTTTTGCAACTGAAACACCATCTTTGGTAATTCTTGGAGCACCATAAGATTTGTCCATCACGACGTTTCTGCCCTTAGGACCCAACGTTACCTTAACAGTATCAGCTAAGATATTTACTCCTCTTATCATTGCTGATCTTGCTTCAGCGTCAAATTTAACAACTTTTGCCATTATACTTTCTCCTTTAACTTATATTATTTACTTGAAATACCCATAATGTCTGACTCTTTCATTATGCTGTATTCCTTACCATCAATTTTGACTTCAGTTCCTGACCATTTGCCAAATAAAACTTTGTCTCCAACTTTAACATCCATTGGAATTTTTTTTCCATCTTCAGTTTTTGCACCACCACCAACAGCAACAACTTTTCCTTCTTGGGGCTTCTCTTGTGCAGTATCTGGTATGATTATTCCTCCAGCAGTTTTTTCGCTGCTATCTAAAACTTCTATTAAAACTCTGTCATGTAACGGTCTAAATTTCATATATTCTCCTATATAAATATGAAGTTCATATAGAGATTGGTAATACTATTTCAAGATATACTTGATATTTAGTTTATTAAAAAAGGTAGGAAATTGTGGATTTTTTGGGTTATAGATTATTTTGATGACTAAAAATTTAGACAAAGATGGTTTCTGCTCCATCGTTGATAATTATCAGCTTTTTTATATCGATTTATGGGGTGTTATTCATAATGGAATAAACCTTCACAAAGAGGCAATTAACGTTTTAAAAGAAATCACAAAAAAAGGCAAAGAATACATTCTACTTACTAATGCTCCAAGACCTAATGATGTTGTTAAATCCTTTTTAGAAAAAATGGGTATGGAAAAAGAAATTAGAGATCATGTTTTTACATCTGGTCAAGCATCATTAAATTATCTTAAAAAAAATTTATCCACCCGGAAATTTTTTCACGTTGGACCACCACGTGATTTTGATTTGTTCAATGAATTTGCTAAAATGAAGTCAGACAATATTGATGATGGAGATTACATATTGTGTACAGGATTATTTGAAAAATTTGATAAAGATTTGAATTATTATAAAGATTTATTTGAAAAAAATTTAGATAAAGAGATGATTTGTACCAATCCAGACTTAATTGTGGATAGGGGTGATAAAAGAGAGCTTTGTGCAGGATCGGTCGCTATAGTTTTTGAAAAAATGGGCGGCAAGGTAGTATATTTTGGTAAGCCATATCCTGAGGTTTATAATTTATCAATTGATAACAAAGGTAAAAAGACTCTTTCTGTTGGTGATAATTTAAATACTGATATTAAAGGTGCGAATCTTTTAAACTTTGACTCGTTAATTATTTCAAATGGTATTCATAAAAATGAAATCAAAGAAAAAGGAATTGAAGCAACCGCGAAATCTTATGAAACAATCTGTAACTATATACAATCAGAGTTAAAATGGTAAAAACGAAATTATATAATAGTTTTAATATTAAAAAGAGTCATAAAAATTCAATTATTTTAATTGGTAATTTTGATGGACTTCATCTTGGACATCAAAAATTATTTAGAATAGCAAAAAGATATAAAAAAAAATATTCTTTAAAGATTGGTGTTTTGACTTTTGAGCCAATGCCAAAAATGTTTTTTAACCCCAATTTAAAAAATTTTAGATTATCTAATTTAAATCAAAAAATTGAAAATTTAAGTAAGCTTAATGTTGATTTTGTTATTATTAAGAAATTTAATCATAAATTTTCAAAAACAAAATCAATTTCATTTATTAAAGAAACTTTAAGTAGGAAACTTAGTCCTAAATTTATTTTTGTAAGTAATAATTTTAGATTTGGAAATAAAAGAGAAGGAAATGTAGAACAATTAATTAATCACGAGAAATTATTTAATTATAAGATTGTCAAACCACAGCCTTTAATAATTAAAAAAAAAATTGTTTCATCTTCTCTGATAAGAAAATATTTACAAAATGGAAAACTTAAGGATGCAAACAAACTTTTAAAAAGAAATTGGTCAATTGATGGAAAAGTTCAAAAAGGTAAACAGCTAGGAAAAAAGATTGGTTTTCCAACAGCTAACATCGATATCAATGATTATGTTTTGGCTAAACCTGGTGTTTACGGCGTTAAAGTCAGAAAAATAAATAGATCAAATTATATCATAGGTATAGCAAATTTAGGATATCGACCCACATTTAATGGAAAGAAAATACTATTAGAGGTTCATCTATTTAATTTTTCTGGAAATTTATATAATAAGTATTTAAGAGTTGAATTCTTAAAATTTATAAGAAAAGAAAAAAAATTCAAAAATGTAGAACAATTGAAGAAACAAATTAATGTCGATCTTTTAATTGCAAAAAAAATAAAATGAGTAAAAGTCAAATAAATTTACCTAAAACAGCTTTTTCAATGAAGGCAAATTTACCGATAAGAGAGCCAGAAATATTGGAACTTTGGAAAAAAATTGACCTTTATAAAGAATTAAGAAATTCAAGAAAAGGAAAAGAAAAGTTTGTTCTTCACGATGGTCCTCCGTATGCAAATGGAAATATTCATATGGGCACTGCTTTGAACAAAATATTAAAGGATATCATTGTGAAGTTCCATCAAATGGATGGTAAAGACTCTGTTTATGTGCCAGGTTGGGATTGCCATGGTTTACCTATTGAGTGGAAAATTGAAGAACAATACAAAAAAAATAAAAAAAATAAAAATGATGTTCCAATTGTAGAATTTAGAAAGGAATGTCGAACGTTTGCAGAAAAATGGATAGAGGTTCATAAAGACCAGTTTAAAAGACTGGGTGTTGTTGGTGACTGGGAAAATTATTATTCAACAATGAGTTATGATGCAGAGGCACAAATTGTAAGAGAGTTAGGCAAATTTTTAAAAGAGGGAAGTCTTTATAGGGGATTTAAACCAGTTTTATGGTCAACAGTAGAAAAGACAGCCTTGGCTGATGCTGAAGTTGAATACCAAGATCATAAATCTGATACAATTTATGCTTGCTTTCCAGTAAAATCATCCAAAATTAAAGAGCTTAATGATTGTGATATTGTAATATGGACAACCACTCCTTGGACCATACCAGCTAATAAGGCTTTAGCTTACAACGAGAGCTTAAATTATTTGATAATTCAAATAAGTGATGAGGGAAATTTTAAAAATAAAAAGATCATTATTGCAGAAGCATTATTAGACTCGGTTTTAAAAAATTGTGAGTTAAAAGAAATTAAAACTCTAAAAAAATTCAAAGGTAAAGATTTAAAGGACACTATCTGCAAGCATCCATTTGTTAATTTGGGTTATGACTACGATATTCCAATGTTAGAAGCTCGTTTCGTTACTACTGAGCAAGGAACAGGAATTGTTCATTGTGCACCAAGTCATGGACCTGATGATTTTAATCTTTGTTTAAACAATGGAATAAAAGCTATTGAGACAGTCGATGATGATGGAAAATATACAAAAAATGTTTCTTTATTTGAAGGTTTACATATTTTTAAGGCCAATCCAATTGTTATTGAAAAATTAAAAGATCAAAATAAACTTCTTTCAAATGGTGAATTACTACATTCGTACCCTCATTCTTGGAGATCAAAAGCACCTTTAGTTCATAGGGCAACACCACAATGGTTTATTTCTATGGAAAGTCATAAACTAAGAAGTAAAGCTTTAAAAGCAATTGATGATACAACTTTTTATCCAAGTAAAGGCAAAGAAAGATTAAAATCAATGATTGAGACAAGACCAGATTGGTGTGTATCAAGACAGAGAGTTTGGGGTGTACCTCTTCCAATTTTTGTAAACAAAAAATCTAATGAAATCTTGATAGATGATGAGGTATTTGAAAATATTGCAAAAATTTATGAAAAAGAGGGTTCGGATTGTTGGTTTGAAGATGATCCTCAAAAATTTTTAGGCAATAAATATAAAGCAGAAGACTTTGAAAAGCTCAGCGACATCGTTGAAGTTTGGTTTGATAGTGGATCAACTCACTCTTTTGTTTTAGAGAAAAGAAAAGATCTTAAGTGGCCTGCATCGATGTATTTGGAGGGTTCGGATCAGCATAGAGGTTGGTTTCACTCTTCTTTATTAGAGTCGTGTGGAACAAGAGGCCGAGCACCTTTTGAGTCTATACTGTCACATGGGTTTGTTGTAGATGGAAAGGGTCTTAAAATGTCAAAATCTCTTGGAAATGTAATTGCACCAGAGGATATTTTAAAAAAGTATGGAGCCGATATTTTAAGGATTTGGGTGGCAGCATCAAATTATGCAGAAGACTTAAGAATAGATTATTCAATATTAGACCAGCATTCGGAGTCTTATCGTAAAATAAGAAATACATTCAGATATTTACTAGGAAATATAAACGATAAATTTGAGGATTTTAATTTTGATGAAATTGATATCGAAAGCTTGCCAGAACTAGAAAAGTTTCTGTTAAATAAGATATATATACTAAATCAAAAATTTGAAACTTGTTTTCATAAATATGATTTTCATAATCTTTATAAAGAATTGTTAAGTTTTTGCACAGTAGATTTATCAGCATTTTACTTTGATATTAGAAAGGACACTTTATATTGTGATCCAATTAATTCTGAGAAAAGAAAGTCATGCGTTACTGTTTTAAATATTCTGCTGAAATCTTTGCTTAGATGGTTCGCTCCTATTTTATCTTTCACCACTGAAGAAATTTATCAGCTAATATCAAAGAACAGTAAAAGCATTCATTTAGAAAAATTTTTAAAATTTCCAGGAAAATTCAAAAATGATAAATTGGCAGAGAAATGGTCTCAATTATTGAAAATAAGAGATGTATGTAACATAAGCATTGAAGAAAAAAGAGCTAGTAAAGAAATTGGTTCAAGTCTAGAGGCAGATCTTAATATTCAACTTAATAAAAAATATAAGGATATAGTTGGGAGTATGGATTTATCAGAGTTATGTATAGTTTCTAAAGCCAATGTTAATTTTGATAATCAATTAGATATTTTAGTTGAGACAAAAAAAGCGTCAGGAAATAAATGTTCTGTTTGTTGGAAGATAAGAAAAGATCCATGCGAGAGGCATCCAAAATGTCAAATAACATAAATAAAAATTTTTTCATAAATTCCTTCATTATCTTTAGTATCTTTTGTCTTGATAGATTATCAAAAATTTATGTGATAAGTTTTCACGAGAAAAATTATGGTTCAGATTTATATAATTCTAAATTTCTTAATATAAGTTTAATATGGAATGAAGGCATAGCTTTTGGTTTATTTTCTTTTACTGATAAATTTTTTTATCATATTTTAAGTTTTCTCATAGGAGTAGTAATATTGATTATTCTCGTAATGCTTAATAAAAGTGAAGGACTAAAAAAATATTCTCTTTTAATGATATTAGGTGGGGCTTTAGGTAATTTTTATGATCGAATTATTTTTGAGGCTGTGCCAGATTTCATAGATTTTCATGTAGAAAATTTTCATTGGTTTATTTTTAATGTATCAGATATATTTATTTGTTTAGGTGTTTTATTTATGATTATTTTAGAAATTATCTCTAACAAGAAAGAGTCCTTAAATGAAAAAAATTAGATCGATATTGTTTTTAGTAATAGTTTTTTTTACCTTTCAAAGCTGTCAGACTGTTAAAGAAGGATTCACATCTCAAAAGAAAAAAAGTACAGATGAATTTTTAGTAGAAAAAAAATCTCCTTTAGTTATGCCACCAGATTTTAATGAGCTACCATTACCCAAAACATCTGAAAATATTGAAGAAAAAGAGTCTGAAAATAATATTGAAAAATTAATATCAAATAACAATTCTCCAGAAAGTTCAGGAGCACAAGATAAGAATTTTGAAAATTCTATTATAGAAAAAATTAAACAAAATTGATGATTACTAATGGCATAATTTTCAAAAATTTTCTCGTAAAAAAAAAATCTAAACAAATATCTAAAGATTTAAATCTTATTCTCAAAAAAAAAAATCAAGTTATTCAATCCTTAAGTGTCAATTATAAGGATAGTTTTGATATTAAAAAATTGAGTAAATATAAAAATTTTAAAAACTTTCGAGTAATAGGTATGGGAGGATCCTCTTTGGGGACTGAGGCTATATATGATTTTTTAAGGAAAAAAATAAAAAAAAATTTTTCTTTTATAAATGATTTAGATGTAAGAAATAAAAATAAAAAAGATAAAAATTGTTTAAATTTAGTTGTGTCTAAATCAGGTGAAACTTTAGAAACTATAGTTAACACCAATCTCATAATAAATAAAAAAGATAAAAATTTGATTATAACAGAAAATAAAGATAACTATCTTTATAAATTAGCTCAAAGTTTAAAAGCTGAAGTGATACATCACAATAATTTTATTGGTGGAAGATATTCGGTTTTATCTGAAACAGGAATGTTGCCTACAGAGTTAATGGGATTAGACTCAAAAAAATTTAGACAATTAAATAGTTTAGTTAAAAATAAAAAATATTTAAACGCTTTAATTTCTAACGTTAGTTCAACTATTTTTTTTCTAAAAAAGAAAAAACATAATTCAGTTATAATAAATTATGACAAAAAATCTGAAAACTTATTTTTTTGGTATCAGCAACTAATAGCAGAAAGTTTAGGTAAAAAAAAAAAAGGTTTAATGCCTATCGTTTCTAATATGCCAAAAGATAATCATAGTGTAATGCAACTTTATTTGGATGGCTTTACAAATAATTTTTTTACATTTTTTTTCGTTCATGAGAAAAATTCACAAAAAATTGTAAACAAAGATATTCTTGACTCAAAAAAATTTCTTAGAAACAAAAGATTATTAGATATGACATATGCTCAAAAACAAGCTACCGAGAATGTTTTTAGAAGAAAAGGAATACCTTTTAGAAGTTTTGAAATATTAAAGAGAGATGAAAAAACTCTTGGAGAATTATTTAATTTCTTTATATTAGAGACAATTTTATTAGGTAAAGCTATTAAAGTAAATCCATATGATCAACCAGCTGTAGAATTAATTAAAAAAGAAACTAAAAAAATTTTAGTTTAAATTGCCGAATGAAATCTTTGAAATACCATAGGTTTTTTCTTCTAAAATACGAAAATTTTTTGAATATTTCTCTTTTACGTTTTTGCTTCTGTGAGTAATTATTATTCCATTTTCGCTTAGAAGGTTTATTTCAAAAATTTTGTCAATTAATTCTGAAATATTCTTATCCTTATATGGTGGATCTAAAAATATGATATCATAATTAATTTTTTTTAATTTAAGCCCAGTAAAAATATTTTGCTCTATTACCTCATATTTTTTATCTAATTTAAGATTTGATAAGTTTTTCTTTAGTATAGGAAGAACACCATTATAATTTTCAACAAAAGTGACGTATTTTGCCTCATTCGACAAACATTCAATTCCAAATGATCCAACGCCTGCAAACAAATCCAAAATTATTGAATTCTTAATTTCAACGTTAAACTTGTTAGAATGTTTAAGAATATTGAATATCGACTCTTTTGTTAGATCTTTAAGCGGTCTAGTTTTAATATCATTGGGAGCTAATAGTTTTCTGCCTTTAAAATTTCCAGATATGATCCTCATTTATTTATTACTTTATAACCAATATCCTTACGATAAAAACCACCATTCCAATTTAATTTTTTTAAATATTTATTTATATTTTCTCTAGCTTTTAAGAATTCATCTGATAATGAAACAAAATTTAATACTCTTCCTCCAACGGAGAAAAACTTTCCTCCTTTTTCAATAGTTCCTGCATGGAATAAGAAATCTTGTGAATTTAGTTCAATTTTATTTAGATTTTTTATTTCAACATTCTTTTCGTATTTTTCTGGATAACCTTTTGAGCATAATACAACACACAAACTTTTCTTAGTATTCCAATTTATTTTTATTTCTTTCAAATTTTGATTGCAACAAGCTAAAAATATCTCAAATAAATCTGTATTTAATTTCGGAAGAATTGTTTGACACTCTGGATCCCCCATTCTTACATTATATTCGATAAGGTAGGGTTCATTATTGATGATCATTAATCCTGCGTATAAGAAACCTCTATATTCTGCACCAAGATCCTTTAATGCTCTTAAGGTTGGGTTTATAATTTTATTTAATATTTTTTTTTCTAATTGTTCTCCTATCAATCTAGACGGAGAGTAGGCACCCATACCACCTGTATTTTTACCTTTATCACCCTCCAAAACTCTTTTATGATCTTGAGCTGTTCCAAAGTTTTGAATTGAAATTCCATCACTTATTACAAAAAAACTCATTTCCTCACCTCTCAAGAATTCTTCAACTAAAACTTTATTCGTTTTACCAAATTTCCCCTCAAAAATTTCCTTAACTGCTTTAGAAGACTGTTCAACATTATCACAAATGTAAACTCCTTTTCCTGAGGCCAAATTATCTGCTTTAATAACCATAGGATGATTGGATTTTTTTAAAAAATTATTGGCATCATCAATGTTATGGAATACTCCAAATTTTGCTGAAGGAATATTATATTTTTCGCAAATCTTTTTTGTAAAAATCTTCGAGCCTTCAAGCTGAGATGCTAATCTATTTGGACCAAAAACTTTAATTTCAAATTTTTGTAAGTAATCTACCAAACCATCCACAAGTGGTTTTTCAGGTCCCACTACCACTAATTCAATTTTATTTTTTAAGACATAGTCTTTAAAGATTTCAAAATCATTTGTGTCTATGTTAACATTGTTAGCTATTTTGGAAGTTCCAGCGTTTCCAGGGAAACAATAGATTTTATTTACTTTCTTTGAACGCGTAAGAAGTTCACATATTGCATGTTCTCTGCCACCACTTCCTATTACACCTACAATCATGTATAAGTATATAAACTAAAAATGAGTAAAAAATTAGCAAAAATAAAATATTTACCAAATAATTTTCAAGTTATAGAACCAGGCGATCATGTTATCTGTGCAGTTTCTGGTAAATCTATAAGTTTAGAAAATTTAAATTATTGGAATGTTGATTTACAAGAGCCTTATTATTCATACGTTGAAGCAAATGAAAAAAGAGAAAAAATAGAAAAAAAATAATTTATTTCCATCGATTATGAGACCAAATCCAATAATTTGGCTTTTTTGATATCATATTTTCAAGTAATTTGTTTAATTCATTTGTAATTTCCTCAACTGATTTATTTTCCTCAAAATTAATGGGCTTATTAATAGTCATTCTAAACTTAATATCATCAAACCTCTCAATAAAAATTGGTACAACTGGTATTCTGTATTTTTTTACTAATTGAGCAGGAATGGTTGTCGTGGAGGCTTTTTCATTAAAAAAATTTGAATCTATTCCTTCAGAAACTCTTTGATCGATCATTAGTGCAGTAGAAAACCCATCATTTATTAATTTAACTAGTTCTTTGGTCCCTCCAATTCCTTTTTTTATTTGAAACTTACAAATATGATCTCTTCTTATTTTCTCCATTATTTTATTTAAAAAAAAGTTATTTAATGGTCTATATATTGCAGCAACTTTGATGCCCATTTTTTCTATTTGCATTGCCATCAATTCAAAATTACTAAAATGACCTGAGATAAATACTACTCTCTGTTTATTAAGTTTTATATTTTCAAGAATTTCCCCACCATTTACAATGATGTTATCATTTAATCGATCGTGTCTAAATTTTTTAATAAACATATATTCTGCAAATACTCTTCCATAATTATTCCACATGGAAATATAAATTTCTTTTAACTCATTTTTATTAATATTTGGGAATGCTTTTTTAATATTAGAATAAATTAATTTCTTTGATCTAAAGAGTGGACCAATTATTTGAAAAATTTTCCCACTTAAATTAGATGCTAATTTAATCCCTAAAATTTTGAATATACAGAAAAATATAATTACAAGAATAAATTGTAAAAAATATTTTATATTTCTCATGTCAATTAAGAATTATATCTAAGAATTCACTTTCGTTTTGAATCTGAAGCACCGATTTAACAAATCTAATTTTATCGATATATTTATTATTTAACCTATAAAAATCTTTTTCAGTTGTAATTATTTTGCAATTGATATTTTCAGCTTCTGTAATGATGTTGTTTAAATCTTTATCTGAATAAGTATAATGATCTGGATATTCAATTTCTTTTAAAATATTTATGTTATTTTTTTTTAACATTGATATGAAAGATTGATGATTTCCAATTCCAGAAAATACTAAGTAATTGTCTTTCTTAATAAAATCATTCAAATTAAGAGGTACGTAAGTTGTAACAAAAATCTTTGCTTTAGGATTTACTTTAAAAATTTGGTTTTTGATATTTTCTAAATTTTCCATATTACCATTAATGAAAATATTTTTATAAAATTTTATGTTTTTAAAGTTTTCTCTCAGAGGTCCCGAAGGTATCGTGAAACCATTTCCAATCCAATTAACATCATTGAAACAAATGAAAATTATATCATAGTCTATAGAGTAATCTTGTAAACCATCATCAAAAATTGCAACTTTATAACCTTGATCAACAGCATCCATCAATGCGTTCAGTCTTCTTTTTGATTTGAATAGTTTTCCCTTATTTTCCAATATTTTTTGTTCATCTATTTGGTTAGAATAATCTTTTTTTATAAAACATGATTCGATATTTTTTTGATTAAGCATTTCGTGTATTTTCAAACTCAAAGATGTTTTACCTGTGCCACCCACATAAATGTTGCCAACACATATTGTTTTAATTTTTTTTATTTTTTCTTTTTTTGCAATAGTTTTTTTTATTAAATTTATGCCAATTAAAATCAGTGAAAAGGGTAAAAGAAGATAAGGTAAAATTTTCGAGTTTTTATTGTCCCAAAATTTGGGTTTATTAATTTTCATAATTTATTGATTTACTTAGTTTATTTAATGTATTTTTAAATATAACATTACCCAATTTTTGTATTTTTTTTACCTTTTCCATCTTTTTTCTAAAAATTACTTCGTTAGCAAATTGTAAAGGACTTCTAATTTCTTTGGATATGCTTAACGATTTAAGGAATGCATATACTTCTCTAAAATTGCTAATATTCGGTCCGTGAAGTATTTTTGCTCCATAACGTGCAGGTTCTATTGGGTTTTGACCACCTTTATTAGTTATAGATCCTCCCAAAAATACTGTAGTCGCTAATTTGTAAAATTTTTTAGACTCGCCAAAAGTATCAACAATATAAATATCTGTATCTTTTAAATTTCTTAACTTTGCACTGTGATAGGAGGTTTTCAAATTAAGCTTTCTTAATTCATGGTTGATTTCATCAACCCTATGAACATGCCTTGGGATGATTATTGTAATTAAGTTATTATATTTCTTTTTTAATAAAATATGAGTTTGTGCTGCAAATATCTCCTCATCTGCGTGGGTGCTTGCAGCAATACATATTTTGTATTTTTTAAATTTATTTTTAATTTCATTATCAAATTTTTTATTAACAGTTTTTTCATCCTCAAAAAATTTTAAATTTCCGATATAATTAATATTTTTCACTCCTAATTTTTTTAGATATCTTATCGTTTCTTTGTTTTGGGGATAAGCAAAATTTATCTGATTAAAAATTTTTAATGAAAATCTTTTTAATTTCATCCATCTTTCAAAAGTTTTTTTTGTTATTCTTGCATTTAGAAGAATTAAAGGAATATTCCTTTTTTTAAGTGATCTATAAATACTTGGCCAAATTTCTGACTCTAAAAAAATTGATGAATTTGGCCTCCAATAACTGAGAAAAAAATTAGAAAAAAAAATATGGTCTATTGGAAAAAATTGATGGATTACTTTCTTAAATTTATATTTTTGAAGAATTTTTGATGAACTTAATGTACTTGATGTTACAAGAATTTGGTTAAAAAAATCATCTTTATCATATTTATTAAGAATGGGTAAAACACTCATTAGTTCACCTACACTTGATCCATGAATCCACAATAATTTCCCAGAGCGCCTTTTTTTCGAAAAAATACAAAATTTTTCTCTAAACCTTAATATATCCTCCTTGCCTTTAAAGATTCTTATTAAGATTATTATTGGTGAAAATAAAATTATTAAAGTTATTAATAATTGATAAATTAAAAACATATTTATTTTTGTATTTGTTTTTCATAAAAGTTTTTATAAAGGTCAGAATTCTTCAACAATTCCTCGTGACTACCACTTGCAACCATATTCCCTGAATCAATTACGTAAATATTGCTTGAGTTCAATATTGTTGATAATCGGTGAGCAATAACTATGGTGGTTTTATTTTTAGTCAAAATAGATAATGCATCTTGAATTTTTGACTCTGTCTCAGTGTCAAGAGATGATGTTGCTTCGTCTAGAAGAATAATTGAACTTTTTTTCATCATGGCCCTGGCAATTGAAATTCTTTGTTTTTCTCCTCCTGATAATCTAACTCCATTTTCACCAATTAAAGTGTCAAATTTTTTCGGAAGAGATTCTATAAACTCATCACAATAAGAAAGCTTGGCAACTTTATAAATCTCCTCATCTGTAGCATCTATATTTGCATATTTGATATTGTTTTTAATTGTGTCGTCAAATAATGTTGTTTCTTGACTAACCAAAGATATGTTATTTCTTAAGGAGTCAATTTTTGTTTTGTATATAGATTGATTATCAATAGTGATATCACCAGAATTAATATCGTAAAACCTTGGAATTAAATTTAAAATTGTGGACTTTCCCGAACCACTATGCCCTACCAAAGAAGTCATTTTTCCTCCGTTAAACTCTAAGTTAATTTCTTTAAGCACTTTACTTTGTTCACCAGTATCGTATGAAAAGTTTACATTTTTAAAGTTAATTTTTGCTTCTTTTAAATTTAGAACTTCAGCCTCTTTTTCATCTTTAATTTTATTTTCATTATCAATGATAGGTAAAATTCTTGAAGCCGCAGATAAACCTTGACTTAAAATCATACTGAGTGTCGATAAAGACCTAACTGGTTGATATGCCAGCATCATTGCAGCTAAAAATGAAAAAAAATTATTTATATCGAGTTCATTTTGCATCATTAACTTACCTGAATAAAAAATTAAAACTGCTATCATTATTCCAGTGAGAGTCTCCATTATTGGAGACATCCGCACAAAAATAACTTGTATTTTTTTATTCTTATCCTTTAGTTGCTCTAGGTAACGATCGGCTCTTAAATTTTCATAACTTTCTTTTTGAAAAATTTTAATTAATTTATGGTTTTTAAATAATTCAACTAAATATGTTGTTAGAAAACCTGATTTTTCTTGGGCCTGAGTAGTTATTTTGCTAAGTCTTTTACCTAAAATTTTAGCAGAAAAACCAGCTAGGGGTATCATTACTATTGATATCAAAGCCAATTTCCAATTCTGAGTAAACATAACAAATAACAAACCAATTAGTGTAAGCGAGTCTTTAAATAATGTTAATAAAGCATGGCTAAGTAAATTTGTTATATGTGTAACATCGTAAGTAAGGTTAGAAATAAAACTTCCAGAGTGTTTTTTATCTATGATTTGAGTATCAGCTTTGATAAGAGATTCCGTCATATCATACTGTAATTTTTTCTTAACCTCCTCACCAACTCCAATCATTGTAGATTTTGCAAAATATAAAGAAAGTCCCTTTAGAGAAAAAGCAATAATTATCATAAAGGGAATTAAAAGAATTAGAGATTGGTCCTTTTCTATAAACAATTTTTTTATAGCAGGATCCAACAACCATGCTATTGCTGAAGTACTACCAGCAACCAAAATAGAAAAAAAGCCAGATAAAAGAATTTTATCAAGGTACTTTCTTGAGTAATCCTTATAAAGTCTTTTGTAAATTTCTGTATTTTTCATTAAAATATTTTTCCTATCAGGATAGTTGATAAAACAATCAGACCAAAATAATTATTGCTTTTAAATATTGTGAGACATTTTTCTGCACTATCTGGTTTGAATGATCTAATTTGATAGCCAAATAAGTGAATTATTGGAAAAATTAATAATAAGAAATACATATGATTAAATTTCAAAATATAACCTCCCAAGATAAAGCTAAGAATGAATATTAGATAACATAGGAATAAAAATAACTTTGAGTTTTTTTTAAATTTAATTGAAGTCGATTTTAATCCTATTATTTCATCATCTTTGATATCTTGATACCCATATACTGTGTCGTATCCGAGTGTCCAAAATATGGCTCCAAAATAAAATAATAAAGGAATTAAACTTATTTGTTCAGTATAAGATGTCCAGCCAAGCACTAGTCCATAGTTAAAAGTAATGCCTAAAAATAGTTGTGGCCAATATGTGTATCTTTTCATTAAAGGATAAGTAAATGCCAGAGGCATTGAGCCCAAGGCCAAAATAATTGTGAATAAATTAAAATTGAGTAAAACAATTAAAGCGAGCAAACATAACACTAGTGCATAAATTAATGCATATTTCCAAGATATTTTTCCTGAAGCTAAAGGTCTATCTTTTGTTCTCTCAACTTTTTTGTCAAATTCTTTATCAAGTATATCATTAACAATGCATCCAGCCGATCTCATTAATACGGATCCTAAAAAAAATAGAGTTAAGTAAAAAAAATAATCATTTAGACTATCGTTAAAATCATAAGCTAGTGTTAGACCCCACGCACAAGGCCAAAATAACAACATGTAACCAATAGGTTTTTTTAGTCTAGTTATTTCGATAAAAATATTTAATTGGTTCATAAATTTTTACTTGTAAATAACAGGGGCAAGATTGATAATCAAATTGATTCGCATGAATATAGATTACACTGTTACAGCACTAATGTTTCCAGCTATTCCTTTACTAATGGGAGTGTATAGTAATAGATTTCACACTTTAAGTAATTTAATTAGAAAACTACATGATGAACATGTTTACGAGAAACATATTCCACCTGAGTGGAAAAAACAATTTCTCAATTTGAGCAATAGAATAACACTTCTAAGATGGACAATCTTGTTTGCGGCTTTCGGATTTTTATTCAACATGTTAACTGTTTTTGCGCTTTATATGGATGAGCTTCTTCTGGCAAGAATTATTTTTGGTTCATGTTGTCTTTCAATGATAATATCAATAATATTTTTTATTAGAGAAATACATATATCTACGAATGCTTTAAAACTTCATATGTCTGATATGGATGTAAACGTAGACTAGGGAATTATAACTGCAGGACCCGTCAACAATCTTGCTTCTAAATCCTTATGAGCTTGTGCAGCGTCTTTTAGAGAATACTTCTTTGAAACTTTAACTTTAAATTTATTTGTTAGTAAAGCGTCAAATACTTTTTTTGCAGACTCAACAAGCTCTTCTCTTTTAACTGTATAATGAGCAATTGAAGGTCTTGTAAAAAACAATCCTTTGGCATTAATATCTTTTTTAACATCGATTGTATCAACGTATCCTGACGCATTTCCAAAAGCCACCATCATACCCCTTATCTTTAGTGTTTCGATTGAACCTTTGAAAGTTTTAATGCCAACACCATCATAGACTACATCGATACCGTTTTTGCCAACAATTTTCTCTACTTCAGATACAAAATCTTTTTCTGAGTAATTTATTACATGGTGGCAGCCATTTTTTTTTGCAATTTCTTCTTTACTTTTTGAACCTACAGTTCCAATCACCTCAGCACCTAATGAATTTGCCCATTGGCATAAAATTTGACCAAGACCTCCTGCTGCAGCATGATATAAAACTTTATCACCTTTTTTTAAAGGATATGCTCTATGTATCAAATACTCTGCAGTAATTCCTTTTAGCGTTATGCATGAGGCTACTTCGTCAGAAACTCCATCTGGAACTATAACTAATTTTTCTTCAGGCATTATTTGCTTTTCTGAATAAGCACCGATAGGCATTGATGCATGAGTTACCCTGTCACCAATTTTAAAAAATTTTATGTCTGACCCAACTTCTTCAATTATTCCACAAGACTCAAGACCTACACCACTCGGTAATGGAATGGGATAAAGTCCAGTTCTATGATAAACATCTATATAATTTAAACCGATAGATAAATTTTTAATCAAGACTTCTTTTGGTCCTGGCTTTCCAATTTCTGTATCTTTGAATGATAAAACCTCAGGTCCACCAAATTTTTCTATTTTGATTGATTTCATTAATTATTTTACAAAATTACCGCTATGATAATCTTGAACAGCTTGTAAGATCTCTGATTTAGTATTCATTACAAATGGTCCACCTCGTGCTATTTCTTCATTAATAGGTTTTCCCGAAATGACTAAGAATTTAGCGTTAATTTTTGCAGACACTTTTAAACTTTCACCTTTTGATAATAATACCAAAGTGCTGTCTTTTACTTTAGTATGTTTTTTTTCACCAATTTCAATTTCACCATTTATTAAATATATGAATGAATTATGAGTAGAAGGAATTTTAAAATCAAATTTTTTACCTTTGTTTAGCTCAACATCAAAATAAATAGGTTCAACATTATGGCCTTTTACAGGACCTTCTGCTTTTTCAAATTTACCAGCTATGACTTTGATTTGTTTATCTTTATCTTTGTGAATTTTCATTTTATCAGCATCAATATAAATATATTCAGGCTTACTCATTTTCAGTTTTGCTGGCATATTAATCCATAATTGAAAACCATGTAATTTACCCTCTTTCATTGCAGGCATTTCCGAGTGAATTATTCCGCTTCCAGTTTTCATCCATTGAACATCTCCTGCTGACATTTTTCCTTCACCACCTGTACTATCTTTATGTTCAAAGTCACCTGCAAGCATATATGTTACTGTTTCGATACCTCTATGAGGATGGGGAGGAAAACCAGCAATATAGTCCTCACTGTTCTCAGAGCCAAATTCATCTAACATTAAGAATGGATCGAAATAATTAGGCTCCACTCCAATGCTTCTTTTGAGTTTCACTCCTGCACCGTCGGATGAATTAATTGGTTTTATAATTTTCTGAATTTCAATTGAGTTCATAATTTTTTTATTTATTGTTACCCTTTATAAAAAAGAATAATCCACTTACTAGTAGAAATATTTGCACACTAGAAAATAATTTTGTTGTTATAAACCAATCAGAATGTGCCACTACAAGAATACTAGACATTAATAAAACTATATTAAGTCCAGCTAATCTTGTTAATATATTCCCTAAAGGATTTTTTATAAAAGCCGCTATTATAATAATAATTCCTGATAATAATTCTGATAAGGCTACAGTAGATGCTAAGATTGGGTGTAAATCATAGTATTCTACAAGACCTTCTGGAGGGAGAGGAAATTTTCCAGATCCATAGATTATGAATGCTATACCAAGAATAAATCTAAGCGAAAGTGAGGCTAATGCTTCAAAATTTTGTAAATAATTATCAATTTTTTTATCAAAATTGTTCATAAATATATTTTATTATTATTATAAATATTCTTAATTACAATCATGAAATTTGAATTATTAGATTATATTTAATAGTTCTTTCAGATTTTTAATTATATGCTTTGGTTTAAAATCAAGCTTGTCGAAAATATTTTTATTTCTGTTTACCCAAATAGCATTGTAACCGTAATTTCCTCCACCAGAAACATCCCAGGTATTTGCACTTAAGAAAGCGACTTCATTTACTTTAATATTATATTTTTTAGTTGGCATTCCGTAAACTTTTGCATCTGGTTTGTAAATCCCAACCTCCTCAATAGAAAATAAATCATCAAATAAATTCTCTAGCTTATTACTTCTTACTAACCCATTTAGTAGATGTGGTGTTCCATTTGATAAGATAGCTAACTTATAATTCTTTTCTTTCAAAATTTTTAAAGTTTCTGGCACTTCTTCAAAAGTAGATAGAGATTTGTAAAGATCTAATAATTCATCTTTCATTAAATGATTTATCTTAAAATTTTCCATCGACTTTTCTAAGCTATCCTCAGTGATTTCCCAAAAATCTTTATGTCTTCCCATCAAACTTCTAAGCCAAGTATATTCTAATTGAGTTGTTCTCCAGTAATTTGAAAATTTTTCCCATTTGTCTCCTATCTTATCTTTACATTTTTCAGCAGCAGAATTCACATCAAACAATGTCCCGTAAGCATCGAAAATTATTGCTTTAATATTTTTCATAAATTAACCTACCATATATGGGCAATATTAGATTATTTTTTTCAAATTCCATAACGATTGGTATGACTGATATGTTGGATAAATCTCAATCTCATTATTTAAACAAAGTTATGAGAGTAAAAGAAAATGAACACTTTTCTTTGTTCAATAATAAAGGTGAGTGGGAAGCAAAAATTTTGAAAATTTCTAAGGGATTTGTTGAATTTCAAATAATCAAGCAATTAAGACTAAAAGAAAATGTGAAAGATTTATGGTTAGCATTCTCTCCAATTAAATCTAATTATCAAAATTTTATGATTCAAAAAGCAACAGAACTTGGAGTAACAAAATTTTTACCTATAATCTTTGAGAGAACAATTGTCAGAAGTATAAATATTAAAAGATTAAAAAAGATTGTAATTGAAGCAAGCGAACAATCAAATCGTATTAATATTCCATTAATTGAACAAACTCAAAACCTTGAAAGTTTTTTAAATTCGAATTTAGTAGATTTGATATTTACAGATTTAAATTCGACCAATAAAAAAATTGATAAATCTAAGTTAACGAGTAAACCAACTTGTATAATCATTGGTCCAGAGGGGGACTTTTCAGAGTCAGAAAGAGAAAAGATTCTAACTTTTAGGGGAGTTCAAGCAGTTAAAATTAATGATAATATTTTAAGGTCTGAAACAGCAGTGATATCGGCAATTTCAATCGTAAATTATGAAATTAATTGATAAATTGTCGCGAAAACTAAAGTGTAATTTTTAAAAAAGAGCTTTATATAGCTATTAAATATGAAAAAAATTTTATTTATATTTACAAGCTTTTTAATAACAACAGTAGCTTTTGCAAATCAACCAACTGATTGGCAATTTGGGTTCCAAAAGGCTGCCTCAGAGTCTATGAGAGATATTGTATCTTTTCATAATAATTTATTATTACCAATTATCATTGCGATTAGTGTTTTTGTTTTATTTTTAATGCTTTACGCATGTGTAAGATTTAGAGCCTCAGCAAATCCCAATCCTTCAAAAAGAACACATAATGTTACTGTTGAAGTGTTGTGGACATTAATACCTTGTTTGATTTTAATTGTAATGGCAGTTCCATCTTTTAAGATTTTATATAAACAAGACTCAATTCCAAAAGCAGATTTAACAATTAAAGCAATTGGATATCAATGGTATTGGGGTTACGAATACCCAGATGAAAATTTAATATTTGACTCTTACATGATAGAAGAAAAAGATTTGAAGCCAGATCAACCTAGATTACTTGCTGTTGATAATGAAGTTGTTGTTCCGGTTGGAAAAGTAATAAAAGTACTAATCACTGCTAATGATGTTCTTCACGCATGGGCCTTACCATCTTTTGGAGTTAAAAGAGATGCGGTGCCTGGTAGAATTAATGAAACTTGGTTTAAGGCAGAAGAAGTTGGCACTTATTATGGACAATGCTCTGAGCTTTGTGGTATTAAACATGCTTTCATGCCAATAGCTGTAAAAGTTGTTAGTGAAGAGGAATATCAAGAGTGGTTATCAGAGGCACGAGTAAAATTTGCAAAAGAAGAAATTAAAAACGATAAACTTAAATTAGCGAGTAAATAAATATGTACACACAAACATCTTCACACGACGATCATCATACACCTACTGGTTGGAAGCGTTGGGCTTATTCTACTAATCATAAAGATATAGGAACAATGTATTTAATTTTTGCAATTGTTGCAGGAGTTATTGGAACCGCATTTTCAGTTTTAATGAGAATGGAACTGATGCATCCAGGAGATGGTATTTTGGGTGGAAACTATCACTTATATAATGTTCTAGTGACTGGTCACGGGTTAATCATGATTTTTTTTATGGTGATGCCTGCTATGATTGGTGGTTTTGGTAATTGGTTTGTTCCAATAATGATTGGTGCACCTGACATGGCATTTCCAAGAATGAATAACATTTCTTTCTGGTTGTTACCCGTGTCTTTAACATTATTAATTTTATCAATTTTTGTAGATGGCCCTCCGGGACAAACAGGTGTCGGTGGTGGATGGACTATTTATCCTCCATTATCATCAAAAGCAGGTCAACCAGGTCCAGCAATGGACCTAGCAATATTGAGTTTACATTTGGCAGGAGCGTCATCAATTTTGGGTGCTGTTAATTTTATAACTACAATTTTAAATATGAGAACTCCAGGTATGACATTGCACAAGATGCCTTTGTTTGCTTGGTCAATTTTAGTTACGGCATTTTTATTACTTTTATCTTTACCAGTTTTAGCTGGAGCAATTACTATGTTGTTGACCGATAGAAATTTTGGAACTGCTTTTTTTGAGGCTCAAACCGGAGGTGATCCAGTATTGTTCCAACACTTATTTTGGTTTTTTGGTCATCCAGAGGTTTATATTCTAATTCTTCCAGGTTTCGGAATGATAAGCCATATTGTTTCAACATTTTCAAGAAAACCTGTCTTTGGATATTTAGGTATGGCATACGCAATGGTAGCTATTGGAATAGTTGGATTTGTTGTTTGGGCGCATCATATGTATACAGTTGGACTAAGTACCGATACTAAAGCTTACTTTTTAGCAGCAACAATGATTATTGCTGTTCCAACAGGAATAAAAATTTTTTCATGGATAGCAACAATGTGGGGTGGATCTATATCATTTAAAACACCAATGGTTTGGGCATTAGGATTTATCTTTATGTTTACTGTTGGTGGTGTAACAGGAGTAGTGCTTGCTAATGCAGGAGTAGATACAGCAATGCACGACACTTATTACGTGGTTGCTCATTTTCATTATGTGCTTTCTTTAGGAGCAGTTTTTGCAATATTTGCAGGGTTTTACTACTGGTTTTCAAAAATGAGTGGTTATGAATATTCAGAGTGGTTAGGACAATTACATTTTTGGTTAACCTTTATTGGTGTAAACTTAATATTTTTTCCACAACATTTCTTAGGTTTAGCAGGTATGCCTAGAAGATATGCAGATTATCCAGATGCTTTCGCAGGATGGAACTATATATCATCTATAGGATCTTATGTTGCGGTAGCGGGATTAGCAGTATTTTTTATAAACCTTATCTACGCATTTGCAAAAAAGAAATCAGCAGCAAAAAATCCTTGGGGAGAAGGAGCTACAACTTTAGAGTGGACCGTGCCATCTCCACCTAATTTTCATACTTTTGATGAGCTTCCAAAGTTTGAGGATGATCAAGATATACAAAAATCACACGGGTAGTAAGAGTACAAAAAATTGATGAACAATATTAGGCTAAAAAAAAGAAGTTTAAGCCAAGAGGATCTATTTAATTTTTCAGAGTTGTTTAAACTAATGAAGCCCAGAGTAATGTCATTAGTAATTTTTACTTGTGCCGTCGGTTTATTGACAGCACCAAATCTTGTTTCAACCAAAGAAGCTATAATTGGTATTTTGTTAGTTTCATTAGGTGCCGGTGCAGCAGGTGCATTAAACATGTGGTATGAGTCTGATCTCGATGCTTTAATGACAAGGACCTGTTTAAGACCAATTCCAACAGGAAAAGTAAATAGGAATCAAGCTTTAATATTTGGTATTACTTTATCGATTGTTTCAGTAGTAGCTTTAGACTATTTTACAAATAGGATTTCAGCTGCAATATTACTTTTAACAATACTATTCTATGTATTTGTCTACACAATCTGGCTTAAGAGAAGAACACCTCAAAATATTGTTATTGGTGGGGCCGCAGGTGCGTTTCCACCAGTTATAGGTTGGACTATTGCCACGGGTTCGCTTTCGTTAGAACCCCTTACCTTTTTTCTTATAATTTTTTTTTGGACACCCTCACACTTTTGGGCATTGAGTTTGTACAAATCTGATGATTATAAAAAAGCTAAATTACCTATGCTCCCATTAACTAATGGAGTTGAGTCCACTAAATTAAATATATTCATTTATTCTTTATTAATGGTGCCTGTTGTAATTTTCCCATTTTTAATAGATTTTGTTGGTTTAGCATTCCTAATACCATCATTGATGCTTACTTTTTATTATAATTATTTATGTTATCAGCTATTTAATTTCAAAAAAGATAGGTTTAATCCCAAAATAGCTAAAACTATATTTGGATATTCAATACTTTATTTATTTTTGATTTTCGTCTTATTTTTGATAGATAAAATTGTATGATAACACCCGATAAAAAAACAAAAAGAAAAAACATTATTACAGCTTTAGCAATTATTGCATTTATGATTTTTCTTTTCTTTTTTACTTTATATAATACAGGAGTATTTGATAGGGCTATATGATTGAGAAAAAAAAATTAACACCACTAGTTCTTGCTGGAATATTTGTTTTAATGTTGGGTCTTTCATATGCCTCAGTGCCCTTGTATGAAATTTTTTGTAAAGTCACAGGTTTTGGGGGAACTACTCAGGTTGCAAATAAAGCTCCAAAGATTGTTTTGGATAAAGTTGTTAGTGTGAGATTTGATACTAATGTTAATAATTTACCGTGGGATTTTAAGGCTAAGTCTAATGTGATGGATGTAAAAGTTGGTCAAGTTAATAAAATTGAGTTTGAAGTATTAAATTATAGTAACGAGCCAACGGCTGGTGTAGCGAGTTTTAATGTTTCACCATCAAGTTTTGGAAAATACTATAGTAAATTAGGTTGTTTTTGTTTTGAAAAACAAGAGTTGAAAGCCGGAGAAAAAGCTACGTATGTGATGACTTTTTATTTAGATCCTGAGATGGTTAATGATGCAACTGTTAAAAATCTTGAGGATGTAACAATGTCGTATACTTTTTTCTCGACAGATTACTATAAACAATCATAATTAATATATGTCAGGTGAAAAAAAACACGATTATCATTTAGTTGACCCAAGTCCTTGGCCAATTTATGTCTCATTTTCCTGTTTAGTTTTAGCCCTAGGTACAGTTTACTATATGCACTCTGATGTCTCATGGGGAATGTATTTGGGTTTTGCTCTTTTAATTTACGGTGCATACATGTGGTTTAGAGATGTTGTTATAGAAGCAGAGCATCAAGGTCATCATACTCCTGTTGTACAAATACATCATCGTTACGGTATGACATTATTTATTGCCTCTGAGGTTATGTTTTTTGTTGCTTGGTTTTGGGCATACTTCGACATCAGTCTTTTTCCTAATGAATTTGTTGGGAATGTATGGCCACCAAAAGATATTAAAACTTTTGATCCGTGGGATATTCCATTGATAAATACTTTAGTGTTACTTTTGTCAGGGACGACTGTAACTTGGTCTCACCACGCACTTTTAGAGGACGATAGAAAAGGTTTTATTCAAGGATTAGTCGCAACTGTTATCCTTGGTGTATGTTTTACTGCTCTACAAGCTTATGAATATCATCACGCAACATTCAGCTTTTCAGATCATATATATGGATCGGTATTTTATATGGCCACAGGGTTTCATGGTTTTCATGTTATTGTAGGAACAATTTTCTTAGCAGTATGTCTTTGGAGAGGAAAGTTAGGTCACTTTAACAAAGATCATCACTTTGGTTTCGAAGCTGCTGCATGGTATTGGCATTTTGTTGATGTTGTATGGTTATTTTTGTTTGCAGCAATATACATCTGGGGAAGTTAGATCTGTATCATTGAAACATAAGTTTTTATTTTCTGTTTTTATAATTTTTTTTATTCTAGTTTTTATTGCTTTAGGTGTTTGGCAAATAATCCGTTTAAATTGGAAAAATAATCTTATTTTGGAAATTGAAAATTCACTTAAAAAACCTCCAGTTGAACTATCTCAATCGAATAAAGAAAATTTCTTAAAAATTAAAACATCCGGATTAATAAATTTTGAAAAACAAATTTATTTGTATAACCTGAATGAGACAGGTACCCCTGGTTTTGAGGTAATAAATCCAATTTTTATTGGAGAGGAAAATTATTTAATTAACCGGGGCTGGATACCATTTGAAAAAAAAGATACTCCAGAAATAAATATTTTTGATCAAAACAATATAATAGGGACTTTGAGAATTCAGGGCAGAAAAAATATTTTTAAACCAGATAATGATGTAAGTAAAAATTATTGGTTTAGTTTAGATAGAGAAGATGTATTTACATTTACAGGTAAGAATTTTTCTAAATATATAATTTATCTTGATGGAAATTATCAATTTCCTAGACCGAAAAAAATTACTGCTAATATTTCTAATAATCACAAAAAGTACGCAATGACATGGTTTTCATTAGCGATTTCAATTCTTTTGCTATATCTATATTTTAGGAAAAAGAATTATTAATGAATTATATAAGCACAAGAAATAATCAAAAAAACTTTACTTTTAAAGACGTTTTCCTCAAAGGTTTGGCAGATGATGGGGGGCTATTTGTACCTAAATCAATTAAATCATTTAATAAAGAGAAATTAGATAATCTAAAAAACCTTAGTTACAATGATTTAGCTACTGAAATAATTTATCCATTCATAGGAGATTTCATGTCTAAAGATGACCTATTTTCTATGATTTCAAAATCATATTCAAACTTTAGATCTGACAATGTTGTTAAAATCTCAGATCTAGGAGATTTAAAAGTATTAGAATTATTTCATGGCCCCACACTTGCTTTTAAAGACATCGCAATGCAACTAATAGGTAATTTTTATCAATTCCATTTAGATCGTGATCAAAAAAAAATCAATATAATAGTAGCAACTTCAGGTGATACAGGTGCAGCTGCCATAGATGCTTTGAAGGGAAAAAATAATTTAAATGTTTTTGTGTTACACCCAAATAATAAAATTTCACCAGTACAAAGAAGACTAATGACAATACATGAAGAGAGTAATGTATTTAATATTGCGGTAGAGGGTAATTTTGATGATTGCCAAAATTTAGTAAAAGCAATGTTTAATGATGAAAAATTTTCTAAAGCAATTAATATGTCTGGTGTAAATTCAATTAATTGGGCAAGAATAATTGCTCAATCAGTGTATTATTTTTACGCTTTCTTTAATGTTGGAAGGGGTCAACCTTTATCCTTTTCTGTCCCAACAGGAAACTTTGGAGATATTTACGCTGGTTATTTAGCAAAAAAACTTGGTCTTCCAATTGATAAACTAATTGTAGCTACAAATAAAAATGACATACTGCATAGAGCTATATCTAGTGGTGATTATAATCAAAAGAAAGTTGAGGAAACAAATACACCAAGTATGGATATACAAATAGCAAGTAATTTTGAAAGGCTTTTGTACGACGTAAAAGATTGTAACTCAGAAGTAACAAAAAATGCTATGGCTGAAATAAAAAATAATACTTATAAAATTGATAAAGACGATCTAGATAAAATTAAAAAAAATTTTATGTCTGAAATGCTTGATGAAAACGAGACTGTTGAAATGATAAAAACTATCAATGATCAATATCAGATGGTAGTTGATCCGCATACTGCAGTCGGTATTGGTGCTGTGAGAAAATTAGGATTGGAAAAAAATTGTGTTGTATTATCAACTGCACACCCATGCAAATTTCCAAAAGCAATTAAAGATGCAATTTCAAAAACTGAAAATTTACCAGAAAGTCTTAAATATGTTAATGACAGAAAAGAAAAATTTGAGGTTCTTCCCAATGATCTAGAGAAAGTCAAAGACTATGTAATGAATTCAATATGAAATTAAAAATAAAAGATAAAATTCCAGATACAGAAATTTTCCACCTTGTTGATGGAGAACCTCAAAAAAGTAAATTAAGTGAAATTATTGGTAATGGTAAAGTTGTTTTGTTTGGTTTACCTGGGGCATTTACATCAACTTGCTCTAAACTTCATCTTCCCGGATTTGTAGCAAATGCAGATAAAATAAAAGCAAAAGGAATAGAAAATATATTTTGTTTATCAGTAAATGATCCTTATGTGATGAATGGCTGGGGAGAGATTAATAGTATTGGAGATAAAATTAAAATGTTATCTGACCCATATTTATTATTTACGAAAGCAATTGGTGCAGAAGTTGATCGTAATGCAAAAGGAATGGGAATTAGATCAAATCGTTATTTAATGGTGATTGAAAATTTCACAATTGTTAATATCCATGTTGAAAAAGAAACCAAAGAGTGTGGTTTAACCTCAGCAGAAAATTTATTAAATAATTTACTATAAGTTATGCGCTTTCCAAGCGTGTGCTTTAATTGGTTGCTGCTGATCTTGCAAGTAAATCTACTTCATTATTTAACTCATCAGTAGAATGTGCTTTTACCCAATTCCAACTTATTTCAAACTCATTATTTAAAAGATCTAACTCCAACCAAAGTTCTTTATTTTTTACATCTTGTTTGTTTGCTGTTTTCCATCCATTTTTTTTCCAATTGTGAACCCATTCTGTTATACCAGATTTCACGTACTTGGAGTCTGTAAAAATTTGAACTTTGCTACCTTTTGGAATTTTTTTAAGAGCTTCTATAGGTGCTAATAATTCCATCTGATTATTCGTAGTATCTTTTTTATTTCCTTTTATTTCGATTTTTTTTCCATCATCTAATATTATTGCCGCCCAACCACCTTTACCTGGGTTTTCTATACAAGAACCGTCTGTGTATATCTTAATCATTAACTTAAGTAATCTTTATAAGTTTTTAAATTATTATGTATTACTAATTTTTGATAATATTCTCTAGGATCTTTGATCTTAATTAATGCTGTTTTAGGAGTATTTGTATAATCATAAAGTCTGGTTAAAAAATATCTCATTGCTGCACCACGGCATAGAACATTTATTGATCTCTTTTCTTTTTTAGTAATTTTTTTTACACTTTCGTAACCTTTTATTAAATTCTTGATCTTTCTTTTATTAATTCTAAATTTTGTTTTATCTTTATCAAAACATAAAGCATTTATGCAAATAGCAATCTCATACATAAAATAATCATTAGCCGCAAAATAAAAATCAATTATTCCAGATAGTTTATTACCTTTAAAAAAAATATTATCTATAAATAGATCTCCATGAATAATACCTTGAGGTAATTTTTTTGGCCATTTATCTTTTATATCTTTAAAATTATTTTTTAAAAACTTTTCTAAGTTACTAAATTTTTGAGACTTTAATTTAATACTATTTAATAGAGGATAAAGATTTTTAATACCCATTGAGTTTTTTCTGTATAGTTTTAGCTTTTTTGTAGATAAGTGTATTTGCGCAATTGTTTTACCAATATCAAAACAATTCTTAAGATTAAGCTTTTTTTTGTCTTTTCCATTAAGAAAAGTTACAACACAAGATATCTTATTTTTAACCTTAATTAGATAATTTCCTCGATTATTTTTAAGAGGTTTGGGGCAACTAATATTTAGATTACTTAATTGATCCATCAATTTCATAAAAAAAGGTATCTCTTTTTTCACAACTCTTTTCTCAAAAATTGTAAGAATAAACTTTTTATTTTTGGATCTGAGTAAATAATTAGTGTTTTCAATACCTTGTTTTATTCCTTTAAAACTTTGAAAATTTTCAAAATTAAATTTTCTGTTTATAGATAATAAATCACTCCTATTAATCTTAGTATAGACAGCCATTTAATTTAATTTCTTAGGTACTTTGAAAACAACGTTTTCTTTAATTATCTCAACCTCGTTTATGGATACTGTAAATTTCTTCTTTAAATTATCTATGAAGTTTTCTACAAGAATTTCTGGTGCTGAGGCCCCAGAAGAAATCCCTATAGTTTTAGATTTTTCAATTAAATGATAAGGTATTTCACTTTGCGAGTGAATAAGATGAGCATTATTACAACCTGATTTTTTTGCGACCTCAACTAGCCTCACTGAATTTGAGGAATTTCTACTTCCAATTACAAAAAACATATCACAGTTTTTTGCAATATTTTTTACAGCCATCTGTCTATTTGTCGTTGCATAACATATATCCTCTTTATTCGGCTCTCTAATTCCTGGAAATCTATCTTTTAAAATACTAATAATACTTTTTGTGTCATCTACTGATAAAGTTGTTTGAGTTACAAAAGCTAATTTTTTTTTTTCCTTAAATTCATATTTTTTTGCCTCATCTTCATCTTGAATAAGATCTATCGAACCTACTGGTAATTGTCCCATTGTTCCAACAACTTCAGGATGGTTCTGGTGTCCAATCAAAATTAATTGATAACCTGATTTGTGAAGATTTTCAGCTTCACGATGAACTTTCGACACTAGTGGACAAGTAGCATCCACATATGTCATTTTGTAACTTTCAGCTTCAGAGGGAACTTTTTTTGGAACCCCGTGCGCAGAAAAAATTACAGGTCTAGTTTTATCCTTAATTTCTTCAAGCTCTTCAACAAATATAGCTCCTTTCTTTTTTAAATCATCAACTACAAATTTATTATGAACAATTTCATGTCGAACGTAAACTGGGACGCCGTATTTTAGTATGGCTTTTTCAACAATTTCAATTGCTCTCTCTACACCTGCACAAAATCCTCTTGGTGCAGATAGTAAAATTTTTATTTCTTTATTTTTCATTTTTTTCAATTAAGTATTCGAGCAATATATGCGGAAAAGTTAAAGACGCCAAACCTATAAATATTAATTTCAAAATTGCACTGTCTAAATTGTAATTATTATTTAAAAAATAAAGACCTATTAAACAAATAATAGCAGTAAGGACAGTTAAAGGGGTAGCTTTTTTAATAAAAACTAAAAGTCCATTCCTTAAACTTTCTTTATCAAGTTCAGTGATTAATGAAATACTATGTCTTATAGAATGTAAAAAACAAAAATAAATTGTGAAGGCTATTAATGGAGAGAAATGCATATTTATGATTATTATCGAGAAATAATCAAAAAAAATTGTAAATTTTCTTAACTCAAATTTTTTGAAAAATAAAATAATGCTAGATAATGCACTTAACACAATCCCAATTATCAAAAAATTATTATTTTCAATTACACTTAAACTTTGGTAAAATGACTCATTCTCGATTAATAGCAATTTGAAAATAGAAACTGTTTCATTAAAATTAAAATACAGTGGTGCCATTATCACTAACGATCCTTTAAGAAAAAATAAAAATTGATTTAAATATGAATTATTATCAATTAGAAATTGAGTATCTTCTTTTCCAAAATGAAATGCAGCAACAATTAAAAAAGCAATTAGCACTACTGTTGGTAAAAGTACCCAAAGAATTATAATTGTTACTGCAAGCAGAAAATAGGATGTATAAAAAGTGATTATATTATTTATTTTGAAAATTTTAAGAAGCTTCCTTCCCTTTATATGATCCAAAGAACCATGTGATACACCAATTATTAAAATTAATAATAGACAAACCAATGGAGAAATATTTAGATTGTAAGCTTTTATAAACGGTAGAGAAACAATATTACAAAATAAAAAAAAAATAAAAGAATGTTTAAAATTAATTTTCTTAATCTGTATAGTCATTATCAATTAGTCAAATAAAGCTTTAATAAAAATTAATTTTGGCATTTTAAAAATTATACTTAAATCTTCAAAAAAATTACTTTTGTTTGATAGAAATTTTATAACAGTCTTTGGTGAAGTCTTAAACATCCTAAAAAATATATCAGACATTTTTTCAGGATTTTTTTTAAGAACACGTAGAAAAATTTCATCCAAAAATTGATATTTTTTATCTATTTCAAATTTTTTAGCATTTGAAATATTATCAATATTCTCTCTAATATACTTGCTGTGTTCTTGTATATTTAAAAAAGTATATCCAGTGCTTAATCTTGTCATTCCACCAGCTGTTCCAATATTAATTTTATTTTTTTCGTTTTTATTTGATGGATAAAACAGAGGTATCGCCCCCTCTTCTTTATAAGTAATTTCATAACTTTTAATTTTTAAATTATTTTTAATATAATTGTTGATTTGATTTTCATAATCTTTTTGTGAATTGTCATTCATTTTTGATAACCAAGTTGTTTCCACTAAAGCTCTATTATTTGTGTATGGCAATGTATAAAAAAAATGTACGCTTTCTCTTTGTTCACAATCAAAATCCATGAGGTTAAAAATTTTTTCGTCAAAAATATTATTTTCTGTTTTAATCTCTACACCACAAAAATGTTGCCAAAGATTTAGATAGTTTTTTTTAATAATTGGCACACTATTAAAAACTAAAGAATTTTGTTTATTAACCTCTTCTATATTCTTAAAAAGAAAAATATTTTCGTTTTTTTTTAATCTATTTTTAATTTTTTCATAAAATAAACCACTATCAATACTTTGATATGGAAAATTTTTACATTCTAAATAATTTGTTTTACCTGGGATATTAACTGAAAAATTCTCCCAATTTTTTTTCACACAATCATCAAAGTTATGAGGTGCTACTTTCCAAAAAGACCAAGTCTTATCTCGTTTATATTCCTCCCTGGGTTCAATAATTGCCAAAGTTTTATTTCTTAATTTTTCATGAATTTCTAATTCATAAGCAAGAGATAATCCTGCACAACCACCACCAATAATTATATAATCAAATTCTTTCATTTAAATTTATCTCCTCATTTATCAGAATGTGATCATGTTGAATTTGATCTTCGTTTTTATTAATTAAATACAGGCTGATTAAGTCAAAAATTGATAGAAAAGTCTCTAATACTTTTTCAATATTTGAGACATAAATCTTTCCTGATCTTTGATAGTTCTCCAAGTTTTTTTTTTTAAAATTTTATATACTATTTTTCTATACACTCTTCTAGCTACCAATATAGAAAAACGGAAACTTATTGGTATGCTTTTTATTGCATAGAAAGAATCTTGATAATAACGGTTCGCAAGATTAATAGTTGAAGAGATCTTTTCATAATTTTCCTCTATATAAAATCTGTTATTTTTTGAATCTTCCATGACATCTCTAGATATATTTGTTAATTGCATTGCTATTCCCAAATCAATAGCTGACTTAAGGGAATTTTTTTTTGTTACATTTAAAATTTTAGCCATCATTAAGCCTACTGTCCCAGCTACTCTATATGAATAAATTAATAAATCTTTTTTTGAATTTAATTCAACTTTCTCTTTAATATCCGATTTAATACCAGTCAATAAATCTTGAACTATTTTTATAGATATGTTGAATTCCTCCATGATACCCCACATATTCTTTATAATAAGGTTATCAAATTTTTTTTGATTGAAGTCATTTTCAAATTC
>CACGVC010000008.1 GCA_902576335.1 uncultured Pelagibacteraceae bacterium
CACTTTATCCAGAAGTTTTCCCTGGGCCTTTAAATAAAGGTATTTACAGTAAAGCAATGGTTAAAAAGTTATGGAGCTTAAAAGTAATTAATATTAGAGACTCTGCTCAAGATAAACATAAAACAGTTGATGATACTCCTTACGGCGGTGGGACAGGTATGTTAATTAAACCAGATGTCTTGGCGAATTCAATTGATCAAAATGTAAATAAGGGAGATAAAATTTTTTATCTTTCACCAAAAGGTAAAAGATTTGATCAAAAATTTGCACAAGATTTATCTAAAGAAAAATCATTTTCTTTGATTTGCGGACAGTTTGAGGGTGTTGATGAAAGAGTTTTGGGTACAAGAAATATTGAAGAGGTGAGCATTGGAGATTATGTATTGTCTGGAGGAGAAACGGCAGCTTTGGTTATTCTAGATAGCGTATTAAGACTTTTACCAGGAGTTTTAGGAAATGATAAATCCTCGGCTGATGAAACTTTTGAAAATGGCCTTTTAGAGTATCCGCAGTTCACAAAACCTCAAATATGGGAAGAAAAAGCAGTGCCAGAAGTGTTATTATCTGGAGATCACAGTAAAATTAAAGACTGGCGTTTATCTCAATCTGAGGCTATAACACGCGACCGAAGACCAGATTTGTGGCAAAAATATAAGAAAGATTAAATTGATAAATACTGAAATGAAAACAATAGAAGAAATCAACCAAAACAACGTTAAAAAGATTCTCTCTGAAAAAAAGATACCTGAATTTTTTCCAGGAGATGTTGTAAAGGTTGGGGTAAGAATTACAGAGGGTAAAAAAGAAAGAATTCAGTATTTTGAAGGAGTATGTATTGCTAAAAAAAGTAGAGACTTAAACTCCTCATTTACTGTCAGAAAAATATCATTTGGTGAGGGAGTTGAGAGAACATTTCCATTGTTTGGAACTGTGATTGACTCAATTAAAGTAATTCGATCTGGAAAAGTAAGAAGAGCAAAACTTTACTATTTAAGAGATAGAACTGGGAAGTCAGCAAGGATTGCCGAAAAAATTAGAAAAAAAATTGGTATCGATGTTGATGTTAAACCAGAAACAGTAACTGAGGAAAATTTAGCTCCAATAACTAAAGAAAATACTTCAGAAATTAAAAATGAGGCTGCGCCAGCGGTTGAGCCAAAAATAGACGAAACTTCAAAAAATGAAGTTAAAAAAGATGCCTCTAAGGCCGAAACTAGTACAGAAAAAAAACTTGAAAACTTACAAGAAAAAAAATAATTTTTTTCTCAATGCCTAATACTCTTTACGATAAAATTTGGTATGACCATTTAGTACATCAACAAGATGATGGAACAGCATTATTATTTGTTGATAGACATTTGGTCCATGAGGTTACCAGCCCACAAGCTTTTGAGGGACTTAGAAATACTCAAAGAAAAGTCAGGCACCCAAAATTAACTTTAGCTGTGGCAGACCATAATGTGCCAACAACCGATAGATCAAAGGGTATTTCAGATCATGAATCTAAAATTCAGGTAGAGACCTTAGAGGAAAATTGCAAAGAATTTGGTATTAAACTTTTTAGCATGAATGATAAGCGACAAGGTATTGTTCATGTAACTGGTCCAGAGCAGGGTTTTACACAACCCGGAACAGTTATTGTTTGTGGGGATAGCCATACTGCAACCCATGGAGCATTTGGTGCTTTAGCCTTCGGAATTGGAACTTCAGAGGTAGAACATGTTTTAGCAACTCAAACACTTGTTCAAAAAAAAGCAAAAAATTTTAGAATAAATGTTAATGGTAAACTTCCGGTAGGTGTCACTTCAAAAGATGTTATTTTACAAATAATTGGAAAAATTGGAACCGCAGGTGGCACAGGTTGTGTTGTTGAATATGCAGGCGATTTAATAAGGTCGCTAAGCGTTGAACAAAGAATGACGATATGCAATATGACAATAGAGGGTGGCGCAAGAGCTGGATTAATAGCACCAGATGAAAAAATATTTAAATATTTAGAAGGAAAACCAATGTCACCAAAAGGCGAAAAATGGAATAAAGCTTTAGAACATTGGCAAAGTTTAAAAACTGATGATGATGCAAGCTTTGATAAAGAAGTAAGTTTGCAGGCTAACGAAATTTTGCCGATGATAACTTGGGGAACTTCGCCTCAAGATGTAATTACGATTGACGGCAAAGTTCCAAATCCAAGTGAAGAAAAAGACGAGGACCGTAAAAATTCCATAGAGAGATCCTTAAAATATATGGGTCTTAAACCTGATATGTCAGCCAGAGATATCAAAATAGATAAAGTTTTTATAGGTAGTTGCACAAATGGTAGAATTGAGGATCTAAGAGAAGCAGCGAAGATTTTAAAAGATAAAAAGATAGCTTCCCATGTTCATGCAATGGTAGTTCCAGGATCTGGATTGGTAAAACAACAAGCAGAACAAGAAGGATTAGATAAAATCTTTGTTAATTCAGGATTTGAATGGAGAGAACCAGGTTGCTCAATGTGTTTAGCCATGAATGCAGACAAGTTGAAACCTGAAGAAAGATGTGCCTCTACCTCAAATAGGAATTTTGAAGGAAGACAAGGAAGAGGTGGAAGAACTCATTTAGTTAGTCCTGGAATGGCCGCTGCCGCTGCAATATCAGGCAGTCTTGATGATGTGAGAAAGTATCAAAATTAAATGCAAAAATTTAGCACATTAAAAAGTATCCCAGCTTATTTACCGATAGTAAATATTGATACAGATATGATTATTCCAAAACAATTTCTTAAAACAATTAAGAGAACTGGATTGGGTAAAAATTTATTTTTTGAGATGAGATATGATGATAATGGTAAAGAAATAAATGATTTCATTTTAAATAAAGATCCATTCAATAATTCAAAAATTCTAATTGCAGGAAAAAATTTTGGCTGCGGTTCATCAAGAGAGCACGCACCATGGGCATTATTAGATTTTGGTATTACTTGTGTTATAAGCTCAAGTTTTGCTGATATTTTTCATAATAATTGTTTTAAGAATGGAATTTTACCAATCACACTAGATGATGAAAAAATAAAGGAGTTATCAGAGTACACCAACAGAAAAGAGGAAATTTTTGTGGATCTCAACGAGGAGAAAATTGTTTACGGAAACAACGAGGTTAAATTTAAAATTGACCCATTTAAGAAAAAATGTCTTTTAGAGGGATTAGATGACATAGCTTTATCTTTAAAAAAATCTCACAAAATTGAAAACTTCGAAAAAGATCTAAAAAATAAAAAGCCTTGGATCTTTAATGATTAAAGTCAAAAAAAGAAAAATCCTTTTATTGCCAGGAGATGGTATTGGACCAGAAGTTATTGGTGAAGTTAAAAAAATAATAAACTGGTTCAATGATAAAAAATCTTTAGATTTTGAAATCGATGAAGATTTAGCAGGAGGTTGTTCTTATGACAAACATGGGACACCGATTACTGATGAAGTTTTTTATAAAGCTTTGGAAAGTGAAGCTGTTATGCTTGGTGCAGTTGGAGGACCTAAATGGGATAATGTTGAATTTTCAAAAAAACCAGAAAGAGCACTTTTAAAATTGAGAAAAGAATTAAAATTATTTGCAAACTTAAGACCCGCTATATGTTTCAAACAATTAGTTGAAGCATCTACATTAAAACCTGAGATCGTCTCAGGATTAGATATTATGATCGTGAGAGAGTTGACTGGTGGAATTTATTTTGGTGAACCCAGAGGTATTAAACCAATTGAAAATGGTGAAAGAAAAGGAGTAAATACTCACACTTACACAAGTAGTGAAATTACAAGAGTAGCAAGAGTAGCTTTTGATTTAGCGAAAAAAAGATCAAATAAAGTTACATCTTGTGAAAAATCTAATGTAATGGAAGCTGGACAATTATGGAAAGAGGAGGTTCAAGCACTTCATGAAAAGGAGTATAAAGATGTAGAATTAAGTCATATGCTTGCCGACAATTGTGCAATGCAGCTATTAAGAAATCCGAAACAATTTGATGTCATTGTCACAGATAATCTTTTTGGGGATATGCTTTCAGATCAAGCTTCAATGTTAACAGGTTCATTAGGATTATTACCCTCAGCCTCACTGGGTGCAAAAAATAAAGATGGAGAAATGAGAGCGATGTATGAGCCTATTCATGGGTCTGCACCTGATATAGCAGGAAAAGGTCTAGCAAATCCAATAGCAACAATTTTAAGCTTTGCAATGGCTTTAAGATACTCCTTGGACCTTGATAAAGAGGCAGAGGGCTTAGAAAAAGCTGTTCAGGATGTCTTAAATGATGGTTTAAGAACCAAAGATATTCTATCTAAAGGAATGAAAGAAATATCAACATCTAAAATGGGTGATGCGATCATTTCAAAATTGCAATAATTAATTAATTATTTTAAACTTTAAATATGCCAAGCTATATAGCACCAGTTGATGATATGATGTTTCTTTTTGAGAAATTAAGGGACAATAAAAACTATAATGAACTGGAAAAATATAAAGAGGTAAGTCCAGAACTAGTAAAAGATATTTTAGAAGAAGCTGCAAAAATCAACCAAAATTTGATTTTGCCACTCGCAAAAGCCGGAGATGAAAATCCTGCAATTTTAGAAAATGGAGTTGTAAGAACTCCACCAGGATACAAAGAGGCTTACCAAAAATATATAGAGGACGGTTGGACTTCATTATCCTGTGATCCAAAATATGGAGGACAAGGCATGCCTCGAACTGTTAGTGCATTTTTTGATGAAATGATATCATCTGCAAGTCTAGCATTTAAACTTTACAGTGAATTAACTTTAGGAGCTTATAATTGTATTCATCACCATGCTACAGATGAAATAAAAGAAAAATACCTTCCTAAAATGGTTGAAGGTAAATGGAGTGGCACAATGTGTTTAACCGAACCAGTTTGTGGAACAGACTTAGGTTTATTAAAAACAAAGGCAGTAGAACAACCAGACGGAACATATAAAATCACGGGGCAAAAAATATTTATTACCTCTGGTGATCATGATTTAACAGAAAATATTATACATTTGGTAATAGCAAGAGCAACAGATTCGCCTAAAGGGACTAAGGGAATAAGCTTATTTTTAGTTCCAAAATTTATTGTAAAAGAAGATGGAACTGTTGGCTCAAGAAATGGGATATCTACTGGATCAATAGAAACAAAAATGGGTATTAAGGGTTCAGCTACATGTGTATTAAATTTTGATGAGGCCACAGGAATAATGATTGGCCCTAAAAACAAGGGATTAAGTCAAATGTTCACAATGATGAATCTTGAGAGAATCGTTGTAGGTATTCAAGGTTTAGGAATTTCAGAAATTGCTTATCAAAATTCTCTTAATTATGCAAAAGAGCGAAAACAAGGAAAAAGTAATAATAATAAGTCTGAAAATGGAAAAGCAGATTCAATTATTGAGCATGCTGATATAAGAAAAACTTTGTTGAACATGAAGTCTATAATTGAGGGAGAAAGAGCGTTATGTTTCTGGTTGTCTCAACAAACTGAAGTTAGTTTAAATCATGATGATCAAAAGATCAAACAGGAGGCCTTGGATATGGTCTCGTTAATGACACCAGTTGTAAAATCGTTATTTTCTGATTTAGGAATGGAAATAACAAGTGATGCAATGCAAATATTTGGTGGATACGGTTATACAAAAGATCAAGGTATAGAGCAGTTGTATAGAGATAACAGGATTACGCCGATTTATGAAGGAACCAATTCAGTACAAGCAGCTGATTTAGTTTTTAGAAAACTGTCAAATAAGAATGGAAACATAGTCGACAAATTTATGAATTTAATTAAATCTGAAACTAATTCAAATGATGAAAAAATGAAGCCATTTGTTGATACATTAAATTATAATTTAGGGATTTTAAAAAAATTTAGTGATTGGACTATTGATAAAATAAAGACTAACAAAGATGATGTCAGTGCAGCCGCCAATGATTATTTGAAGACACTTGGTTATATATCTCTAGCTTTTTCTTGGGTAAAAGTTTTAACTGTAAGTTTTAAAGATTTTGAGGAAAATAAAAAGTTTCATGAAGATAAAATAAATACTGCAAAATTTTATTTTGAAAAAGTTCTGCCGAGAGCTGAACAACATTATAAATCTGCCATCTCGGGAAGTTCAAATATCATGAATTTTAAATTTAATTAAAATGAGTCATTACGACACAAATTTAGATAAAAACGAGGCTAATTATATACCCTTAACACCCCTAACTTTCTTAAAAAGAGCTAAAGATATATATCCAGACTATGAGGCGGTTATTTATGAGGATCGTAAATACTCTTGGACTGAAGTCTATAAGCGCACTGTAAAATTTGCAAGTGCTCTCACTAAAATTGGTGTCAAAAAAGGTGACACTGTCTCATTTTTAGCTTTTAACACTCCAGAAATTTTTGAAGGTCATTACTCTGTGCCAATGACTGGTGCAGTTTTAAACACAATCAATATTAGATTGGATGCTAAGACTATTGCATACATTTTAAATCATAGCGACGCGAAAGTATTAGTCGTTGATAGGCAGCTTCATGGTGAAGTTAAGAAAGCATTGAACACACTAAATAAGAAAATAATCATTATTGATATTGTAGATAAATTTGCCGATCAATCAAAGTGTGAAAAAATTGGAGAGTTAGAATATGAAAGTTTTCTAAATACCGGAGATGAAAATTTTGATTGGAAAATGCCCGAGGATGAGTGGCAGGCGATTTCATTAAGTTATACATCTGGAACCACTGGAAATCCAAAAGGTGTTGTTTATCATCACAGAGGATCTTATTTGATGTCTACTGGAAGTGCAGTTGCTTGGAATATGCCAAATAGGTTAAATTTCTTAACTATCGTCCCAATGTTTCATTGCAATGGTTGGGGTTATCCGTGGACCGTGCCCATGTTAAATGGAAGAACTATTTGTTTAAGAAATATTGATGTGAAGAAGATATTTGAATTAATAGACAAACACAATATAACCCATTTTGGCGGAGCACCGATTGTATTAAACATGATCACTGGCGCACCTGAGTCTGATAGAAAAAAATTAAAACAAAAAGTCTTTGTTTTGACTGCTGGAGCTCCCCCGCCTAGTATAATATTTAAAAAAATGAAAGAACTCGGATTTGAAGTTATGCATGTCTATGGATTAACAGAAACTTATGGTCATGTCGCTCAATGCGCATGGAATGAGTCTTGGAGTAAATTCGATGAAGAAAAACAAAATGAAATTAAAGCAAGGCAGGGAGTTAGATATCCAAACACCGAGGGAATAGCTGTTATGGATCCTAAGACCATGAAAGAAGTACCAAAAGATGGAAAAACTATTGGTGAGATTATGATTAAAGGGAATGTCATTATGAAAGGGTATTTTAAAGATAAAGAAGCTACTAACAAAGCAATGGATGGAGGATGGTTTCATTCAGGTGACTTAGCGGTAATGCATTCAGATGGCTATGTAAAAATCCAAGATAGATCCAAAGATATTATTATTTCAGGCGGTGAAAATATTTCTTCAATCGAGATAGAAAATACTTTAGCCAAACATCCTTCAGTGTCCATTGCAGCTGTAGTTGCAAAACCAGATGATAAGTGGGGAGAAGTACCTTGCGCATTTATTGAAATGGTCAAGGACAAACCAGTGACTGAAAAAGAATTAATTAGTTTTTGTAAAGAAACTTTAGCAGGGTTTAAGGTCCCAAAACAAGTAGTTTTTTGTGACTTACCCAAAACATCAACAGGTAAAATTCAAAAATTTGAATTGAGAAAAAAGTTTTAGAAAAATAAATGAAAGGTTTTCCTATAGTAAAATCTAGAAGAGTAAGAAGTTCGCCATATACTTCAAGGATTGAAAAGCAAGGTGTAACAGCTTACACAGTATATAATCATATGCTTTTACCTGCAGCATTTGGATCTTTAGAAGATTCTTGTAATCATCTAAAAAAAAATGTTCAAGTTTGGGATGTTGCTGCAGAAAGACAAGTTGAAATTTCAGGAAAAGACGCCTCAAAACTTGTTCAATTAATGACCTGTAGAGACTTATCTAAATCAAAAATAGGAAGATGTTATTATTGTCCTTTAATTGATGGTGACGGTAACTTAGTAAATGATCCAGTAATTTTAAAATTGGCAGAAGATAGATGGTGGATTTCTATTGCAGATTCTGATGTAATTTTTTTTGCAAAAGGACTAGCTTCTGGAAATAATTTTGATGTAGAAATATTTGAGCCTAATGTCGATATTTTAGCAATTCAAGGCCCAAAATCTTTTGACTTAATGGAAAAAATTTTTGGCAAAAAAATAAAAGAATTGAAATTTTTTGGTTTTGATTATTTTGATTTTAAAGGGGTAAAACATTTAATTGCTAGGTCGGGGTGGTCAAAACAAGGTGGTTTTGAAGTTTATGTAGAAAATACTAAATCTGGTTTAGAGCTTTATGATGAATTGTTTGAAATCGGAAAAGAATTTGATGTTAAACCAGGATGTCCAAATTTGATTGAGAGAATTGAAAGTGGCTTACTTTCTTACGGTAATGATTTTGATAATCAAGATAATCCATTTGAATGTGGATTTGAAAAATATGTTCATTTAGATTCTGATGTCAATTTCTTAGGAAAAGAAAAATTAATCAAAATAAAAAAAGATGGTATCAAAAAAAAATTAATGGGTATTCAATTAGATACTAATAAAATTAGTTTAACCAAATCTTTAGATATTAAAGATGAAAATGGAAGTTTTATTGGCGAACTCAGGTCAGCTTGTTACTCACCTCATTTTAAAAAAGTTATAGGTATAGCAATGATAAATGAGCCATATTGTAAAGCTTCAATGGCTGGAAAGCTGGAAATTGAGGGAAATTCATTTACTGTAAAAGTTTGCGATTTACCTTTCATCTAGTATAAAACTTACATCATGAATATCGTAATAGTCGGAGCCACAGGAAATGTAGGTAGAAAAACTCTCGAAGTTCTAGAAAAAAAAGAACTGTCTATCGATAATTTATATTTGGTTGCTTCATCAAAAAGTGCAGGAAAAAAAATGAATTTTAAAGATAAAGAATTAGAGGTCTCTGATTTAGAGAGCTTTGATTTTTCAAAAGTTAAAATTGCTTTTTTTGCAGCTGGAGGAAAAATTTCAGAAAAATTTGCATTAAAAGCTGCAAAAGACTGTATTGTAATTGATAATTCAAGTTTTTTTAGAATGGATCCTGACGTACCTTTAATAGTTCCTCAAGTAAATCCTAATCATTTAAATGATATAAAAAAAAATATTGTTGCAAATCCAAACTGCTCAACAGCTCAATTAGTAATCGTTTTAAAACCTTTACATGACTTATTTAAAATTAAAAGAGTAGTTGTATCTACATATCAATCAGTTTCTGGGGGTGGAAAAGCTCCTATGGATGAATTGATTGAACAAACAAAGTCAATCTTACAAGGCAAAAACGTTGTATCAAAAAATTTTACCAAGCAGATAGCATTTAATGCAATTCCTCACATTGATGTTTTTTCTGATGATGGTTACACAAAAGAAGAACTTAAAATGAGCAATGAAACAAAAAAAATTTTAGATAATAAAATTGATTTAACAGCAACCTGTGTAAGGTTACCAATTACTGTTTCACATTCAGAGTCTGTAAATTTAGAATTTGAAAAACATTTTTCGCTTGAAGAGGTAAGAGGAGCATTAAATAACTTTGAAGGTTGTAAAGTTATTGATGAAAGAAAGGATGGTGGATATTCAACACCTTTAGAAGCAGAGGGAAAAGAAGAAACTTTTATTTCAAGAATAAGAGTAGATAAATCTATAAAAAATGGATTAAATCTTTGGATTGTTTCTGACAACTTATTGAGAGGTGCGGCTTTGAATGCAGTAGAAATAGCTGAAACGTTGATAAAAAATAATTATTATGGAAAATAAAAGACCATTATCCCCACATATTCAAATTTATAGATGGCATGTTTCATCTTTAGTATCCATATCGCATAGAATTACAGGAATTATAAATATCATTGCTATCACTCTAATTTGTTTGTGGGTATCATTAATTTTTATTAGTGAAAATAATCACGAGATGATTAATTTATTCTTAAGTTCTAAAATTGGTAAATTTATTATTTTAGGTCTAACATGGTCTTTTTCATTTCAAATATTAAGTGAAATAAGACACTTAATTATGGATTTGGGCTATGGATTTGAGTTAAAGACTTCTAAAATTACAGGTCTGTTAGTTATGTTTGGTTCTTTAATTTTAACAGTGATATTTTATATAATTGGGAAAAATTTAATTTAACATGATAAATGCAACGAAGAAGTGGATCTTTTTAAAAATAAGTGGTGCATTACTAGTTCCACTGATGGTGTGGTTCATTTTAAACTTTATAAAAATCTATGACCAAGATTACTTAAATTTTGTAAGCTTTTTTTCAAACCCTTTAACTAAGTTTTTGTTTAGTATATTTATTGTCAATGCTTATTTCTTTTTTGCATTAAGTATAAGTGAGGTTTTTGAGGATTATATTAAAGATGATAAAATCAAAAATGTCGCAAATAGGCTTTTATATATTTCGGCAGTGGTAATTCCTCTAATTACAATTATATTAGTCAATTAAATATGAGTTCTTATAAAATAGTTGATCATGAGTATGATGTTGTCGTTTTAGGTGCGGGCGGGTCCGGACTAAGAGCAGCCGTAGGTTTAAGTGAAGCTGGATTAAAAACCGCATGTATTTCAAAAGTGTTTCCTACCAGAAGCCATACTTCTGCTGCTCAAGGAGGAATATCAGCTGCGCTTGGTAATATGGGAGAAGATGATTGGCGTTGGCATATGTATGATACAGTTAAAGGTGCAGATTGGTTAGGTGATCAAGACAGTATCGAATACCTATGTAAAGAAGCTCCAAAGGCTGTAATTGAATTAGAAAAATACGGTGTACCGTTTAGTAGAACGGAGGATGGAAAGATTTATCAGAGACCTTTTGGTGGTATGACCAAAGATTATGGAAATGGAATCGTCCAAAGAACTTGTGCGGCTGCTGATAGAACTGGACATGCAATTTTGCATACTCTGTATGGACAAGCTTTAAAACACAAAACAGAATTTTTTATTGAATATTTTGCACTAGATTTGTTGATGAAAGATGGAGCATGTAAAGGCTTAATTGCCTGGAATTTGAATGACGGAACGATCCACAGATTCAGAGCCCATACAGTAATCATTGCAACAGGTGGTTATGGAAAAGTTTATTATTCAGCAACCTCAGCACACACATGCACTGGCGATGGAAATGCCATGGTTTTAAGAGCAGGTTTGCCACTTCAGGATATGGAATTTGTTCAATTTCATCCTACAGGAATTTATGGACATGGAACATTGATAACTGAAGGTGCCAGAGGTGAAGGAGGTTACCTAACAAATTCCAAAGGTGAAAGATTTATGGAGAGATATGCGCCTAAAGCAAAAGATTTGGCTTCAAGAGATGTTGTAAGTAGATCAATGTCAATTGAAATAAATGAAGGAAGAGGTGTTGGAAAAGATCAAGATCATGTTCATTTAAATTTAAGCCACTTAGATAAAGATATAATTGAAAGTAGGTTGCCTGGTATTACTGATGCTGCGCGATTATTTGCAAATGTTGATGTTACAAAAGATCCAATCCCTGTAGTACCAACTGTTCATTACAATATGGGTGGTATTCCAACGAATTACAAAGCAGAAGTACTGACTGTTAACGGTTCAGAAAAAACTGTGCCTGGATTAATGGCAATAGGTGAAGCTGCATGCGTGTCAGTGCACGGAGCTAATAGATTGGGTTCCAATTCGTTAATTGATTTAGTTGTTTTTGGAAGAGCAGCAGCAAAAAGAGCAGCAGAATTAATTAAACCAGGAACGCCTCATGAACAAATTAGTGAGACAGAAACACAAAAATGTTTGGATCGTTTTGACAAATTAAGGAATGCACAAGGAGATATCGGTACAGCAGAATTGAGACAATCAATGCAAAAAACAATGCAATCAAAATGTGCAGTTTTTAGAACAGAGAAAACTTTAAAAGAAGGCGTTAATGAAATTAGAAAGACCTACGATGGATTAGGCTCTATATCAGTAAAAGATAAATCTTTAATATTTAATACAGATTTAGTAGAGACACTTGAATTTGATAATCTAATAAGACAGGCAGTTGTAACAGTAGATTCAGCGTATAACAGAAAAGAAAGCCGAGGAGCTCACGCTAGGGAGGATTACCCAAAAAGAGATGACGAAAAATTCATGCAACATACTCTTGCTTGGTGTAATGGAAAAGATACTAAAATAAGTTATAGAGAAGTTCACAAGTCTACTTTAACCAACGATGTTCAATATTTTCCACCTCAGGAAAGAGTATATTGATGGTACAAATTAATTTACCTAAAGATTCAGAGATAAAAAAAGGTAAATATTTTAAAGATAAAACTGGCTCAAAAAATTTAAGAAAAGTAAATATTTATAGATGGGACCCTTCAACTGGTGAAAATCCTCGTATTGATAGCTATGAGGTTGATATGGATAATTGTCCATCCAAAGTTTTAGACATTTTAAATAAAATTAAAAATGAGATAGATCCAACATTAGCTTATAGAAGATCCTGTGCCCATGGGGTTTGCGGCTCATGTGCAATGAATATGGGTGGCAAAAATGGTTTAGCATGCACAAAACCACATGAAGAAATAGATGGCGATATAGATATTTATCCATTACCACACTTAAAAGTTAAAAAAGATTTAATCGGAGATTTAGATGGATTGTATAAACAATATCAGTCAATCGAGCCTTGGCTAAAAAATAATTCTAAATCCGAAACAAATGAAATTATTCAATCTAAAGAAGATAGGGCTAAACTAGATGGTGCATATGAGTGTATTATGTGTGCTTGTTGTTCGACATCATGCCCAAGCTATTGGTGGAACGGTGATAAATATTTAGGTCCTGCAGTTCTTTTACAGGCATATAGATGGATAGTTGATAGCAGAGATGAGGAAAGAAATGCCAGACTAAAAAAAGTGGCAGATGAACTTAAACTTTATAGGTGTCATACAATTATGAACTGTACTAGTGCTTGTCCTAAAGGTTTAAATCCCGCAAAAGCTATTGCTGAAATAAAAAAAATGTTAGCAACTGCCAATATTTAAACAATAGACTAATAAGAATTTTTAATCTAAAACAGCCTATTCATGAAATTAATTGAACATTTCGTTGGTGGAAAAAGAATTCCTGGCACTTCAAATAAAAAAGGCAAAGTTTTTAATCCGGCTACAGGTGAACAAGAAAAAGAAGTAAGGTTAGGCTCTAAAGATGATCTGGATAAAGCAGTTTTAATTGCTAAAGAAGCCTTTAAAGAATGGTCTTTAAAACCTCCACTCCAAAGAGCTAGAATAATGTTCAAATTTAAGGAGCTTATAGAAAAAAATTCAGATGAGTTAACAAAACTAATAGTTTCGGAACATGGAAAGGTTTATGAGGATGCAAGAGGTTCTCTTACTAGAGGTTTAGAAGTTGTAGAATTTGTGTGCGGTATTCCTCATTTGCTTAAAGGGGAATTTTCAGAAAATGTTGGAACCAACGTTGATAGTTGGTCTATGAGACAAGCTTTAGGAGTTGTTGCTGGTATCACACCATTTAATTTTCCCGCAATGGTCCCTATGTGGATGTTTCCAATAGCGATTGCTTGTGGAAATACTTTTATTTTAAAGCCATCCGAAAAAGATCCATCATGCTCGATTAAGTTAGCTGAATTATTAAAAGAAGCTGGACTTCCTGATGGAGTTTTTAATGTTGTAAATGGTGATAAAGAAGCAGTTGATGCAATTTTAACAAACAAAGATATTAAAGCAGTGAGTTTTGTAGGTTCTACTCCAATAGCTAAATACATTTATGAAAACTCAGCTAAAAATGAAAAAAGAGTTCAAGCACTTGGCGGTGCAAAAAATCATTTAGTTGTTATGCCTGATTGTGACTTGGATGGTGCAGTAAATGGTTTAATGGGGGCTGCTTATGGGTCTGCTGGAGAACGATGTATGGCTCAATCGGTGGCAGTTGCAGTGGGTGATATAGGAGATGAATTAGTGGCAAGATTATCAAAAAAAGCTGAAGCTTTAAAGGTTGGTCCTGGGATGGATAAGGACTCTGAGATGGGCCCATTAGTTACAAAAGAACATCTTGAAAAAGTAAAAAGTTATGTAGACCTTGGTGAAAAAGAGGGTGCAAAACTAATAGTTGATGGAAGAAATTTAAAATTACAAGGATATGAGAATGGTTTCTATATTGGTGGCTGTTTATTTGATCATGTTAAAAAAGATATGAGAATTTATAAAGAAGAAATTTTTGGGCCTGTTTTATCTGTTGTGAGAGTTAAAACTTTCGAAGAAGCAGCAAAATTAATCAATGATCATGAATATGGAAATGGAGTAAGTATTTACACTAGGGATGGTGATGCCGGAAGAACTTTTGCGAGTAAAATTCAAGTAGGTATGGTTGGTATTAATGTGCCTATTCCTGTGCCGATGGCTTTTCATAGTTTTGGTGGATGGAAAAGATCTTTATTTGGCGATAGTGCAATGCATGGTATGGAAGGAATTAAATTTTATACAAAATTAAAAACAATAACATCTAGGTGGCCTTCAGGTATTCGGTCTAATGCCGAATTTGTGATGCCAACAATGAAATAAAAAAAATGAGTAAAATATCTTTGATTGGAGCAGGACAAATTGGTGGAACCCTTGCACATTTAATAGGAACTAAAGAACTAGTTAATGAAGTGGTTTTATTTGATGTGGCGAGTGGTATTGCTAAAGGAAAGGCATTAGATATTGCACAATCGTCATCTGTAGATGGTTTTAATGTTAAATTTTCTGGAACTGATAATTATGAGGATATAAAAGATTCAAATGTAATTATAATTACAGCAGGAGTACCAAGAAAACCTGGAATGAGCCGAGATGATCTACTTGGAATAAACTTGAAAATTATTAAACAAGTTGCTGAGGGGGTAAAGAAAAATGCTCCAAACGCCTTTGTGATTTGTATCACTAATCCTTTAGATGTTATGGTTATGGCATTCCAAAAATTTTCAGGTTTGCCATCAAATAAAGTTGTTGGCATGGCAGGTATTTTAGATAGTTCAAGATTTAAATTATTTTTATCACTAGAATTAAATGTGCCAGTAAGAGAAATTGAGGCAATGGTAATGGGCGGTCATGGTGACACCATGGTTCCTATGCCAAGATTTACAAAAATTTCAGGTAAACCATTACTCGAGTTTGTAAAGGATGGAAAGATCTCTTTAGAAAGAATTGAGGAAATTAATCAAAGAACACGAGATGGTGGTGCGGAGATAGTTAAGTTTTTAGAAAAAGGATCAGCTTTTTATGCACCAGCAGCTTCAGGTGTTCAAATGGCAGAAGCATATTTGAATGATCAGAAAAAATTATTACCTTGCGCTGTACAATTAAATGGAGAATACGGTGTGAAAAATGTTTATGCAGGTGTTCCTGTTGTAATTGGAAAAGATGGTGTAGAAAAAATTCAAGAGATTGATTTAGATGAAAAAGAAAAAAAAGAATTTATGCATTCAATAGATGCTGTGAAAGCTTTATGGGAAGCTGCATCTAAAATAGATCCTGACTTATCTAAATAATAATGAATATCCACGAGCATCAAGCGAAACAAATATTAAAAAAATATGGAGCTGTAGTTCCTAAAGGGGTGTTTGCGCTCAGTGTTGATGAGCTTATTGAAAAAGCAAAAGTATTAAAAACTGATAAATATGTTCTTAAAGCACAAATTCACGCAGGTGGTAGAGGAAAAGCTGGTGGTGTAAAAATTTTAAACTCTATTGAGGAATTGACTGTAGCAGCTAAAGAATTACTTGGAAAAACACTAATAACTCATCAAACTGGCCTTGAAGGTAGGGAGGTAAAAAGATTATACGTAGAGGAATCTTCAAACATAGATAAAGAGTTTTATTTATCGTGTCTAGTTGATAGATCAAGTTCTAAAATTGCATTCATATCAAGCGATCAAGGAGGAATGGATATCGAAGAAGTTGCAAGCAGCTCACCTGAAAAAATTATAACCACAAAAGTTGATATGGGTAACGAAATTTCCAATTCAGATTGTGAAAAAATAATTAAAATTTTTAATTTAAAAGAAGACTTAAAAAAACAAGCAGTTTTACTAATAAAATCAATATATAAAATGTTTATAAGCACGGATGCAAGCATGGTTGAGGTAAATCCATTGATTTTGACAAAAGAAGAAAAAATTGTTTGTTTAGATGCAAAAGTTAATTTCGATTCTAATGCTTTATTCAGACATCCAGAAATTGTTGAATTAAGAGATTTAAATGAGGAAGATCCTACTGAGATAAAAGCCAGCAAGCATGATCTCGCATATATCAAGCTAGATGGAAGTATCGGCTGTATGGTGAATGGAGCAGGATTAGCGATGGCGACGATGGATATAATTAAATTATATGGTCATGAGCCAGCAAATTTTTTAGATGTAGGTGGTGGAGCATCTAAAGAAAAAGTATCTGCTGCCTTAAAAATAATTCTATCAGATAAAAATGTTAAAGGTATTTTAATAAATATTTTTGGAGGAATCATGCGATGCGATGTTCTCGCTCAAGGGGTAGTTGATGCAGCTAAAGAGATCAATATTAGCGTACCTTTAATTGTACGATTAGCAGGTACAAATTTTAAAGAAGGTAAAGAAATTCTTGATAATTCTGGATTAAAATTAATTTCTGCAGAAAATTTGGATGATGCTGCTAGAAAAGTTGTTGAGGCAATAAAATAAAATGTCAGTTTTAGTAAATAAAAATACCAAAGTAATTTGTCAGGGATTTACTGGCTCACACGGAACTTTCCATTCTGAGCAGGCCATAAAATATGGAACCAATCTTGTTGGTGGAGTTACGCCAAAGAAAGGTGGACAAAAACATTTAGACAGACCAGTTTTTAATAGTGTTTTAGAGGCAAAAAACAAGGTAGGTGCAGATGCAACTATGATTTATGTACCTGCTAAATTTGCAGCAGCAGCAATAATTGAAGCTATTGATGCATCAATTGAACTTATTGTTTGTATTACGGAGGGAATTCCAATTCAGGATATGCTTAAGGTCAGACAAAAATTAAGCGGATCTAGTAGCAGATTGATCGGACCTAATTGTCCAGGAATAATTACACCAGGTGAATGTAAAATAGGAATTATGCCAGGGAATATTCATAAAAGAGGAAGTGTTGGAATTGTATCAAGGTCAGGTACATTAACATATGAAGCAGTGGCTCAAACTACTGAAAATGGACTTGGTCAATCAACTTGCATAGGAATTGGTGGAGATCCTATAAACGGTACAAATTTTATAGATTGTTTAGATTTATTTTTAAATGATGATGAAACAGAGTCTATTTTAATGATTGGTGAAATTGGAGGAACTGCTGAAGAAGAAGCTGCTGAATTTATAAAAAATCATAAGACCAAAAAGCCTATAGTTGGGTTTATTGCAGGAATTACTGCCCCTCCAGGCAGAAGAATGGGGCATGCTGGAGCTATAATTTCAGGTGGCAAAGGTGGAGCCAAAGATAAAATTAAAAAAATGGAAGAAAGTGGCATTACTGTTGCTAAATCACCATCAATTATTGGAAAAACTTTATTTAATAAACTGTCTAATTGAAAAATAATATTAGAGAGATATATTAAATTAATAGATGTCTTCATCAAAAAATCTCGATTTTGAAAAAACTTCATTTTTAAATAAGTCTAATAGTACGTTCATAGAAGAGATGTATTTAAAATTTATTAATAAAGATGTAGATCTTCCAGAAAGTTGGACAAATTATTTTGAGGAGATTGGTGAAGAATTAAATGTAATTGCAAAAGAAATTAATGGTCCATCTTGGGGACCAACCAAAAAAAAGATAAATCTAGAAGAATTAAAAAAGAAAATAGAAGATCAAGATATAAGTTATGTTAAAAATACTAAATCAGATTCATCAGAAAAATTTAATTTTCAATTACTTGCTGACTCAAACAAAGAATCTATAAGCGCTGTAGCATTAATTAGAGCATATAGATTAAGGGGCCATTTATTAGCAGATCTTGATCCTTTAGAAATGAGAAAGTCAGAATATTTAGATGAACTTCACCCAGAATTCTATGGCTTTAAAAAAGAAAACTATGAAAAGAAAATTTTTCTAAATGGAGTGATCAATCGCAAATATGCAAATATAAGAGAGATACTTAAATTTATGAAGAGGACCTATTGTGGAAAAATAGGTTATGAGTTTATGCATATTTCAAATCCAGTAGAAAGAAAGTGGTTTAGAGACAGAATAGAGCAAGATAAGAATGCACTTCAGTTTACCAAAAACGGTAAGGAGGCAATTTTAAACAAATTGGTACAGGCAGAGGGATTTGAAAAATTTTTAGCTACTAAATATGTTGGAACAAAAAGGTTTGGTTTAGATGGTGGAGAAAGTTTAATACCTGCCCTTGAGCAAATAATAAAAATTGGAGGGCAAAACAATATAAAAGAAGTTAAGATAGGCATGTCTCATAGAGGCAGACTGAATGTTTTGGCAAATGTTTTACAAAAATCTTATAAAAGAATTTTTAATGAATTCGCTGGTGAGTTTAGTTCTGATACTAAAGATAGTGCTGGAGATGTTAAATATCATCTTGGAGCATCATCAGATAGAGAGTTTGACGGGAATTCAGTTCATGTAAGTTTAACAGATAACCCCTCTCATTTAGAGGCTGTCAATCCAGTAGTTTTAGGACAAACAAGAGCTAAACAATTTTTTCATAAAGACAGAGAGAGAAATAAAGTAATACCTATTCTCATTCATGGAGATGCAGCTTTTGCAGGTCAAGGCGTTGTAGCTGAGTGTTTTGCTATGTCCGGATTACCAGGTCATAATACTGGTGGAACGATTCATATTATTGTTAATAATCAAATAGGATTTACTACTAGTCCGAGATTTGCTAGGTCCTCGCCTTATCCATCTGATGTTGCAAAAATGGTAGAGGCGCCGATACTTCATGTTAATGGAGATGATCCAGAAGCTGTTGTTTATGCGACCAGAATAGCTGCAGAATTTCGATTAAAGTTTAATAGAGATGTAGTAGTGGACTTAATTTGCTATAGAAGGTTTGGACATAATGAAGGAGATGAGCCATCATTTACCCAACCTTTAATGTATAAAAAAATTAGATCACATCCTAGTGTTTATAAAATTTATGGAAGTAAACTTGTAAATGAAAACTCTATAACGCAAGAATTGTTAGATCAAAACGTCAAATTATTTAAGAATTTGCTTGATGAACAATATAAGAGTGCAAAGGATTATAAACCTAAAATAGAATGGTTTGAGGGAACATGGTCAAGATATAAGCCTGAAAAAGGTAAAGATAAGAGGGGTATAACTGGCTATGACGAAAATAAACTAAAAATAATTTCAAATAAAATAAATGTCATTCCTGAGGAAAAGAATATTCACAAAACTATCTCTAAAATATTCAATGTAAGAAAAGAAAGGATTGAAAAAGGTACTGGAATTGATTGGTCCTCAGCAGAGGCTCTCGCATTTGGATCTTTGCTTGAGGAAGGATATCCAGTCAGACTTGTAGGCCAAGATTCTGGTAGAGGGACATTCAGTCAACGTCATTCTGTCTTAAGAAATCAAATAGATAATTCTAGGTATGTTCCTCTTAATAATATTTCTGAAAATCAAAAGCAATTTGAAGTGGTGGATAGTTTTTTATCAGAACTTGCAGTCTTAGGTTTTGAATATGGTTACAGTCTTGTAGAACCAAATACTCTCACTCTTTGGGAGGCGCAATTTGGTGATTTTGCGAACGGCGCTCAAGTAGTAATTGATCAATTTATTGCATCAGGCGAGAGAAAATGGAATAGAGCATCTGGGATTGTGATGTTATTACCTCATGGGTATGAAGGACAAGGACCAGAGCATTCATCAGCAAGGTTGGAAAGGTTTTTACAATTGTGTTCAAATGATAATTTGCAAGTTATGAATTGTACAACTCCAGCAAATTATTTTCATGCCTTAAGGAGACAAATGCACAGAGATTTTAGAAAACCTCTAATAATTATGACACCTAAATCTTTATTAAGACACAAACATTGTATTTCTGATTTGGATGATTTTAATAAAAAAAATTCTTTTCACAGGGTTTTATGGGATCATGCTATAGATCCAAAAACTAAAGGATTTATAAAATTAAAGAAATCTAAAAAAATCAAAAAAGTGATTATTTGTTCTGGAAAAATTTATTTTGATTTACTTGAGGCAAGAGAAAAATTAAAAAAAGATGACATTGTATTTTATAGAGTTGAGCAACTTTATCCCTTTCCAGTAAAAGCTCTTACAAAGGAACTAAAACCTTATGCCAAGAATGCTAATTTTTACTGGTGTCAGGAGGAACCAAAAAACATGGGGGCTTGGTTTTCAGTTAGAGACTATATCCAATGGACATTAGATAATATAAAAGCTAATAATAATTATATTTCTTATATTGGAAGAAGTCCTGATGCATCACCTGCAACAGGATATGCTAAAAGACATATTATGCAACAACAAGAAATTATTAAAAAAGTTTTTGATTAATAAGATATGAGTGAAAAAATTATAGTTCCAGTTTTAGGCGAGAGTATAACTGAGGCAACAGTTTCAAAGTGGTTAAAAAACGAAGGTGATGAAGTTAAAGCTGATGAGCCTATTGTTGAGCTAGAAACTGACAAAGTAAATTTAGAGGTTCCATCACCTATAACAGGCAGGTTAACAGAAATTATTTCAAAAAATGGATCTGTTGTAGAAGTTGGAGCACATTTAGGATCAATAGAAGAGATTGGGATAAGTGAAGAAAAGAGTCAAAAAATTGAAAAAATTAAGCCAACTGTAAAGAGAGAAAATATTGAAAATTCAGAACCTCAGCAAAATGAGCCACAACTGTTAGAAACCGAGGTAGTTGATAAATTAGACGAACAAGAGCAACCACTTGTTTTGACGAAAGAAGTAAAGACTAAACCAATTATAAAAGAAAAACTAAATGATCAAGTTTTGTCTCCCGCAGTTAGGAAAATTGTTGCTGAGAATAAAATCAACTTAGAAACTGTCAAAGGGTCTGGAAAAGATGGAAGATTATTAAAGGGAGACTTGATTAGTTTAATGAGCAAGAGTCCCTCACCATCAGAAAGAAAAATAAAATATGGACAGGAAGAACGAATAAAAATGACTAGGTTGAGACAGACTATTGCAAAAAGATTAAAGCAAGCTCAAGAGAATGCTGCATTATTAACTACTTTTAATGAAGTAGATATGACTAACATTATTGAGATAAGAAAAAATAATCAAGATGATTTTCAAAATCGATTTGGAATAAAGCTAGGAATGATGTCTTTTTTTGTAAAAGCCTCTATCGTGGCACTAAAAAACTTTCCTGCTGTAAATGCGGAAATTGAGGGTGATGAGATTATTTACAAAAACTATTACAACATAAGCTTCGCAGTCGGCACAGATAAAGGTCTTGTTGTTCCTGTTTTAAAGGATGCTGATGTTATGTCATTTGCAGACATTGAAAAAAATATTAAAGAAATATCAGATAAAGCAAAAAGTGGAAAACTTACTATTGAAGATCTTCAGGGTGGTACTTTTACTATTAGTAATGGAGGGGTCTATGGTTCTATGTTATCAACACCAATATTAAATTTACCACAATCAGGCGTTTTAGGTATGCACAATATTGTTGAGAGACCTGTTGTAATAGAGGGTGAAATTATGGTTAGACCAATTATGTATTTAGCTTTGTCTTATGATCATAGAATTATTGATGGTAAAGAGTCTGTTTCTTTTTTAAAAATGATAAAAGAAAATTTAGAAGATCCAAGAAGGTTATTTTTAGATATTTAAATGCCAGATAAATTTCAAGCAGTAGTAATTGGAGGAGGCCCTGGAGGTTACGTATGTGCAATTAGACTTGCACAATTAGGCTTAAAAACTGCATGTATAGAGTCAAGAGGGTCTCTTGGTGGCACTTGTTTGAATGTAGGATGTATTCCATCGAAAAGCTTATTAAATTTATCAGAAGAATTTCATAAAGTAAAAAATTTATCCAATAAAGGTATTGAAGTAGGTGAAGTTAAACTAAATTTAAATAAAATGATGAAAAATAAAGAAAAGGCAGTAACAGTTTTGACAAAAGGAGTTGAGTTTTTATTAAAAAAAAACAAAGTGACTTACTACAAAGGTTTTGGAAGTTTTAAATCTAAAAATGAAATTTCTGTAAAAGATGCAAATAATAATGAGACTTTGATATTTGCTGAAAAGATTATTATTGCGACCGGTTCAGTTCCTACATCTTTACCAGGTATAGATTTTGACGAAAAAATAATAGTCTCATCAACAGGTGTATTAAAATTAGATAAAGTTCCAAAAAAAATGGTCGTAGTAGGTGGTGGGTATATAGGTTTAGAAATGGGATCTGTCTGGTCAAGGTTAGGAGCTGAGGTTCATGTAGTTGAGTTTTTAGATCATATTACTCCAGGAATGGATAAAGAAATTTCTAATGAATTTATGAAAATTTTAAAAAAGCAAGGAATAAAATTTCACATGCAACATAAAGTCGATAAAATTACAAAAAAAAATTCTAGTGCGGTTATTTCAACAACTGATAAGAATGGAAATAAAGAAGATTTTGATTGTGAAGTTGTTCTAGTTTCAGTGGGAAGAAAACCAAATACTGAAGGACTTAATTTAGAAAAGATTGGTCTAAATCTTGATGACAAAAATAGAATACAAACTGATAAGAATTTCAAAACAAATTTAGATAATATTTATGCTATAGGTGATGTTATTAGTGGACCAATGCTTGCACATAAAGCTGAGGATGAGGGTATTGCCGTTGCTGAAAACATTGTAGGACAATCGGGCCATGTTAATTATGACACTATTCCAGGTGTAATTTATACGACACCTGAAGTTGCATCAATTGGCAAAACTGAGGAACAACTGAAAGAGTCTAATATTAAATATAAAATTGGAAAATTTTCATTCATGGCAAATTCAAGAGCAAAAGCGATAGATGATACTGAGGGTTTTGTTAAAATTTTAGCAGATGAAAAAACAGATAAAGTTTTAGGGGCTCATTTGATAGGGCCTCATGCCGGTGAGTTAATCGCTGAAATTGGAGTTGCAATGGAATTTGGAGCTAGCTCAGAAGATATAGCAAGAACATGTCATGCTCATCCTACATTTTCGGAAGCAGTTAAAGAAGCAGCTTTATCTGTTGATAAAAGAGCAATACACTCTTAATTTAATAATATTCTATAAAAATTAAATTTTTCTCATTCAATAATAGATTTTAAATATTCTATCATTTCATTTGGTTTTTTAGAACTGATCTCACTTCTTCCAAAAGGAAGAAAAGTTTTAAATACACGTTTAGCCAATGGGGATGTTGCTAAAATAAACCCATCACATGAAGTAGTGTGATTATCGAAATCAGATGAGACCTCAATAATGTAACCAAAAGACTCTAATTTGTTTTTTGCTTCATTATGAATAGTCTGACTATGTGTTGATAAAAAAATGTAATCTGATGACTTTTTGGACAGAAAGTTCTTTGCTCCATTGAGCATTTCAAGTTCACTACCCTGGATATCAGAATGTAATATTGAAATTTTATTTATTTTTTTTAAATTTACAAATTCATCTAATATGAAAGCATCTTTGGCAACTTTTGATAAATAAAATTTTCCATTAAGAAAATTATTATTCCTGAAATTATTATATCCCGCATCTAGAGCTTTTTTATCTGGCTCAACCATAAAGCAATTAGCTTTAGGGAATTTCTTCATAAACCACATTGAGTAATGCGCCCAATAGGATCCGAGTTCTATCATTTTAGGTTCTACATCCATAATTTTCTCCAATGTCTCTTGGAAACAAAATTCCTCTAGTGGTTCATGAACTCCTCTATTCATAACTAATATTTGACTAAAATTTCCATAGTATGAATTTTCCCCAGAAATCGGAACTTTATTTCCATTATGTAAGCATACGTAACCTTCTTTATCAACCATACCAGATAAGGGATCTCGCTTAATCAAAATATTAAGTGGGTCTGAGATTACTTCTCGAAATCTTCCCAGATAATCATCGTGTCGAGCTTTCATAAATTAATTTAATAAACTTAATAGGATTGCAATATATTATAATATAAAAGGATTTTTTACCAATAAAGTATTCGTAAAAAAATACAATACACTCTTAAATTATTTAAATATTATTGAAATATGAAAGTTCCGATTCTTTTGCCAAATATTTTTGATTATCCGTTTACTTATGAGAGTGATATTGAATTAAAAATTGGAGATTTTGTCGAGGTGCCGTTTGGTAGAACAAAAACAACAGGTGTTGTATGGGATCGATTTGAAAAAAATAATTCAAAAAAATTTAAAATAAAAAAAGTTATTAATAAATTAGATATTCCAAGTTTAAAAAAAACTACATTAGATTTTTTAAATTGGTTTTCAGAATACAACATTGTTCCAAAGGGTATGGCTCTAAAGCTTGTATTGGTAGGTGGTAAAGTGCTCAAAAGTATTGATCAAAAATTTTATGATAATTTAACATTTAATTGTCACGACAATCTTATTGAATTAACAAATGATCAAAAAAAATCTCTAGGGCAGATAAATAGTTCTAATAAGAAATTCAATGTACATGTTTTGCAGGGTACAACAGGATCTGGTAAAACATTTGTATATTTTGAGGCTTTAAAGAATGTTTTGGTAAAGGGTTTTCAAGGTTTAATTCTTTTACCAGAAATTGGTTTGACCACTCAATTTGAAAAAAAATTTATAGAATTTTTTAAGTTTAAACCTGCAGTTTGGCATTCTGGTATCACAAAAAAAAATAAAAAAATAATATGGGAAGGTATCATTAGAGGAAAAATAAGTGTTGTAATTGGAGCAAGATCATCTTTATTTTTACCATTTAAAAATTTGGGATTAATTATTGTTGATGAAGAACATGACCAATCATATAAACAAGATGAAGGAGTAACATATAATGCTAGAGACATGGCTATCTCTAGGGCATCATTTGAAAAAGTTCCAATTAATTTAATTACATCTGTTCCATCTTTGGAAACATATGTAAATATAAAAAAAAAGAAGTACAATTTTTCAAGACTTGAACAGAGGTATCAAAATGCTTCTTTGCCAAATTTTGAAATTATAAACTTAAATCATGTTAAATTGCAGAAGCAATCTTGGCTTTCAAAAGAAATAATTCAGAAAGTTAATTCTCATTTAGAAAAAAAAGATCAAGTTTTATTTTTTTTGAACAGAAGAGGTTTTTCACCAAATGTTTTATGTAAAAAATGTGTAACTAGTTTTTCATGTCCAAAATGTTCAATAAACTTAGTTTACCATAAGATTAAAAATAACTTATTGTGTCACTATTGTGGTTTTAAAACTTCTTTAATTAGAAACTGTTCTCAAGACGGAAATTGTGATTTTATATTTAGTGGGCCGGGAGTAGAAAGAATTTCGGAAGAAGTCAAAAAAAACTTTCCACATAAAAAAATTGAAATTTTTTCAAGCGACACCATGAATAAAAAAAACTCAAAGGAAAAACTTGAAAAAATTATAAATAATGAAATTGAAATACTGATTGGAACACAATTAATTTCTAAAGGATTCCATTTTCCAAATCTTAATTGCATAGTTGTTGTTGATATTAATTTATCATCCTATGGTCATGATTTAAGAGGAGCAGAAAAAAACTTACAATTATATCATCAATTATCTGGAAGAGCCGGACGTACAGGACAACCCTCAACCGTTTATTTTCAAACTTATAATCATAATTCAACAATGATTAATGATATCACTAATAAAAATCCAAACATTTTTTTAGAAAAAGAAATAGAAATAAGAAAAAAAAACAATTTACCTCCATTCCAAAGATTTATCTCTCTAATTTTATTAGGAGAAAATGAAAGTAAACTGGAGAAAGAAGCTATTAAATTCAAATTATTTTTGGAAAATAAAATAATTGGTAAAGTTTTAGGACCTGTAAATGCACCAATATTTAGGTTAAAAGGTAAGTACAGAATTAGATTGCTAATTAGAGGTCCTAAGAATTTAAAATTACAGAAAACTTTGTCTACTTTAATAACAAATTATAAATTTTTACCAGGAATAAAACTTTCAGTTGATGTTGACCCAATAAGCTTCAATTAACGCCTAAAAAAAACATTTTTTTGTCAACGTGTTACTTGAAGAGTATTATGGCATATGTTAATTAAACTCTAATTTTTTAAATTATTCACTTACATTAAAAGGTAATAAATTGAGTAAAAATAAAGGTTTTTCTAGCACTTCAGCTAACAGATATTCTCTAGCTTTGTATGAATTAGCAGCAGAAGCAAATGCGCTTTCTAAAATAGAGATAAATGTATTATCAATAATGAACTTAATTGAGAAAAGTGACGATTTTAAAAACTTAATTAAAGATCCTACAGTAAGTCAGAATGATTTAAGTAATGCAATTGATAAAATTTTTGGTTATTTGAAAATTGAAGATTTACTAAAAAATTTCACTAATTTTTTAGTAATAAAAAGACGATTTTTTTTTGTAGAGCAAATATTGAATAATTTTATTGAGATTTGCTCAGAAAAAAGAGGTGAGTTAAAGACAGAGATAAAATCAGCAAAAAATCTATCAAAAGATGAAATTAATAAGATCAAAGATGAATTATCAAAACATTTCACTTCAAAAATAAAACTAAATTATAAATATGATGAAAGTTTAATTGGAGGACTGATAGTGCAAGTTGGCAGTACAATGATCGATACTTCTATTAAAAATAAATTACAACAAATAGAAAATAAAATGATGAAGGTATAATATGGAAATAAATCCCTCAGAAGTTACAAAAATATTAAAAGAACAAATTAAAAACTTTGGAGAAAAAGCGGAGGTATCTGAAGTAGGTCAAGTTTTGTCAGTCGGAGATGGTATAGCTAGAATTTATGGACTTGACAATGTTCAAGCAGGAGAAATGGTTGAGTTTACTGATGGTTCAAAAGGTATGGCTCTTAATTTAGAGAGCGAAAATGTTGGAGTTGTTATTTTTGGTGATGATAGAAATATTAAAGAAGGAGATATAGTAAAGAGAACAGGAAGCATCGTTGATACTCCAGTCGGAAAAGAATTACTGGGTCGTGTAGTAGATGGTTTAGGTAACCCTATTGATGGAAAAGGTGCTTTAGATAAAGGTGTTAAAAAAAGCAGGGTAGAGGTAAAAGCACCAGGTATCATACCTCGTCAATCTGTTAGCGAACCGATGCAAACAGGTTTAAAATCTATTGATAGCTTAGTGCCAATTGGAAGAGGACAAAGAGAATTAATTATTGGAGATAGACAAACAGGCAAAACAGCAGTTGCTGTCGATGCAATCATCAATCAAAAAAAAATTAATGAGTCAGGAGATGAGAAACAAAAGTTATATTGTATTTATGTAGCTGTTGGTCAAAAAAGATCAACTGTAAGACAAATTCAAAAAACTTTAGAAGAGGCTGGAGCAATGGAATATACCACTATTGTTGCTGCCACAGCATCAGACTCAGCTCCTTTGCAATTTTTAGCGCCGTACACTGGTTGTGCTATGGGAGAGTATTTCAGAGACAATGGAATGCATGCACTAATTATTTATGATGATCTTTCAAAGCAAGCTGTTGCTTATAGACAAATGTCTTTGATCTTAAGAAGACCGCCAGGAAGGGAGGCATATCCTGGGGATGTATTTTACCTTCATAGTAGATTACTTGAAAGAGCAGCAAAACTAAGTGATGAGCACGGCGGCGGTTCTTTAACAGCATTACCAATTATAGAAACACAAGGTGGAGATGTTTCTGCTTACATACCCACAAATGTAATTTCAATTACAGATGGACAAATCTTTTTAGAAACTGAACTTTTTAATCAAGGTATAAGACCAGCTATAAACGTAGGGCTTTCAGTTTCAAGAGTTGGATCCGCAGCACAAACAAAGGCTATGAAAAAAGTTTCTGGTTCAATGAAATTAGAATTGGCACAATACAGAGAAATGGCAGCTTTTGCACAATTTGGCTCTGACTTAGATGCTTCAACTCAACAACTACTTAATAGAGGATCAAAGCTTACAGAGTTACTTAAACAAAAACAATATTCTCCAATGACTGTGGCTGAGCAAGTAATTTCAGTTTTTTGTGGTGTTAAAGGTTATCTAGATGACATAGAGCTAAAAGAAATTGCAAATTTTGAAAATAAAATAATTGAAAAATGCAAATCTGAAAAGCCAGAAATCATAGAGTCTATTTTAAGTTCAGGAAAGCTTGAGGAAGACTCTGAACAAAAATTAGTAGAAGTAATAAAACAGCTAAAACAAAAATTTAATTCATAAAATATTTATGGCTAGTTTAGATGATTTAAAAAAAAGAATTGCGAGTGTTAAGTCGACACAAAAAATTACTAAAGCCATGAAGATGGTTGCAGCAGCTAAACTTAAAAGGGCTCAAGATAGTGCAGAAAAAGGAAGACCATACTCTGAAAAAATGAATAATATAATCTTAAATTTGTCGGAGGGAATTTCTGATAAAGAAAATGCCCCTAAGCTTTTATCTGGAACAGGAAAAGATCAAATTCATTTGTGTGTTGTAATGACTTCAGATAGAGGTTTATGTGGTGGCTTTAATTCTAATATTATTAAAAAAGCCAAAAATTATTTTTCTAGATTATCTAATGAGGGTAAAGAATTAAGGATTATAACTGTAGGCTCTAAAGGTAATGATCAATTAAAAAGAGTTTTTGGTGATAAAATAATTGAAAATATTTCATTTAAAAATTCAAAAAATGCCAATTTTTTTGATGCTGAAAAAGTAAGCAAGATAATTATTGAGAAGTTTCAAAAAGGAGAATTTGATATTTGCACAATTTTTTTTAATCAATTTAAAAATGTTATTACACAAATACCTCAAGCTCAACAAATCATACCGTTAAAAACAGACATTGATGATAAGGAAAAATCAGAGGATAATTATGAATTTGAACCTGATGAGGATGAGATTTTAACCAATTTATTACCCAAAAATATATCAACACAAATATTTAAAGCGATGTTAGAGAATTCAGCTAGCGAACAAGGTGCAAGAATGAGTGCTATGGATAATGCGACTAGAAACGCAGGTGAAATGGTTGATAAACTTACTATTGAGTATAATAGAAGTCGTCAGGCAGCGATTACAAAAGAACTAATAGAAATAATATCAGGAGCAGAAAGTTTATAATTATGAGCAAAGGAATAATTACACAAGTTATAGGTGCGGTAGTTGATGTTAAATTTGAAGGAGAGCTTCCAGAAATTTTAACAGCATTAGAATGCAAAAATGGAAATAATCGTTTAGTTTTAGAGGTCGCTCAACATTTAGGAGAGTCAACCGCAAGAACTATTGCTATGGACGCCACAGAAGGGTTGAAAAGAGGTGACGAAGTAATTAATACAAAAGCTCCAATTAAAGTCCCAGTTGGTCCAGAAACTTTAGGAAGGATTATCAATGTAGTTGGCGAACCAATAGATGAAAGAGGAGACGTTAAAACAAAAGAAAATTGGCCAATCCATAGAGCAGCACCGGAATTTAATGATCAATCAACTGAAACTGAAATTCTTGTTACTGGTATTAAAGTTATAGACTTGTTAGCTCCCTATGCAAAAGGTGGAAAAATTGGATTATTTGGAGGAGCAGGTGTTGGAAAAACTGTTTTAATTATGGAATTAATTAACAACGTCGCTAAGGCTCATGGAGGTTTTTCTGTTTTTGCCGGTGTGGGTGAAAGAACAAGAGAGGGAAATGATCTATATCATGAAATGATAGAATCTGGCGTTATTAAAAAAGAAGGAGCAGGATCCAAAGCTGCCTTAGTATATGGTCAAATGAATGAACCTCCAGGAGCAAGAGCAAGAGTTGCTTTAACAGGTTTGACGGTTGCTGAATATTTCAGGGATCAAGAAGGACAAGATGTTTTATTTTTCGTTGATAATATATTTAGATTTACACAAGCGGGTTCAGAGGTGTCAGCTCTATTAGGAAGGATTCCTTCTGCTGTTGGATATCAACCAACCTTAGCAACGGATATGGGCAACTTACAAGAAAGAATTACGACCACTAACAAAGGATCTATTACATCAGTACAAGCAATATATGTCCCTGCTGACGATTTAACTGACCCAGCACCCGCTACATCGTTTGCTCACCTGGATGCAACAACAGTACTTTCAAGACAAATTGCTGAAATTGGCATTTATCCTGCAGTAGATCCTCTTGACTCTACTTCAAGAATTCTTGATCCTAGAATAGTTGGAGATGAGCATTATAGGGTCGCGAGAGAAGTTCAAAAAATACTTCAAACTTATAAATCTTTACAAGACATAATAGCAATTTTAGGTATGGACGAACTATCCGAGGAAGATAAATTGATAGTCGCCAGAGCAAGAAAGATCCAAAGATTTTTATCACAACCTTTCTTTGTTGCTGAGGTGTTTACAGGATCTCCAGGAAAACTTGTTGATCTTGAATCCACAATAAAAGGTTTTGATGCAATCTGTAAAGGTGAGTATGATCATCTTCCAGAGGCAGCATTTTATATGGTTGGTACAATTGAAGAAGCCATAGAAAAAGCTGAAAAAATGAAAAAAGATGCCGCTTAATGAGTGAAGAGTTTAAACTTGAAGTAGTAAATCCAGAAAAATCTTTTCTTTCAAAGGAAGATGTCACTGAGGTGGTAGTACCAGCATTTGAAGGAGAGATGGGAATACTTAAGGATCATATATCTATAATTTCATTTTTAAAACCTGGCATGATCAAAATTTATTCAAAATTAGGTGAAGAAAAATATTATGTTGAAGATGGAATAATTGAATTCAAAAATAATAATCTATCAATTCTTACAAGCTCTATTTTCAACATTAAAGATATGGAAAAAAGCAAATTAGAAGAAATGTTGAGAGTTGCTGAAGAAGATACAGCTAAGGACAACATTAGCGATCAAGCAAAATACTTAATTGATCAGAAAATTGAAGTTTTAAGAACTATTAATTAATAATTTTTTCTAATTTTTTTTGAAGAATTTTGTAAACATTAAGCTTGAAATTAACAACTATCTCCGTAATAGAATCTAGTTCTATCCATTTCCATTCGAAAAATTCTGGTTTGCTTGTGTTAATATTAATTTCATCATCACTACCAAGATGTCTCATTAAAAACCATTTTTGTTTTTGCCCTTTAAATTTACCTTTCCAAATTTTACCTAGAAGATGGTTTGGTAGTTCATAAGTGGTTATTTCATCTATTTCAGTTATTAACTCGACATTTTTAATACTGGTTTCTTCTTCTAGTTCTCTGTAGGCAGCAGATAAAAAATCTTCACCTTCATCAACACCTCCTTGCGGCATTTGCCAAAAACCTTTTGGGTTGTCAATTCTCTTTGCTACAAAAATTTTATTTTCTTTATTTAAGACAATTATACCAACACCTACTCTGTAAGGTAGATTTCTATATTTTTCTTGAATTTCAACCATTAAGTAATTTAATTGCGTAATTCAATTGATTATCGGTTTCAGTTTTAATTTTAAAATCATCACTTTCCTCATCTATTTCAATGTCAGGTGACACACCTACTTCGGAAATAGATTTGCCTGAAGGCAAATAATATTTAGCTACAGTTAATCTTATAGCTCCTTTATTTTTTAGAGGAATAATAGATTGAACAGATCCTTTTCCATAACTATTTTCACCAATTAAAATTGCTCTTTTATGATCTTTTAGAGCTCCAGCTACAATTTCAGAAGCAGAGGCAGAACCATAATTTATTAAAACAAGAATAGTTTTTCCTTTAGTAAGATCTCCTTTTTTTGCAAACCATTTTCGATTTTCTGATTTTTGTCTACTTTTTGTAGAGACAATCTCACCATTATCCAAAAAGAAATCAGAAATTTTTATAGCTTGTGATAATAGTCCACCTGGATTATTTCTTAGGTCTAAAATGTAAGACTTTAAATTTTTATTTTTTTCAAATTTATTGATTTCTTTTTTTATTTGTCCAGCACTATTTTCATTAAAGGAAGTTAATCGTATATAGCCAATATTTTTTTCTAGTAATTCTGCTCTAACCGATTTGATTTGAATTATTTCTCTGGTGACATTAAAAGTTAAAGCTTTTTTCTCTCCTCGTCTTCTTACTGTTAATTCAATGGAGGAACCTACGGGCCCTCTCATTAACTCGACTGCCTCACTCAAAGATTTACCTTGTACTTGGGTGTCATTAATTTTAACGATATAATCTCCAGCTTTTATTCCTGCTTTGGATGCAGGTGTATCATCTATTGGAGAAATAACTTTTACAACTCCTGACTCCATTGTAACTTCAATGCCAAGCCCCCCAAATTCACCACTTGTCTCAGTTTGCATTTCGTTAAAAATTTCTGGAGACATGTAGCCTGAATATGGATCTAAAGATTGAAGCAAACCGTTAATAGCAGAGTCCATACTGTCAGATTGATTAATTTCATCAACGTATTCCTTATTAATTTTTTCTAAAACCTCGCCGAAAACATCTATTTTTTCGTATATTTCGTTTTCAGAAGAAATTACTTTTTGACTAAATAAAAATAAAATTAAAATAAAAGGTAAAAAGTTTAGTATAGCTTTTTTTTTCATATAATTAATTTTTCTTTGGGTATCAGCTCAGACCACATCTTTTCAAGTTCATAAAAACTTCTTTTTTCTGGGTGAAAAATATGTACTATAAGATCAATACCATCTACCAGTTTCCATTCATTACTATCTTTACCTTCAATTTTGGAGTCTTTTATTCCACTATCTTTAAGTTTTTTTAAAACTTGCTCAGACAAAGCCTGAATATGTCTAGATGAAGTCCCACTAGCTATAATCATATAATCAGCCATAGAACTTTTATCTTTTAAGTCTATACTTACAATGTCTTGAGCTTTATTTATGTCGAGAGTTTCAATGATAATTTTTTTCAAGCTTAAGATTTTATCCATTAATTACATTTACCTTATCAAATTTTCCTTAATTGAGAAGATGAAATATTAACTTTATTAAATTCAATGAACTTTAAACTTTTTCCATTTAATCTTTTATATGATACTGAATTTAACGATTTTCTTTTGTAGCCATGACGATCAAAAACAATAATTTTACATTTTTTTGAAATAGCTTCCCACTTATACCACTTGTGAAAATTAATAAGATTATCTGCCCCCATTAGAAAATAAATTTCAGCTTTGGTAGTTCTTTTTAGAAAGTTTATTAAGTCAATGGTTTTATTAGATCTTATTATCTTTTCATAAAATTTTATTTTTATAAAATTATTTAATTTTATAATCCTTTTACAACTTTGGATTCTTTCAGAAATGCTTGTATTATTTTTTTTCTTTAAAGGATTTTTTGAGGTAATTGCCCAAATTATTTTTTTTAATTTGTACTCTTTTATAGCTTTTTTTGATATTGCTAAATGACCAACATGAGCAGGATCAAACGACCCACCAAGAACCCCAATTTTATTTTTAAATCTCAAATTATTTCCTTATACTCCCATTACTTGATATTTGGTACTTATAAGACACTAGTTGATTAAGTCCAACAGGGCCTCTCGGAGGAAGCTTGTTAGTTGAAATACCAACTTCGCCACCAAAACCAAATTCCCCACCATCTGCAAATTGAGTTGATGTATTATGCATGGCAATTGAGCTTTTAACTTCATTTAAAAATTTTTTTGCTGATTTTTTATTCATGGTGATAATCGAGTCAGTGTGCATTGTCCCATATTTATTAATATGATTGATTGCATCATTTATATCTTTGACACATTTTACAGAAACTGTAGCTGACAAATATTCCTTTGACCAATCTTTATTAGTAGCTCTAATAATTTTTCCTTTATAATTTTTTTTGATTCTACTGTCTCCGATAATTTTGCATCCATGATCTTCTAAGTGTTTTAAAATTATGTTACATGATTTTTTTAAGATTTTTTGATGAACTAAAATCGTTTCTGTAGCCCCACAAATTGCTGTATTCCTTAATTTTGCATTAAAAATAATCTTTTTTGCTGTATTTAAGTTTGCGTTCTTATCAACATAAGTATGACATACTCCTTCCAAATGACCAATCACTGGTAAGTTAGATAACTTCTGAACTTTTTTTACTAAATTTTTTCCTCCTCTAGGAATAACTACATCAACATATTTATCCATTTTACTTAATAGATAATCGACAATATTTCTATTAGTGGAGTCAATAAATTGAACAAAGTTTTCATTAATATTATTTTTTTTTAAGGAGTCTCTAAAAAGCTTTGACAAAATTTTATTTGAAAAAAAAGCCTCTGATCCACCTCTCAAAATTACTGGGTTTCCGGATTTGAAGCATAATGATGCGACGTCCGAGGTAACATTTGGCCTACTTTCATAAATAACAGCAATTATTCCTATAGGAATTGAGATCTTAGAAATGCTCAACCCATTTGGTCTCTTCCATTTCTTCAAAACTTTATTTGTTGGGTCTTTAAGTTTTATTACAGATTTTATTGAACTAATAATATTATCTATTTTTTTTTCATTTAAAATAAGACGTTCAATTAAGTTTTTTTTAACCCCCTTATTTATTGATTTATTAACATCTCTCTTATTGGCGCTAATGATTAATTTTTGATTTTTTCTAATAAGTGAACAGTAGTCTATTAATACTTTATTTTTTTTTTTAGTATCCACCTGATGTGCCAAGGCGCTTTTTGATTTTTTTCCAATATTGGTTAAAATTTTTTTTATCATATTTTTACCATATCGTCTTTATGGACCACTTCAGATTTTGAAATGTAGCCAAGAATCTTTTTTATCTCATTAGAGTGGCATCCTAAAATTTTATTTATCTCATTTGATGAGAATGAACTCAAGCCTCTAGCAAATTCCTTACGTTTATTATCTAAAATTTTTATATGATCACCTTTTTTAAAATCACCATTAACCTTCTTGATACCAGCTGCCAATAGACTTTTTCCATTTATTAATGCTTTCTTAGCACCATCATCAATAATTAACTCTCCTTTTGGTGAAACGGAGCTAATAATCCATTTTTTTCTGGCATCTAATTTTGGAACTTCAGATATGAACCACGTGGAATTTTTTTTTTTTTCTATTTGATTGATTGGATTTAAATATAGTCCATTTGCTATCACCATATTACAACCAGCTAAATTACATATTCTTGCAGCTTCAATTTTAGTATCCATACCTCCACTCCCAAACTCTGTTCTCCCTCTAATATCAACATTTTTTAAATCCTTTTTAATGTTAGAAATATTTCTGATTAATTTTGCATCTTTAAAATTTTTGGGATTTTTTGTATAAAGGCCATCTACATCTGATAATAAAACTAGTGTGTCTGCATTAGTAATTTGAGCCACTCGAGAAGCCAATCTATCATTATCCCCAAATTTTATTTCCGATGTAGCAATAGTGTCATTTTCATTTACTATAGGAATATAATTAAGCTGAAATAAATTTTCAAAAGTCCTTTTCGCATTTATTGATCTTCTTCGTTCTTCAGTATCCTCTAATGTAAGCAGAATTTGGGAAATATTTAATTTATATTTTGAAAAAGTTTCTGAAAATAAATTCATCAATTCTATTTGTCCTATAGAGGCTATTGCTTGACTTTTATCTAGCTTTAAACCTGATTTACTATAATTCATTTTTTTACAACCAAGAGCAATAGCTCCAGAACTTACTATTACAACCTGTTGATTATTAGATTTTAAATTTTTTATATCTTTAGCAAAACTCAGTAACCATTTTTTTCTTATTTTTTTGTTATTATCAACTATCAAAGAAGATCCGATTTTAACTACAATTATTTTTGAATTTTTAAGAGACATATGAAATAAGTTTAGCCTTAATTTTAGATATTGAATCTTTTTCCAATGTTGACAAAGTTAAAACTTCACAATTTTTATCCTTCGAGAAATTTTTTACTGTTTTTTTAACAATATCTTTATCTAATAAATCTATTTTATTTAAAACAATCAATTCTTTTTTTTTAATAAGATCTTTACCATAATTTCTGAGTTCTTTTTTGACTTGATCGTAAGATTTTTTTAAATCATCATTTGTAATATCTATCAAATGCAAAAGAGATTTACATCTCTCGATGTGTTTTAAAAATTTTGTACCAAGGCCAGTTCCCTCATGTGCTCCTTCTACTAAACCAGGTATGTCTGCTAGGGTAACTTCTTTATCATCATAACTTGCAACACCAAGATTTGGATTTAAAGTAGTAAATTGATAATTAGCAATCTTTGGATTAGCATTAGTTATAGCTGCCAATAAACTTGATTTACCTGCATTTGGTAATCCAATAATGCCTATGTCAGCAATAGTTTTTAATTGAAGCCAAATTACAAACTCTTCACCTACCATACCTTTAGTATATTTTCGTGGCGCTCTATTTGTTGAACTTTTAAATCTTGTATTACCCAAACCTCCTTTCCCTCCAGAAGCAACAATGAACCTCTCTCCAATTTTGGTAAAATCATATAAGAGTGTTTTGTTGTCTTCTTCGAAGACTTGTGTTCCCAGAGGAACTTTGAGAATTAAATCTTCTCCACCTTTTCCAGTACGATTTTGACCTGAACCATTTTCACCTCTTTCAGCTTTATGATGTTGCTGATATCTAAAGTCAATTAATGTATTTAAATTTTGTTCAGCTTTTAAAATAACAGAACCTCCTTTTCCACCATCACCTCCGTCTGGTCCACCAAATTCAATAAATTTTTCTCTTCTGAAACTAGGAGAACCATCTCCACCATTACCTGCTTTTATATAAATTTTTACTTGATCTAAGAATTTCATAATACAACACTATTTTAAGTTGTACTATTAATTGGGTTTTACAGAAACAAAAGTTCTATCTGATTTAGTTTTTTTAAAAACAACTTTGCCCTTGATCACAGAAAAAATTGAATGGTCTTTACCCATACCAACGTTTTCACCGGGAAAAATTTTTGTTCCTCTTTGTCTTACTATTATGTTTCCTGGCACCACGGTTTCTCCACCATATTTTTTCACACCAAGTCTTCGTCCAGCACTGTCACGCCCGTTTCTTGATGATCCACCTGCTTTTTTTGTTGCCATAACTCTACCTTACTTTTTATTTTCCTTTGTATCCTTTGCTACTGTTTTTGTTACTTTAGAAACCTCTTTAGCTTCAGATAAAACCTTACCATCTTTTGAAAAAATCTTATTTATTCTGATCATAGAATATTGTTGCCTGTGGCCATTTTTTCTTCTTGAATTTTGTCTTCGTCTTTTTTTAAAAATTAAAATGGTTCTATTTTTGCTATTTTTTATCAGATTTGCTTCAACTTTCGCACCTTGCACTACAGGAGAACCGATTTCGATCTCTTTTTCATTTCCGTATGCTAAAATTTCTTTAAATTCTATTTTAGTATCTGGTTTTGAATTTGGTAGTTTCTCGATTTTTAGGATTTCACCTGACTCTACTTTGTATTGTTTTCCACCAGTTTGTATCACTGCATAAGACATAAGGATCTCAATTTTTAATAATCGCAATATAATCTGAGCGAAACTTTAGTCAAGCTCAATAAATCAAAAATTATCCTTTAAATCTCTCAGTTTTGAAAAAGTCTCAATATCTTCAGCTTTTAAAAATATATTACACTCTAATTCATCACCCAAAACAGAGGGAATAGTTGGCGAATTAACTTTTAGATTATTCTTAATCTTTAAAATTTTTTCTTTTAACTTTAAATTGTGTGGATCATTGAACACACAAAATTCAGAATTTTTTAGAGTATATTCATGACCACAATAAATCAGAGTATCCTTAGGCAATTTTTTAAACATTTTTAAAGAGCTAAACATCTGCTCATAAGTTCCCTCAAAGATCCTACCACAACCTAGAGAAAACAAAGTATCACCAGTAAAAATTATTTTTTCTTTAAAAAAATGGAATGCAATATGACCTGATGTATGACCCGGTGTATGGTAAATTTTTGCTTCAAAGTTATTTTTTCGCCAGATTTGATTATTTTCTACAATAACGTCTATTCCTGGAATTCGATCCTTATCATCTTTAAATCCAATAACTTCACAATTATATTTTTTTTTCAGTTCAAGATTGCCACCAATATGATCATGATGGTGATGGGTATTTAGAATATATTTTAGATCAATCTTATTGTTATCTATAAAATCAATTATTGGTCCAGGTTCGCTTGGGTCAACTATACAAGCAGACTGACTATTTTCATCAATTATTGCGTAACTATAATTATCTTGAAGACATTTAATAATTTTTATTTTCATTTATTTTCAATCAAAAATATTCCAAGCTCTCCGAATAAATTTTTCAAAAAAATATTTGATTTACTTATATTCGAGATATTTTTATTTATTAGAGCTAAAGATTTAACAATTTTAAAATCTATAGTTTCTGAAAATCTTACAAAATCTTTAATAGTACACATATGAATATTTGGTGTGTTGTACCATTCATGAGGTAGTGAACTTGTAATTGGCATAGTTCCTTTAAAAAGTAAGTCTAACCTTACCTTCCAATTTCCAAAGTTCGGAATAGTCACAATGGCTTTTTTACCAACTCTTAAAAGTTCCTTAATGACAATTTCTGGATTTATAAAAGCTTGCAGTGTCTGACCCAAAACAACATAGTCAAAAGAATTTTTTGGAAATTGCTTTAAATCAAGCTCTGCATTACCTTCAATAACTGTCAATCCCTTAGCTATACATATTTGAACTTTTTCTTTTGAAATTTCAATTCCTCTTATATTCACATTTTTGTTTTTTCTCAAAAATTCCATCAAAGTTCCATCATCACAACCAACATCTAATACAGTTGAGTTTTTTTCGATTATATTTGCAATAAAATTATATTCAGCTTTCATTATAACTTTCTATATAAGATTTATCTAAAAAATTTTTGAGTGCATTTAAAAAATCTGGAACTTCTAGCAAAAAGGAGTCATGCCCTTTATCAGACTCTATTTCAACAAAACCTACATTCGCACCAACTGCGTTTAAAGCAATAACTATATCTTTATTCTCTTGAGTTGGATAAAGCCAATCTGACGTAAAAGACATAATAAAAAATTTAGTTTTGGTTTTTTTGAAGGCGTTTGATAGATTGCCATCAAATTGTTTAACCAAATCAAAATAATCCATTGCTCTAGTTATATAAAGATAACTGTTAGCATCAAATCTATCTACAAATACTGAACCTTGATAACGTAAATAACTTTCTATTTGAAAATCAGCATCAAATCCAAATTTAAGATCATCTCTTTCCTGGAGATTCCTACCAAATTTTTCTTGAAGTCCCTTTTTAGATAAATATGTAATATGAGCAGCCATTCTTGCTACAGCTAACCCTTTATCTGGCAACGTGCTTTTAGAATTATATTTTCCATCCATCCAATTATGATCAGCAGTTATTGCTTGTCTACCAAGTTCATTGAATGCAATATTTTGGGCTGAATGACTAGATGTACAAGCAATAGGGACAGCTGTTTTAGCTTTGTCTGGAAAATTACTCACAAATTGTAAGACCTGCATCCCTCCCATTGATCCACCAACTACAGAAAAAAGCTTTTTGATATTAAAAAAATCTAATAAATTTACTTGGGCGTTTACCATATCATTTATCGTAATAACTGGAAAATCTGTTCCATATATTTTTTTTGTTTCAGGATTTTCGTGACTTGGACCAAAAGACCCCATGCAACCACCAATCACATTAGCACAAATTACAAAATATTTATCTGTGTCGATAGATTTTTTTGGGCCTACCGCATAAGACCACCATCCATCTTTTTTAGTTATTGGATTTACACCTGTTACAAATTGATCGCCTGTTAAGGCGTGAAAGACTAAAATTGCATTATCCTTATTTTCATTTAGTTTGCCATAGGTCTCATATGCCAGAGGAAATTTACTAATGGTTTTACCACAGTCTAACTTAAGTGGTTTTTCAATTATCAACTTTTTTATATTTTCTCTTATATTCATAATTATTGCTGAAAATTGAATTGTGAGAAAAAAACTTTTTTAGCGGTTTTTTTATAGCGCTCGCAATTCAGA
>CACGVC010000009.1 GCA_902576335.1 uncultured Pelagibacteraceae bacterium
TTTTTTGTCTTATTGAACTTCCTGAATTTATATCGATTGATACTAAAGCCTCTGTTGGGTTTACGACTAAGTAACCTCCAGATTTTAACTTTATTTCTGTTTCAAATATTTGATTAAGCTTCTGTTCAATTCCCTCCTCAATGAACAATGGATTTTTACCTCTATACTTTTTAATTTTTTTTACATGTGAAGGCATCATCATTTTCATAAAATTTTGTGCTTTTTTATAACCTTCATTTCCCTCAACAAATATGTTTTGGGTATTTTCATCGTACATATCTCTAAGTGTTCTTTTTATAATTTCACTTTCTTGATGTATCAGAGAGGGTGCAATAGAATTAATTGCATTTTCTTTTATTTGATTCCAAGTATTTATTAATGTTTTTAAATCATGATCGATTTCATTTTTTGTTTTATTGCTTCCGGCTGTTCTAACTATTAATCCCATTTCTTTTGGTATTTCAATTTCGTTAAGTATTGATCTAATTTTTTTTCTATCGGCCGGGTTAAATATTTTTCTAGAAATTCCCCCACCTTTTGGAGTATTAGGCATCAAAACAATATATTTTCCTGCTATAGATATAAAAGTACTTAATGCAGCTCCTTTTTGACCTCTTTCATCTTTTATAACTTGAACAAGTATTACTTGATTAGGTTTGATTACCTCTTGTATCTTATACCTTTTAAATTTTGTTTTGTTATTGTTTTTTTTATCTTTAAAATCTTCGCTATTATCTTTTTCGTCTTGATTTTTTATTTCAATTGGATCCTCTAACTCTAAATTTCCTTCAGCAATACGCTCTTCTTCTTTTTCTTCAACTTTTTTTGATAATTCTTCTCGAGCTTTTTCTTCCTCTAATTTAATTATTTCAAGATCACTTCTAGGAATTTGATAGTAGTCCGATTGAATGTCATTAAAAGAGAGAAAGCCGTGTCTTTCTCTCCCAAAGTCTACAAATGCTGCTTGTAAAGATGGCTCAATTCTACTTACCTTGCCTAAATAAATATTATTTTTAATTAAATTATTTTTTAAGCCCTCGTACTCGTAATCCTCAATATTATCATTTGATTTAAGTACAACTCTAGTTTCATTTGGATGCGAAGCATCAATATATAAATTTTTCTCCATGGTTTATTTTTTGATTTTTTAATTAGATAATTCATTATAAATTTTGCGTATTCTTTTATGCCATATCTTTAACAAATTCCCGTATATAATGGAATTAAAATGAGTAAATTTTTAAAAAAAATATTTATTGGTATTATTGGTATTTCATTAATTTCCTTTACTTTAATCATGATAATTTTGTGGAATTTTTCGAATAATATCCCTGACTATAAGTTTTTAAAGAACTATAAACCAACAGTATCGAGTAAAGTTTATTCAGGAAATGGTGAATTGGTATCTGACTTCTCAAAAGAAAAAAGAATATTTGTTCCATATAGTTCTATCCCACAAAAAGTAATCAATGCTTTTTTATCTGCTGAAGATAAAAATTTTTTTTCACATCCTGGTGTAGATGCAAAAGGAGTCATTCGAGCAATTATTAACAATATTGGCAATTTATTTACCTCAAAAAGATTAGAGGGAGCATCTACGATTACACAGCAAGTAGCAAAGAATTTCTTATTAACTAATGAAGTAAGCATAAATAGAAAAATTAAAGAGGCAATTCTTGCATTTAGAATTGAAAGAGCACTTTCGAAGGAAAGGATACTTGAGTTATACTTGAATCAAATCTATTTGGGAAGTGGTGCATATGGGGTGGCAGCAGCTAGTTTGGAATATTTTGATAAATCAATAAAAGAACTAAATTATGTTGAGTCTGCGATGCTAGCAGCATTACCTAAGGCACCAAGCAAATATAACCCATACCGTAATTTGGACTTAGCTAAATTCAGAAGAGATTTAGTATTAAAAAATTTATTAGAAAATAATTTTATCAATTCAAATCAATATAAAAATTTTAAATCTCAAAAAATCCAACTTAAAAAAGCGAAAAAAGTTTTTCTTGAAGATGCTCAATATTACATTGAGGATGTGAGAAAAAATGTAATTGAAACCTTAACTTATGAGAAAGTCTACAAACAAGGATTTAATATCAATACACCTATCAATCTAGAATTACAAAAAATTGCTACTGCATCACTAAGAGAGGGATTAATTGAGTATGATAAAAGAAAAGGTTGGAGAGGACCAATTAAGAATAAAAAATTTAATAAAAATTGGTTTAATGATCTTGATAAATACGAAATAGAAAAGTCGATAAACTGGAAAATAGCGATAATAAAAAAAATAAATAAATTTTCTGCTGAAATAGAAACTAAAGATAAATTAAAAGGCGTTATAAAATATCAAGATATAACTTGGACTAAAAAAGAATTTGATGATTTATTAAAAGTTGGAGACGTTGTTTATGTCGAGCAAATTTCAGAAAATAATTTTAGTCTCAAACAAATTCCTAAAATTAATGGAGGTATCGTTGTTATGGATCCCTTCACTGGAAGAGTAATGGCTATTTCAGGGGGTTTTAGTTTTAAAAATAGTGAGTTTAATAGAGCTTCGCAAGCCTTAAGGCAACCAGGATCAGCATTTAAACCTTTTGTATATGCTTTAGCTTTAGAAAATAATTTCACCCCTTCGTCTTTAGTTTTAGATGCACCTCTAGTTTTAGATCAAGGGTCAGATCTGAAAATGTGGAAGCCTGAAAATTACGGAAAAAAATTTTATGGTCCTTCTACTTTAAGAGTGGGCTTAGAAAAATCTAGAAATTTGATGACGGTTCGGATTGCGCAAAAAATAGGTATAAAAAATTTGGCTAAATTTTCCAAAAATCTTGGTATATATGATGAACCTGAAGAACTTTTATCGATATCCTTAGGTTCCGCAGAAACTACACTATTAAAACTTACATCTGCTTATTCTGCTTTTGTTAATGGAGGCAAGTTAGTAACACCAATTTTAATTGATCGTATTCAAGATAGTGAGGGAAATACAATATTAAATAACGAAAAAAGAAACTGTAGTAATTGTGATATAATTTCATTTACTGGAAGCGCTTATCCTGAAATTAAAGATACTTATAAACAAATTTTCTCACCTCAAACGGCTTATCAAGTTACGTCATTATTAGAGGGAGTAGTTAAAAGAGGAACTGGAAAGAAATTAAGAGATCTTAACTTAAATCTAGCAGGCAAAACTGGTACAACTAACGAAAATACTGATACGTGGTTTATTGGTTTTACATCAAACTTGGTTGTAGGTGTTTATGTAGGAATGGATAATCCTGAACCCTTGGGCAAGTTTGAAACTGGTTCAAAAACAGCTTTACCTATATTTAAAAAATTTGTTGAAAGAGCTGTGAAAAAATCAGATGCGAGACCTTTTAAAGTATCAAAAGGTATTACAATGATGGTAGTTGATCAATTAACTGGACAAAAAGCTAAATTTACATCAAAGAACACAATTTTAGAGGCTTATAAAAGCAAAAATGTAATTGATGGTAAAATATTATATTCAAATAATAATAGATTAGATAGCAATAATATATTAAGGTTTTATTAATGGATTCAAAATACTTAGACTTTAAAAGAGATATCGAAAAAATAAATCAAAGAGTGAAGGAGTATCTTTGAAAAGAACGATATCTATAAAAAATTAGAAAGCCATAATAAAAAGATACTTGAAGCAAATTTTTGGAAAGATAAATCAACCTCCCAGAAAGTTATTAAAGAAAAAAAATTGTACGAAGAATTAGTGAGTTCCTACGAAAAATCTATAAATAATTTAATAGATTTTGATGAACTAAATAAATTAGCTATAGAGGAAAGAAATACAAGTTTTCAAAATGAATTATTAAAAAACATTAAAGGTTTAAGAGAATTAGTAAAAAAAAATGAGATAAGATGTTTCTTGTCAAATGAAGCAGACTCTCTTGATTGCTATATAGAGATTCATGCAGGTGCGGGTGGTACAGAAAGTCAGGATTGGGCAGAAATGTTGAGAAGAATGTATCTAAAATGGTCTGTTCAAAAAAAGTTTAAATCAAGTTTGATTAGTGAACACAAAGGTGACGAAGCAGGAATTAAATCATCTACAATTAAAATTGAGGGAGATTATATTTTTGGATGGTTAAAAAAAGAGTCAGGCATTCATAGACTGGTGAGAATTTCACCATTCGACTCTGGTGCTAGAAGACACACAAGTTTCGCAAGTATTTGGGTCTATCCGGTCGTAGATGAAAACATCAATATAGAAATATTGGATAAAGATTTAAGAATTGATACTTATCGTTCGAGTGGAGCAGGGGGGCAACATGTTAATACTACAGATAGCGCTGTAAGAATTACTCATTTACCCACAAAAATTGTTGTTCAGTGCCAAAATGAGAGATCTCAACATAAAAATAAAGAAACATGCTTAAACATGCTTAAAGCAAGACTTTATGATTTTGAAATAAAAAAAAAGGAAAAAGAAAATCAAAGTCATGAATCTACAAAATCAGAAATTGGATGGGGTCATCAGATTAGATCTTATGTTTTACAACCTTATAGACTTGTAAAGGACAATAGGTCAAATCATGAATGTTCAGATCCAGATAAAGTGTTAAACGGAGATATTGATCAGTTTTTAGAGAAATCATTGTATCAAGATATATGAAAATAATTTCAAAAATTACAATAATATTTACCTTAGTTATTATTATATTTTTAACTTATTTTAGTTTGGTAGGTATTGAAACAGATCAATTTAATAATCAAATAAAAAGTAAATTGACAAGTATAAATAAGGACCTCGATCTTGAATTAAAGCAAGTAAATTTAAAGCTTAACCCATTAGAATTAAAATTAAATGTAAAAATTTTAGGCGCAAAAATTAAAAATAAAAAAGAGGTTTTAGAAACCGAAAGTATTAAAACTAAAATATCGTTAATTTCTTTTTTTAAAAATGAGTTCGTGATTAAAAATCTTGATATTTCAACTAAGTCTATAAATATTGAAGATTTAATATCATTTACTAAAACTTTTTATAATAACCCAAATATTATAATTTTTGAAAAATTTTTTCAAGTTAAAGGTTTTATTGTAGCAGATTTAAGAATTAATTTTGATAATAAAGGAAATATAAAAAATAATTATTTTGCCAAAGGATATGTAAAAGATACAAAATTGAGTTTGTTTAAGAATTATAAATTAAATGACTTAAATTTTGTATTTAAAATTGAGAGAGATAATTTAGAAATTCAAGATAGTGAATTTACATTAAATGATATTAATTTTATTTCAGACAAAATAAACCTAAAAAAAAATAAACAAGGATTTACATTAAAAGGAAACCTTAATAATAAGATTGTTGAGTTAAACAATAAAAATTTTGCTGTGTTTGAAGAAAAAATTATCCCAAATTTAGGTTTTGAAAAAATAATTTTCAGTTCGAAAAATGAATTTTCACTCAACTTAGATAAAAATTTTAAAATTTCAAATGAGTATATACTTTCTAACATTGATATTAAAAAATTTCAAATAACAAACACTTATAAATTAAAAAATGTTTTCCCAAAAATTAATGATAAAATTTTCATCGAAAATAATAATCTAAAAATAGAATATAATAAAAATAATCTTTATATTGAAGGAAAGGGTAATATTTATCTGCAAAATAATAAAGATTATATTGATTTTAAAGTTGAAAAAAAAAATCAATTAATAAATTTTGAGGGTTTGATAAAATTAGAGAAAAATCCTTTCATCATAAATTTCTTAAACTTTGAAAAAGATAAAAATTATGAGACAAAAATTAAATTTAATGGATATAGGGACACTACAAAAAAAATTTTTCTAAAATCGATTAGGCTCGATGAAAATAAAAACACTATTGAGGCAAAAAATATCCAACTTTCCTCTAATTTTAAGATAAAAAGTATTACCAATATTAATGCTGATTATGTAGATATCCAAGATCAAAAAAATATTTTTAACATAAAAAAAACTAATAATAAATATGTACTACAGGGAAGTGCTTTTAATGGGGATAGCCTACTTGAAAATATTTTAGTTGGTGATGAAAATAAAGATTATTTTAATGAAGATTTTGAATTGATTTTAAAAATTGAAAATGTTCGTTTAGATACCGAGTTCAATTTAAAAAATTTATCCGGTAACTTAAAATTTAAAAAACAAAAATTGTTTGAAGGAAATCTCAAAGGAGATTTTACAAACCAAAAAAAGATGAAATTTACAGTTATTACGAAAGATAATAAAACTATTACTACTTTATTTTTAGATTTTGCTAAACCAATAGTTAAAAAATATAAATTTATTAAAGGGTTTGATGATGGGATTTTAGACTTTTATAGTATTAAAGATGGTGATGTTTCGAATTCTACCCTAAAAATCTATGATTTTAAGTTAAAAGAACTTCCTACTTTAACCAAATTACTAACTCTTGCTTCTTTACAAGGTATTGCCGATATTTTGTCTGGTGAGGGAATAAGATTTGATGAATTTGAGATGAAGTTTGAAAATGAAAAAAAGTTAATGACTATAAATGAAATCTATGCAATAGGGCCCGCGATATCCGTATTGATGAATGGATACGTCAAAAAAGATGAGTTGATAAGCCTGAGAGGAACATTGGTTCCAGCAACTACAATCAATAAAGCAATAGGGACTATTCCTGTTTTGGGGAAAATATTAGTTGGCTCGAAAACTGGGGAGGGTGTTTTTGGCGTAAGTTTTAAAGTTAAAGGTCCACCTAAAAATTTAGAGACATCTGTTAATCCGATTAAGACTTTAACTCCAAGATTTATAACAAGAACTCTAGAAAAAATTAAAAAAAACTAACTCAATTGAATTCTTATATGTCTTTTTTTCCCAATCGATAATTTAACATAGTTATCTTTAAAAATTTTATCTGAAATTATAAACTTTTCATCCTCAATAATTTGATTATTTATTTTGACTGCTTTGCCTTTAATCAATCTCCTTACCTCACTTTTTGATTGCTCAAATTTTGCCAAAACAACCAAATCAATAATATTTATATTTTCATTCAATATTTTTCTATTTAATTTAACTGATGGAAGACTTAAACCTGAGGAACTATCTGAAAATGCTTCTTTTGCGATTTTTTCTGATTTTAATGACTCTTTTTTACCATGAAGCATTTCAGTTGTTTTATTTGCAAGTAAAATTTTTAACTGATTTATATTTTGGTCACTAAAATTTTCAATTTCTTCAGTCTCAATATCCGTGAAAAATTTTAGGAATTTCTTTACATCTCTATCATCTGTATTTCGCCAAAATTGCCAATAGTCGTATGGCGAAAGAAATTTTTTATCAAGCCAAACTGCGCCATCAGCAGTTTTACCCATTTTGGCTCCACTTGCTAAAGTAATTAATGGCGTGGTTAAACCAAAAGCTTCTTTATCAGAATATTTTTTGATTAAATCAACACCATTAATTATATTCCCCCACTGGTCTGACCCACCTATTTGCAATATGCAATCTTCTTTATTGTTTAATTCTAAAAAATCGTATGCCTGTAGTATCATATAATTGAACTCCATGTAACTCAATGACTGCTCTCTTTCCAAACGTGTTTTAACACTATCAAATGATAGCATTTTATTTATAGTGAAATGTTTACCAATTTTTCTTAAAAAATTAATATAGTTAAGGTTCTTTAACCATTTATAATTATCCACAAATATTGGTTTTGTTTTCTTATTTTTTTTATCTAGAAATTTTTCTAATATTTTTTTAATATTTTTTGAATTTTTTAAAATCTCTTTTTCAGATAGTAATTTACGTGTTTTATCTTTTCCAGATGGGTCCCCAATTCTTGTAGTGCCCCCTCCTAATAACACTATTGGTCTGTGACCATGCTTTTGGAGAAGCCTTAAACACATTATTTGAAGTAAACTACCCACATGAAGACTTTCAGCAGTGCAATCAAAACCTATATATGCCGAAATTTTTTTTTGTCTAATAACTCTGAGAGCTCATTCTCACTAGTACATTGATAAAAAAAACCTCTTTCTTTAAATTCTTTTAAAAATTTATTCATAAGCTTATAGTCTTACAATATACAAATTATTTTAAAAAAAAATAAGAATGGGTAAGTTATATACAGCATTAGGATTAATGAGCGGAACTTCAATAGACGGAGTAGATGCATCTATAATAAAGTCTGATGGTGAGCGAGTATATTCAGCTTTATTTGACAGGTATTTTGAGTATGGGGATAAAATAAGACAAAAAATACTTGATATTAGAGCAAAAATTTTAGTTCCAGATCACCTCATTAAACATGAAAGCGAAATTCAAGATATCGAAAGAGAAATTACACTCTTCCATTCAAATGTAGTTAAGGAAATTTTAAACAATAATAAAATAGATTTAGATTTATTAGGCTTTCACGGACAAACGATATTTCACGATAGTAAAAAAAAAATTACTAAACAATTAGGTGATGGAAAACTCTTATCACAATTAACAAAAAAAAAGGTAGTTTATAATTTTAGACAAAACGATTTAAAAAATGGAGGTCAGGGTGCTCCATTAACACCAATTTTTCATAACTTAATTGCAAACACGTATTTAAAAGAAAAATTGAATAAATCTTATTCTGTTAATTTTGTTAATATTGGAGGAATTTCAAATATTACACAAACAGTTAAATGGGATGAATTAGATAAAAAAAAAAATTATATAAAAGCATGTGATATAGCTCCAGGAAATTGTTTGATAGATGAGTGGGTTAGAAAAAAATCAAAAAAGAAATATGATATTGGTGGAACATTAGCAAGTATTGGCAAAACAGATGAATTAATTCTAAATCAAGCTTTAGAAAATTTTAATATTGGTCCACCTTATAAAGACTCATTAGATATAAAAGATTTTGATATATCTTTTGCAAAGGGCCTTTCTTTGGAAGATGGAACATCGACATTAGCAGATTTTACCTCATCACAAATTTCAAAAGCTCTAAAATATTTTAAAGATCCAGAAAAAAATACAATATTTTTAGTTTGTGGTGGAGGGAGAAAAAATAAATATTTAATGAAATCAATCTTAAGATCATTTGATATTATTAAAGACTCAAAAAAAATAAACTTTTATCCTGTTGAAGAGTATGGCATTGACGGTGACTTTGTAGAGTCACAAGCTTTTGGATATCTTGCAATTAGATCTATTTTGAAATTACCAATTTCTTTTCCTAATACAACTGGATGTAAAAAACCAATTTCTGGAGGTGAAATAGTTGAGAACTTTTAATATAAAGCAGTCTCTTTTTTAATGTATTTATCTAAAACTTTGACTAAATTGATCTCATTTTTCGAAAAAAAATGATTAGCATCTTGAACAGCTTGAAATTCAACTTTTATACCTTTTTGATCACTCAGTCTTTTATTTAATTCATTAATATAATCAATCGGAACTAATTCATCTTTTTTTCCATAAACCATTAATCCAGATGTAGGACATGGTGATAAAAAAGAAAAATCATAAACATTTGGCTGAGGTGATATTGCAATAAATCTATTTATTTCTGGTCTTCTCATTAAAAGTTGCATTGCAATTAATGAGCCGAAAGAAAACCCAGAGACCCAACATTGTGAATTGTCAAAATTTTCTCTTTCTAGCCAATCTAATGCAGCAGCTGCATCAGCAAGTTCGCCTTGTCCATTATCAAATTCACCATCACTTTTTCCAACACCTCTAAAATTTACCCGACAAACTGAAAAGTTGTTATCCATAAAAGAGTGAAATGTTTCCACAACAACCTTGTTATTCATTGTTCCTCCATACTGGGGATGTGGTTGTAATATTAATGCGATTGGTGAAGTACTTTTTTTACTTTTAAAATATTTAGCCTCAAGTCTTCCAGCTGGACCAGGAATAAAAATTTCTAAAATTTTATTATCCATAATTGTTATTGATAACTATTCTCAAAAAAAAATTAGACATATCACATGTGCGTGACAAAATGTTATTTTTTTTTGTTACCAGTTACTTGACTAATTTAGTCAGGTTTATATATATCCTTAAAAATAGGCATTTATGAAACTGACATCTAAAGGCAGATATGCGGTAATGGCTTTAGTGGATCTGGCGAAATTTAATAATATTAATCCAGTTTCTCTAAGAGACATATCATTAAGACAAGGTATTTCCCTTGATTACTTAGAACAAATTTTTTCTAAACTTAGGAAAAAAGAAATTGTGCAAAGTGTAAGAGGAAATCAAGGTGGCTATGTTTTGAAAAAAAAAGCTAATGAAATAAAACTTACAAACATTTTTGATGCCGTTGATGAAAAAGTAAAAACTGTGCAATGTAAAAAAGAGTCAAAAAAAGGCTGCAATGGCAAACCTACGAAATGTTTAACTCATAATTTATGGGATGAACTTGAAAACCATATTAATGATTTTTTTGAGAAAAAAAGTTTAGAAGATTTAATAAAAGATAATATTGAGAGAAGAATTTAAAATGGATACTAGAGAAAAAGATATAGAAAAGTTAAAAGATTATAAATACGGATTTACTACTGACATAGAAAATATCAAAGCTCCAAAAGGTTTAAACGAGGATGTAATAAAATTTATTTCTAATATTAAAAAAGAGCCACAGTGGATGCTAGACTTTAGATTAAAAGCTTTTGAGCGATTAAAACTTTTAAAAGAACCTAATTGGCAAAAACCAAAATATCCTAAAATTGATTATCAAGATTTATATTATTACTCAGCACCAAAAAGCATGCAGGACAAACCAAAAAGTTTAGATGAGCTTGACCCTAAACTTTTAGAAACTTATAAAAAACTTGGGATCCCGTTGCAGGAACAAGCTAGACTAAATGGAATTGCTGTCGATGCTGTATTTGACTCCGTTTCAGTTGCAACTACTTTTAAAGGTGAATTGACTAAACATGGAATAATTTTTTGTTCAATGTCAGAGGCTATTCAGAAACATCCTGATCTAGTAAAAAAATATTTAGGTACTGTAATACCAGTTACTGATCATTTCTTTGCCACACTAAATTCTGCTGTTTTCACAGATGGATCATTTGTTTATATTCCCGAGGGAGTTAAGTGTCCAATGGAACTATCAACTTATTTTAGAATTAATGCATCAGAGACTGGACAGTTCGAAAGAACATTAATCATTGCTGACAAAGGCAGTTACGTAAGTTACCTCGAGGGATGTACCGCTCCAATGAGAGATGAAAACCAATTACACGCAGCAAATGTAGAATTAATTGCCTTAGACGATGCGGAAATAAAATATTCAACAGTACAAAATTGGTATCCAGGCGATGAAAACGGCAAAGGAGGAATTTATAATTTTGTAACTAAAAGAGGATTATGTAAGGGAAAAAATTCTAAAATTTCTTGGACACAAGTTGAAACTGGTTCAGCTATAACTTGGAAATATCCAAGCTGTATATTAAAAGGTGATAATTCAATTGGTGAATTTTATTCTATAGCAATTACAAATAATCATCAAAAAGCAGACACTGGAACAAAGATGATTCATCTAGGAAAAAATACCAAAAGTAAAATTATTTCCAAAGGTATAAGCGCTGGATTTTCAGATATGACTTACAGAGGTTTAGTGGATATTAATTCAAAAGCTAAAAATTCTAGTAACTATACGCAATGTGATTCTTTATTAATGGGTAACAAGTGTGGTGCGCACACAGTACCTTATATAAAAAATAAAAATTTTGATTCAAATATTGCACATGAAGCTACAACATCAAAAATTAGCGAAGAACAATTACATTATTGTCAACAAAGAGGACTTAATGCTGAGGAAGCTGTAGGATTAATTGTTAATGGTTTTTGCAAGGAAGTACTTCAACAATTACCAATGGAGTTTGCAGTGGAAGCACAGAAGCTTGTAGGTATAAGCTTAGAAGGTAGTGTTGGTTAATGCTTAAGATAAACAATTTAAATGCCAATGTTGAGAATAAATCTATATTAAAGGGATTTTCTTTAAATATAAATCCTGGCGAAGTTCATGCAATAATGGGCCCAAATGGATCAGGAAAAAGCACATTATCTAATATTCTATCAGGAAAAAAAGGGTATGAGGTATCAGGCGAAATTTTATTTGAAAATAGAAATTTATTTGATCTTGAGACCGAGGAAAGAGCGCATAAAGGAATATTTTTAGCTTTTCAATATCCTTTAGAAATTCCAGGAGTAAATACAAATATATTTTTAAAAACATCACTAAATGCAATTAGAAAAGCACGTGGAGAAAAAGAATTAGATGCGATTGAATTTTTAAAGCTTGTTAAACAAAAAGCTAAAGAATTAAAATTTGACGAGGAAAAACTTAATAGACAATTAAATGTTGGTTTTTCTGGGGGAGAAAAAAAGAAGAATGAAATTTTACAAATGTCTATGTTGGCCCCAAAATTATCAATTTTAGATGAAACGGACTCAGGTTTAGACATAGATGCTTTAAAAATAGTAGCTGATGGAGTTAATACATTGAGAAACAAAAATAATTCTTTTTTAATAATTACTCACTATCAAAGATTACTAGATTACATAAAACCTGACTTTGTCCATGTTTTAATGAATGGAAAAATAATTAGATCTGGTGGCCCAGAATTAGCAATAGAACTAGAAAAAAAAGGATACGAAAGTTTTAATTAAATGAGTGATCAATTACAGTCAGATTTTGATAAATTAGTAAAAACTTCAAAATTTTCTAGTGAAGAAATTAAGTTTAAAAAAAATTTTTTGAAGAATTTTATTAAAAACGGTTTTCCTAATAGAAAGCAAGAGGATTGGAAGTTTTTAGATATTAGTCAGATTATTAAAAAGAATATTAGCGATTTAAGTTTTTTCAATGACTATTCACAATCAAATAAAATTGACCCATCTGTTTTAGTTGATGGTTTGGAGCATAATAAGATTATATTTATAAATGGAAAAATTGAAAAAATTGATTTTAACTTCGAAGACCAAAATAAAATTGAAATAATTGATGAAGCTAAAAAAGATATATCATTTGATTATGAAAATTCATTAATTGATTTGAATAGTGCATTTATTGATAAAATTTTTAAAATTTTAATTAAAAAAAATTATTCTCTAAAAAAACCTTTGATAATTTATCATTTAACAAATGATAAAATAAAGTCCACTAATATCAATTTGAGATTAGATTTCGAATTAGGTGAAAATAGTTGTTTAAAACTGATTGATTATTTTGCTGACACCACAGCGAAAAACTTTATTAATATTTTTTACAACTTCAATTTAGAAAAAGACTCAATTCTGAAAAACTATAAAATTGATAAATTTAGAAATAATAATTTAAAATACTCTTTTAACAATATTGAACAGGATAATAACAGTGTTTCAGAAACATTTATATTATCTGCTGGTTCAGATTATTTTAAAAATGAGATTAATTGTAATTTAAACGGTGAGTATTCATCAGCATTCATTAATGGTATTTTTACCTTAAAGGAGAATCAACAACACGAAATTAGAACCACAATCAATCATTTAGTAGAAAACACAAAAAGTTATCAGCTTATTAAAAGTGTTCTTGGAAAAAATTCAAAATCTGCATATCAAGGAAGGATATTTGTAAATTCAAAAGCCCAAAAAACTGATGGATATCAATTGAGTAAAGCAATACTGCTCGATGAAACATCAGAGTTTAATGCAAAGCCAGAATTAGAAATTTATGCTGATGATGTAAAATGTTCTCACGGATCAGCATCTGGTAGCTTAAATGAAAATTCAATTTTTTATCTAATGTCTCGTGGTTTGAATTATCAACAGTCAAAAGAACTTTTGATTAATGGTTTTTTTATGGATGTTGTTGAAAAGATTACAGACGTAGAAATAAAAAACTTAATTACAAATGTTATTGGATTGAAACAATGAACATAAATAATATTAGAAAAGAGTTTCCGATTTTTGATGAAAAAATTCAGAATAATGATTTAGTTTACCTAGATAGCGCTAACTCATCTCAAAAACCAAAGGTAGTTCTAGATAGAATAAATGATTTCTATTCTAAACAGTTTTCAAATGTAGGCAGAAGCATACATTATTTAGCTGTTGCAGCCACTAATTTGTATGAAAATACAAGAACTTCTGTCCAAAAATATATAAATGCGAAAGATAAAAATGAAATTGTATTTACTAAAGGTGCTACAGAAGCTTTAAATTTGGTCGCAAACACTTTAGGTCAAGCGATCTTAGAGCCAAATGACGAAATTTTAATTACAGAGCTAGAGCATCACTCAAATTATGTTCCATGGCATTTTTTAAGAAAATCCAAAAATATAAAAATAAAGTTTGCAGAGATAAATGAAGACGGAGATATTCCGATTGAAAATATAGAAAAAGAAATTACAGATAAAACTAAAGTAATAGCAATAACTCATTTATCCAATGTCACTGGTGCAGTTTTACCAATCAAAGAGATAACTCAATTAGCACATTCAAAGGGCATAGTTGTTGTAGTAGATGGATGTCAGGGAGGACCACATTTAAAATTAGATATGCAAGACCTGGATTGCGATTTTTATGCGATATCATGTCATAAAATGTATGGCCCGACAGGACTTGGAGTTTTGTATGGAAAAAAGAAATGGTTAGAGCAACTTCCACCATACCAAGGAGGTGGAGGAATGATAAATGAAGTTAAAAAAGATAGAATTTCTTATGGTGAGCTTCCAAATAAATATGAAGCTGGGACAATGGCTACAGCTCAAGTCATCGCGTTTGACCAATCAATAAAATTTTTAGAAAGTATTGGAATTGATAATATTATTAAACATGAAAAAGAATTAATAGAATACGGCCAAGAAATTTTAAAAAAAAATAATTCTGTGAAGCTAATTGGAAATCCAAAAGATCGAGGCGGAGTTCTATCTTTTACTGTAGAAGGGGTACATCCACATGACATTGCAACTATTCTAGATGAAACTGGAGTTGCTATTAGAGCGGGTCATCATTGTTGTCAAATACTTCATGATAAACTAGGTATACCTGCAAGTGCACGAGCATCATTAGGAGTTTATAATACCAAAGATGATTTAGATAAACTAAATGAAGGTATTAATAATTGTAAAAAAATTTTTGATTTATAATGAACTTAAAAGAATTATATCAAGAAATAATTTTAGAGCATGGAAAGAACCCTAGAAATTTAGGAAAAACAGAAAATTTTAATAAAGATGCAAAAGGCAATAATCCACTATGTGGAGATAATGTACACGTATATCTTAAATTAAATGACCAAAGAAAAGTTGAGGATATTTCTTTCGAAGGAAGTGGATGTGCAATATCAATGGCATCAGCTTCTATAATGACAGATTTGATTAAAGGTAAAAGTGATAATGAAGCTAAAGAAATAATAGAGGATTTTTTAGGAATGATAAAAGAAAATCCTGAACTTAAAAATAATATTTTAAAAGAGGACGATAAAACAAAATTGATGTGTTTATCAGGTGTTAAACAATATCCAATGAGAGTTAAATGTGCTACCTTATCATGGCACACTTTGTTATCTGCAATGGAAAATGATGGGAAAGAAATAACTACAGAAAATTAATTATGGAAGTAAAAAACAAAATAATTGAGGAAATTAAAAAAATTTATGATCCTGAATTACCAGTGAACATATATGAACTTGGTTTAATTTATGATATACAAGTAAATGGTCGTAAAGCTGAAATCAAGATGACATTAACCACACCGAATTGTCCTGTTGCAGAAAGTTTACCAAAAGAAGTAAAAGAGGGTGCAATGCAAGTAGAGGGAATAGATGACGTAAATCTTGAATTGGTTTGGGATCCTCCTTGGAATAAAGATATGATGTCAGATGCAGCGAAATTGGAGTTAAACTTATAATGAACCCTATTATTAAATTAAGCGATAATGCAGCTTTAAAAATTAAAGAAATAATGTCTAACGCTGAAAAAAATGCGATAGGTGTACGAGTTTCTGTAAAATCAGGTGGTTGTGCAGGTATGTCATACGTAATGGAATATTCAAAAGAAGTAAATCCTAATGATGAGTTGATTGAAGATAAAGGAGTAAAAGTTTACATTGATTCGGCGGCAGTTATGTATCTTTTAGGCACTGAGATGGATTATAAAAAGGAAGACTTCTCATCATCGTTTGTCTTCAATAACCCCAATGAAACTGAGCGTTGTGGTTGTGGAGAGTCTTTTAAAGTATAGTCCTATTTTGAACATATCAGAGTTGCAATAAACGCATAGAATGATAATATCTACTCATGAACGTCTTTGAAATCAGAAATTTGCAAAACAGCGAGAATAGAAAAGAGAAGAGAAAAAATTTTTTAAGATCTCTTATAAAGTCTGTTGATAATGGAGCAAATGGAACACTTGATTACATTGTTAAAAAAGGTTCTGGCAAAAACAAAATTGCTAAAACTAGACAATAAAATTAACAACTGTAATACATCTCAAACTCTATAGGATGAGGTGTGTGCTCAAAATTGTGTATTTCCTCAAACTTTAAAGCAATGTAAGCATCTATTTGATCATCAGTAAATACATTACCTTGTTTCAAGAAATCTCTATCTTTATCAAGACTTTCCATTGCTTCTCTTAAAGATCCACAAACAGTTGGAATTTTTTTAACTTCATCTTCTGATAAAGCATAAAGATCTTTATCAAATGATTTACCTGGATCAATTTTATTCTTTATTCCATCTAATCCAGCCATTAACATTGAAGCGAAAGTTAAATATGGATTACCAGCAGCATCACCAAATCTAATTTCACATCTAGCTGCTTTTTTACTTAAAGTGATAGGAATTCTGCAAGATGCTGATCTGTTTCTTGCCGAATAAGCTAATAAAACGGGAGCTTCAAATCCTGGAATTAGTCTTTTGTAACTATTCGTTGTAGCATTTGAAAAAGCATTTATAGCTTTTGCATGTTTTAAAATTCCACCTATGTAGTGTAAAGCTGTATCGGATAAACCAGCATATTTATCACCAGAAAATAATGCAGTATCACCTTTCCAAATTGATTGGTGAACGTGCATACCTGAACCGTTGTCACCTTTAACAGGTTTAGGCATAAATGTAGCCGTCTTACCAAAAGAGTGAGAAACCATGTGGACAGCATATTTGTAAAGTTGTAAGTTATCTGCTTGATCTACAAGGGTTCCAAAATACATTCCAAGTTCATGTTGACTAGGTGCAACCTCGTGGTGGTGTTTTTCAACTTTAATCCCCATTTCTTTCATTGCTTTTAAATATTCACTTCTCATATCCTGTTCACTATCAACAGGAGGAACTGGGAAATAACCGCCTTTAATTCCCGGTCTGTGACCCATGTTTCCATTTTCATACTCTTTTCCTGAATTGTAAGGACCTTCCTTACTATCTATTTTAAATCCAGTTTCATTCATGTCATTTTTAAATCTTACATCGTCGAATACAAAAAATTCAGCTTCAGGACCAAAAAATGCTTTATCTCCAATTCCTGAACTTTTTAAATACGCTTCAGCTTTTTTAGCTGTTCCTCTAGGATCTCTCTCGTAAGGATCTTTTTTAATTGCATCTAAAACATCACAAAAAAGGTTTAATGTGTTATGAGATGTAAAAGGATCAACAATTGCTCTAGAATTATCTGGTTTTAGGATCATATCAGACTCATTAATAGCTTTCCAACCAGCTATAGATGAACCATCAAAAAAAATTCCATCTTTTAACATATCCTCATCAACCATTTTGGCATCCATGGTTACATGTTGAAGCTTACCTCTTGGATCAGTGAATCTTAAATCTACGTATTCAATTTCTTTGTCTTTTATAATTTTTAGTACATTGCTTGAACTCATTTCTGCCTCCGTAATTCAATGGTTGTGATACCAAATAAAGATTGATAAATAATCCTCTTTTACTTAATAACACCTATGCATTTTTAACATAAGTGTATAATGAAATTAGATAAATAACTAACAATTAGAAGTTGAAAATGACTCCAAAGGATAAAGAGCCCGTTAAAAGAGTTGAAAAGATTATAAAAGAATTTGATGAGAATTTAAACGTAAGCCTCTTAAAAACATCAGCAAGAACAGCCTCAGAGGCAGCCACTTCCTTAAATTGCGATGTTGGAGCAATCGTCAAAAGCTTACTTTTTAGGACCGATAATAAATATACTTTATTTTTAGTGGCCGGAGATAAGAAGGCTTCTTTAAAAAAGATAAAAAAAAATATTAAATTTTTTGATGTTTCAATGGCTTCAGCTGAGGAAGTAAAAAACATAACTGGATATACTATCGGAGGTGTTTCTCCAGTAGGTCATATAAAAAATATTGATATTTACATTGATAAATCATTAGAAAGATTCGACTTTTTGTTTGCTGCAGCTGGACATCCAAATTGCATATTCAAAATAACCTTTTTAGATTTAAAAAAAATTACAAAGGGTGTAATTGAAGATATAATAGAATGAAACAACCAACTTTATTTGATTACCTTTTATTAATTTTTTTAGCATTAATTTGGGCATCTGCTTTTTTTAATATAAAAATTGCAACCTATTCATTCGGGCCTATCACAATTGCATTTTTGAGAGTTTTTTTTGGTGCAATACCCGTTCTGTTGCTTTGTTATTACAAAAAAATAAAAGTGGAGGCATTTTCCAAAGACTGGCACTGGTTCGCTATGATTGGTTTTATAAATTTAGTTGCACCCTTTTATCTAATTGCTTACGGTGTGCAATCGGTTCAAAGCAATTTAGCTGCAATATTAATGTCAACAACACCATTAAGTTCTACAGTATTAGGTCACTTTTACACCAAAAATGAAAAATTTAATTTTGTTAAAACGATTGGTATTTTAATAGGATTTTCCGGAATACTATATTTATTCTCAGACAACATTTTAATTAACGAAAATAATATTTTATCTGCATTATTAATTCTCTTGGGTTCAACTTGTTATGTAATAGGTGGAGTTTTAACTCTTAAAATTAGTAAGAAAAAAAATGAAAATGTGACAGGTTCAATATTAATTTGGGCTGTGATAATTTTGATACCAATTGTAAGCTTTGCAGAACAACCTTGGAATATAAATCCTAGACTAGATTCTACTATATCAGTAATGTATTTGGGTTTAGTCTCGACTGGAATAGCATGGCTGTTGAGATTTAAAATTTTAGTGAAAAATGGGTTAATCTTCCAATCACAAGTCTCGTATTTAATTCCAATTTTTGGAACAATTCTAAGTTATATATTTTTAAAAGAGCTAATTACTTTTAAAGTTTTGATCTCTTTAATCGCTGTTTCAATTGGTATTTATTTTGTTAGACGAGCTGATAATAAAGTAAGTAAAATTAGGGTTGATTAGTACAATCCAAGGTTGAAAACATTATTGACCCATTTACAACATTATTAAAAAGGTCTTTAATTATATTTATAAAAATGGCTAAGAAAAAAAGGAAAAAAGCTGTAAATAAAAAAAGAAAGAAAACAAAAAAGTCGATTAAAAAAAGAAAAAAACTTAAAGCGGTACGACAAAAAAAACTTTCTTCAGTAAAAAAACCTAAAAAAAATCTTAAGTCAAAATCAAAAAAACGCAAAACAAGAGGAGTAAAAATGAGTGCAGAAGCGATGAAAGTGTCATCTGTATTAGATACCTCTCATTTAAAGGTTAAATTTCCGTTTAAAGCTAAATATGGAAATTACATAAATGGAAAATTTGTGGAACCTAAATCAGGCAAATATTTTGATAATGTTAGTCCGATTTCTAATGAGAAAATCTGTTCAGTTGCGCGTTCAAATGAGCAAGACGTTGAAGCGGCATTAGATGCAGCTCACGCAGCTTTCCCTGAGTGGGGAAAGACAGACATCACTACAAGATCAAACATCTTGTATAAAATTGCTGATGTTTTGGAAAAAAATCTAAACTTATTAGCTGTAGCTGAATGTTTAGATAATGGAAAACCTATCAGAGAATGTATGGCGGCAGACTTACCTTTGGTTATTGATCATTGGAGATATTTTGCTGGGGTAATTAGAGCGGAAGAAGGATCTATCGCTGAGATTGCTAATAACCAATATTCATACAATTTTCATGAACCATTAGGAGTAGTTGGTCAGATAGTTCCGTGGAATTTCCCATTATTAATGGCAACATGGAAGTTAGCACCAGCACTTGCTGCAGGAAACTGTTCAGTTTTAAAACCAGCTGAGCAAACTCCAGCATCAATTATGGTAATGATGGAACTAATTGGAGATTTATTACCTCCAGGAGTAGTTAACATTGTTAGTGGTTTTGGATTAGAAGCAGGTAAACCTTTAGCGTCCTCTAAAAGAGTAGCTAAAGTTGCATTTACTGGTGAAACAACAACTGGAAGATTGATTATGCAGTATGCTGCACAAAACATAATTCCAATTACTTTGGAATTAGGTGGAAAATCTCCGAATATTTTCTTTGAAGATGTTATGGAAAAAGATGATGACTTCTTTGATAAATGTATCGAAGGTTTTGTCATGTTCAATCTTAACCAAGGTGAAGTTTGTACTTGTCCAAGTAGAGCTTTAATACAAGAGTCGATCTATGATAAATTCATGGAAAGAGCTATTGCTAGAACTAAAGCTGTTGTTCAAGATAATCCTTTAAAAATGGAAACAATGATTGGAGCTCAAGCATCTGTAGAGCAAATGGAGAAGATAAAATCTTATCTAGAGCTTGGAAAAAAAGAAGGTGCTAAAGTTCTGACTGGTGGTAGCGTTGCTAAGTTAAATAGTGGATTGGAAAAAGGAAACTATATCCAACCTACTGTTTTCGAAGCTAAAAATGACATGCGTATATCACAAGAAGAAATCTTTGGACCTGTTGTATCTGTGATTAAATTTAAAGATGAAGCAGAAGCATTAAAAATTGCTAATGATACTCTTTATGGTTTAGGCGCAGCTGTATGGACCAGAAATGGAAACATAGCTCATAGAATGGGAAGAGCGATACAAGCAGGGATAGTATGGACTAATTGCTATCATGCTTATCCTGCTCACTCTCCATTTGGTGGCTACAAACAATCTGGAGTTGGTAGAGAAACTCACAAAATGATGCTTAATCATTACAGACAGAATAAGAACTTACACGTTTCTTATGCTGAGAAAAAATTAGGCTTCTTTTAAACAAATAATATATAATGGCCCATGATTCGATATCATGGGCCAGAGAAAAAATATGAAAGTATCTGCAACACGTTCGGCTTTAAGCTTATTATCTGAATTAAAAGAAAAGTATGGTGAAAAATTGATGTTTCACCAATCCGGAGGATGTTGTGATGGAAGTGCGCCTATGTGTTTTCAGGAAGGTGAATTTCCTTTAGGTGATAATGATATAAAATTAGGTGAAATTGGAGGCGTCCCGTTTTACATGAATGGAGACCAATATGAAAAATGGAAACACACCGATTTAACAATAGATGCAGTAAAAGGTATTGGTGGAATGTTTTCACTGGATAATGGCACAGGAAGAAGATTCTTAACAAAATCTGAAATTTGTCTTGTTGTCGATAATGATAATCCAAATCATTAAATAATCTCAAAATTTTTTAAAATGTCTATTTATCTTAGTTCCCAAAAAATAATTAAAGAATGGATTGATTATAATAATCACATGAATGTTTCTTACTACCTTTTGATTTTTGATAAATATGGTGCAGATACGTTAAATAATATCTTCAAAATGGGAGAACATTCAGCAAAAACAACAGGTAAAAGCACTATGATTGTTGAGTCAAATATTACTTATAATCAGGAATTAAAGGTTAATGATGAAGTAGATATTAATTTGATTTATTTCGATCATGATAAAAAAAGACTTCAATATAAAATGGAAATGATCCATAAAGAAAAAAAATACCTAGCATCGACCATTGAAATATTAGCTTTGTATGTTGATTTAAATACAAGAAAAGTTTCTGAGTTCGAGGAAGAAAAAGTCAAGATTATGGATGATTACATAAAAAAAAACGCTTCAAACTTTAACAGTGAAAATTTAAAATTCTCACACAAATTAAAAAAAAATTAATATAACTTCCAGTCCGCTACTGGAAGTTATACATAAAATTACTGACCGGGTGCTTTATAACCAATTTTACTTGCTTTTGTTGTTGCTTTAGTGAAATCAATTGCCTCTAGTATTGTAAGATTTCTAACAGCTCCTGATGCCTCAACAACAAGTTTTATTGCAGCAAAGTCATCAAAACTTGGTACATCAGTAACAACTACAAAGTCATATGAGCCTCTTACAATGTCCATACTGTGCATAGTTCCGCCCATTGCTTTTGTTAATTGTTCCACGACAGCTTTTCTATCACTTGTTGGATCTTTTAAAAATCCTTGAAAAGCTTTTTCAGTGTAGTTTCCCATTATATATGCTTTCATATGTTACCTCTTTCTTTATTTAATAAATATTACAGCAAAATTTATGTATGTAGAAGTGGTATATTTGTCTAATTATTTTCTATTCGGTCCATTTCTTTAAGTTCGACTTCTAACTTGTCTAATTCCTCACCACCTGCCATCATGCTTAAAAGTTTTTCTCTAGATATATCTTTTTTTTGAAATGTTCCCATACTTTTTCCTCGATTTAAAACTGTAAAACTATTTCCAACAGGATAAGCATGATGAACGTTGTGTGTTATTAAAATTACAGCTAAGCCTTGTGATGCTGCTTTAACAATATATTTTAGGACCATTGAAGCTTGATGTACACCTAATGCTGATGTTGGTTCATCTAATACCAAAACTTTTGCCCCAAAATAAATTGCTCTAGAAATAGCGAGACATTGTCTTTCACCTCCAGACATCGTACCGACGGCTTGTGATGGGTCTCTCACATCAATACCTATTTGTCCCATTCTTTCTGCAGCTATAGTGTTTGCTTTTTCAATATCAAAAGTTTTGAAAAAAGGTAAACCTTTTTGTGGCTCTCTACCCATAAAAAAATTTCTAGTAACACTCATAAGGGAAACTAATGCTAAATCTTGATAAACAGTACCTATCCCAATATCCAAAGCATCTCGTGGTGAGTCAAAAACTATTTTTTGATCTTCAAAAATAATTTCACCTTCATCAGGCTTATGAACGCCTGCTAAAGTTTTTATCAAAGTAGATTTTCCAGCTCCATTGTCACCAAGTAAGCACATTATTTCACCTTTTTTTAATTTCATAGTGACATCTTTCAAAGCAATTACTTTACCAAAAAATTTACTTATATTATTGAATTGAACTAAATATTCAGACATCACTTAGTCTCCGTAACTTTTTTTCTAATATAGTTATTGAATACTACTGCAATTAACATCATTGCGCCTAAAAAAACCTTAAACCAATCAGTATCCACATCTGTATAAAAAATTCCCATTGATACAGTGCCAAAAATAATAGCGCCCAATGCTGCTCCGATGGCAGAGCCATAACCTCCAGTCAAAAGACAACCGCCAACCACGGCAGCTGCTATTGCTTCCAATTCTTTTAAAGTTCCTCTCATAGTATCTGCAGAACCTGCATCTAAAACTTGAATACAAGCAAATATTGTCGATGCTACAGCTGTTCCAATAAATAGACTTATTTTTACTTTTCCAACAGGTACACCAACATTTGTAGCACCAACTTTATCTCCACCTGATGCAAATATCCAATTTCCATATCTAGTTTTCATAAGTATCCAAGTCGCAAATAATGTAAGAGCAATAAACCATATTACTGATGGTGGAATACCTGTAGCTAATGGTGTACCGTCAGTTCTTAGCGCAATTAATTTCATCGATCCTAGCCATGTGAATAACCATTGAAAAGTATCTGTTGCAAACAACCAAGCGATTGGATCATCCTCTATTAAAACTCTTAATCCTGGTACTTGAGTTCTTCCTGTGATTAATCTCGTAATAGCTAAAGTTGCCCCTCTTAAAATGAACAACATTGCAAGAGTTACTATGAAGGATGGAAGACCAGTTTTTACTACCATTATACCATTGAAATAACCAATTAGTACTGCCATAGCAAAAGCAAAAATAATACTCGTCCACAAAGGCCAGCCCCAATAAATTGCAGGTATAGCGATACAGATTCCTGCAAAACCAATCATTGATCCAATTGATAAATCAAACTCTCCACCGATCATTAACATTGCAGCAGCAATAGCAATAATTCCTAAATTAGCTGAAACATCTAAAAAATTTAATGTCCCATAAGCGCTAAACATTCCAGTGTCACCAGCAACTATTCCGAAAAAAATAAAAACTAAAATTGAGCCGCCTAAAGCACCAAGCTCTGGTCTGTTTAATAAAACTCTAAGAGGTGAAATTTTTTTAAGTCTTTCATCTTGTCCACTATCTTTTTTAGATTGAATACTCTCTGATTTTACAGACATATAAAAATTATAATTTAAAGATGATTAAAAAAAAGGCCTGACTAACATTAGTCAGGCCTTTAATTCATATTTTTATCTATAACCTTGAGCTGCCCATTTAATTACTTTAGACGCATTGTCAGGAGTAACAAACCCAGGTCCAGTCATTACTACACCTGCTGGCATTGTTCCCCATCTCATATATTGTCCAAAGATAGCTATTGGTAAATATCCTTGTAGATATTGCTGTTGGTCAATTAAAAACTCTACTTTTCCTGCAGCAGCAGCTTTTAACATATTTGGAGACATATCAAATGTTCCTAATCTTACAGAACCAACTTTTCCAGCTGACTCAAGTGCTTTCAAAGCTGCTTCACCAGATAATCCAGCACCTAAAGTTAGAATAGTGTCATAGCCACCACCTAATTTTGCAGCAACAGCTTTTTGAATTTCTGTTGGGTCATTTGATGTACCTAAAATATCAACAGATCCACCAAAACCTTTTTTGAAACCAGCACATCTTCTATCAAGTGCAACGTTTCCTACCTCATGGTTAACACATAATGCTTTTTTTCCCCCAGCGGCTTTCATTTTTTGTCCACCACCTACACCTGCTTCAAACTCAGTTTGTCCAACGTGTGCACTAATTCCTAAAGATGCATAATCATCAGATCCAGAGTTCATTGATATTACAGGAATACCAGCAGCAATCGCAGCTTTAACTGATTTTCCTAAAGCAGCAGCATCTGGTAATGTGATCACAATACCTTTTGGTTTTTGCGATACAGCATTATCAATTAATTTTGCCATTTCCACCATATCAAAAGTTGCTGGTGCTGTGTATTTACAAGACACTCCCATGTCTTTACATCCAGCATCAACTCCATTTTTAGCAACTGACCAGAAAGGATCATTTGCTTGACCATGAGAAACAACAATTATATCTACAGCTAAAGCAGATACAGACATCATTGCCCATGCAGCTAAAGCCAATATAAAGTTTTTTATTGTTTTCATTATTCCCCTTTAATTAAAGTTAACTTTTAAAAGTAAAATCTAATCAAAATATTATTTAGTTGTAAAGCAGACAGGTTGTATTCTACTAAGGGTTGATTCAATTAAAGATTAAGTTTTTCAAACTTTTTTGATCTTAAAGATTTTTGAGCTGCATTCGCAATTATCAGAGCTTTTCTTCCCTCTTCAAATCCTGCAAGAGGTTGAATTTTCTTTCTAATAAATTTTGCAAAATCCTTTAATTGATTTTTATAAGCATCTTTATACCTCTCAATAAAAAAATTAAGCAAAGGAGATTTATTTGAAGTTGATTGTGCAGAATATAAAGATGTCTCGTTTTGTCTTTTATTTTCTGAAATTAACATACCTTTTGATCCAAATAATTCTATTCTTTGATCATAACCGAAACTACAATGTCTAGAATTAGTTATTATGCACTGAACGCCAGCTTTAGATCTAATTATAGTAGATGCTAATTCAAAATCATTAATTTTATCAAATCTTTTGTCTGAAATGTTGCTGCCAGAGGCTATTATTTTTGCAGGTTCATCATTGCCAAGATAGAATCTAACAAGATCAAAATCATGGATCATCATATCTCTAAAAATACCACCAGATTCTTTTAAATATTTCATAGTTGGTGGTGCAGGATCACGACTAGTGATAATAATTTTTTCTAATTTACCTATTTTTCCATTTAGTAATTGTTTTCTTAAATTATTGTGAGTTGGATCATATCTTCTATTAAAACCTAATTGTATTTTTGGATTTAATCTTTTAATTTTTTTTTTGCAGGATTCAATTTTTTTTATACTTAAATCCAGTGGTTTTTCACAAAAAATAATCTTTTTATTTTTTACGCCATCTAGAATAAATTTAATATGTGTAGATGTTGTTGAGGCGATAAAAATAGCTTTTATATCTTTGTCCTTATAAGCTATAGATGGATTATATATAGCTTTTGTTTTTAATGTTTTTGAATATTTTTTAGATAAATTTTGTTCAATGTCATAAATATATTTAAGACTAAAATCTTTACTACGCATTAAATTTTTTCCATGCATAATACCAATTCTACCAAGTCCAAATAAAGCTATATCAATCATTTAAAATTTGTATTAAAATAATAACTTAACTAAAAAAAATTTCTTATGCCAGTAAAATTAGGAGTTGCACCAATCGCATGGAGTAATGATGACATGCCTGAATTAGGTGGTGAAACTACATTAGAGCAATGTTTAAAAGAAGCCAATGAAGCAGGGTATATAGGCGTAGAGTCTGGTGGAAAATTTCCAAAGAAATCTTCTGAATTAATTCCAAAATTGGATCAATTTAATCTTAAACTTTGCTCAGGGTGGTATGGCGCAAATCTTAGAAAAAATTCTGTTGAGGAAGAAAAAAAATCCATTCAAGAACAACTAAATTTATTTAAAGATTGTAATGCACCTTGTATAGTTTTCGCAGAAGTTTCTGGCTCTATACAAGGAGATCCTAATAGAAAATTATCAACTCGGCCTCAAATGGAAAAAGATGAATGGCAGAAGTTTTGTGAAAAAATTTCTGAACTAGGAAAATATTTAGAGGATGTAGGGATGCCTTTGGCATATCACCATCATATGGGGACAGTAATTGAAACTCAAAAAGATACTGAAAGACTTATAGAAAATACTCATGAAAGTGTAAAATTAACATTAGATACAGGACATATGTTATTTGCAAAAGGGGACTCAAAATCCATATTACAAAATTATCATGAGAGAATTTTGCACGTCCATTGTAAAGATATAAGAAAACAAGTTCTTGAAAAATCTTTAAAAGAGGACTTAAGTTTTAGAGGTGCTTTCTTAGAGGGTGCGTTTACAGTGCCTGGAGATGGTTGTATTGATTATCAACCTTTATTTAATGTATTAAAAAATTATAATTATTCAGGATGGTTGGTGGTTGAGGCAGAGCAGGATCCGGCAAAAGCAAATCCGTTTGAGTATGCAAAAATTGGTTATAATTATCTTACAGATACATTAAAAAAATCTGAAATTGAAATTTATAAAAATTGATTATCTATAAAGTGAAGTTAGTTCATTATTTCCAGCAGCAACACATGGAGATTTAAAACAAGTACCCACAACCCATTCAGATCCAGGATCAGGTAAAAAATTTGATGACATCACAAATATAACACCCATCTCAACTGACTGACCTGCTTTACCTTCTGCTTTAATTCTAGGATCAGGATCAGTTTTTACTTTAGTATCCTCTGAAAAAGGATTCTCTATATTAAGATTTTTGTTTATATAATTCACAACTTTAGATGAAGACCATTCGTCATTGCATGGATCACCCCAAACAGTCAATTTACCTTCATCATTGTTCCCACAATTATTTATTTCTCCATTAATAAAATCAACTACTTTCTTATGATTTTCTTTAACTAAGTTAGCTTTTGCTTCAACTGCGGGCCTTGTACTTGCAGTCCAGATCAACATACCAACCACATATACTAATGATAACAATACTAATGCTTCTAATAGTCCAAAATTTTTGAAATTTATTCGCATAATTAAAGTTTAATAATTTTTGATTTGTCTAATTTTTTTTCAAAAAAATCAATTATATTTTGTATTGTTTCTTTTCCCATTCTTATCATGCATTCCTCAGTAAATGCAGCGGTATGAGGACTTAAAAAAACTTTATTGTTTTTTAGCAAAGGATTATCCTCTTTAGGTGGTTCTGTTTCAAAAACATCTAAACCTGCACCAAATATAAGACTTTCATTTAATGCTTTATCTAAGTCATTCTCATTAATCATTCCACCTCTTGCAGCATTAATAATTATACAATTTTTCCTCATTGTTTTAAGTAAGTCATAATTAATAATATTTTTCGTTTTTTCATTAAGAGGCATATGTAAAGAAATGGCATCCATAGATTTTACTGCTTCTGTAAGATCTTCAACTTTTTTTCCACCCAATTCCTCAATAATATCTTTTGAAACAAATGGATCATAAACAAAAACATTCATTTCAAATCCTTTGCATCTTCTAATTAAAGATTGACCAATTCTACCAAATCCAGCAATTAAAATATTTTTTTTCCAAAGTTCAATTGTTTTTGGAAGTTTGTTTCTATTAGAAAAATTTCCTGTTTTAACAGCCTCATCATACATGTTTTTTCTCTTTGATATATTGAGCAACATAAACATAACATGTTCTGCCACCGCAACAGCATTTGCTGTAGCCGTAATTGCCAAGGTGATATTTTTTTCTTTAGAAGATTTTAAGTCAATATTATCGTACCCAACGCCATGACGAGATATAATTTTAAGTTTTTTTGATATATTAATTAATTCGCTAGATAAATTTGCTGTTCTAATTGATAGACCATCACACTCCAAAATTTTTTTTTTAATATCTTTGTTATCTATATTTTCAATAATCTCATAATCATAATTTGTGTTATTCTTTATGAGATCTATCCCCGCTTTATGAATAGGTTGAATTATCAAAATTTTTTTTTTATCTGACACTTAAATTCAGTAAGCTTTAGAGTTTTCTTTTGATTTGATTGATTTTAATTTAGATACAGCATCTTTTGCACCTGCACTCATATACCTTTGATCGGATCCAATGGTTACCAAATTAAATCCTAAATTAAGCATTTTTTTTGCATACTCTGGACTAGCATTATGAATACCTGCAAAAATTTTATTTTTTTTTGCATGTTCCAAGATATTCAAAATCTTTTCATAAGTTGGACTTCCTTCAGGATTATCAAAAGCTGGTTTTTGACCTATGGCCAGACTTAAATCAGCCGGTCCAATATAAATTCCATCTATTCCAGGCGTACTCATAATTTCATCTAATTTATCCAAGGCCTCTTTTGTCTCTATCATTGCCATTTTTAAAATCTCATCGTTGGCAAAATCTCCATAATCTGCACCTCCATAAATTAATCCTCTAATTGGTCCAAAACTTCTATACCCTTTAGGGGGATACATACATGCTTGAACAAATTTTTCTGCCTCGGATTTGTTACTCACCATTGGACAAATAACACCATAGCACCCTGCATCTAAAATTTTCATTATTTGTCCTGGCTCATTCCAATTTACTCTTGCTAAAGGAGTAACATCCGTAGATGAAATTGATTGCAGCATTTGTAATGCATTTGGATAATCGATAACACCATGTTGCATATCAATTGTAAGCGAGTCCCAACCTTGATGAGACATTACTTCCGCTGAAAAAGAGCTAGGAATTTGTAACCAGCCATTAATTATTTGCTCACCATCTCTCATCATCTTTTTTATTTTATTTGGCCTCATTTTAAGATTTCAAACCAAGGTGAGTGTACTTTATATTGAGATAATCTTTAATTGCCATTGAACCACCTTCACGTCCATATCCAGTTTGTTTAATTCCTCCAAAAGGTGCCTCAGCTATCGCAACTGCAGGAGTGTTTACTGCAACAGTACCAGTTTCCATTAATTCTGAAGCTCTGTGAGCTTTATCCATAGAATTTGTATAAATATAACTACATAATCCTAAGTCATTATTATTAGCTCTCTCAACCACTTCATCAAAAGTTTTAAATGACAACATTGGAACTAATGGACCAAATGGTTCTTGTTTCATTATTGTAAAATTGTCCTTTACATTGTCAAAAACTGTTGGCTCATAAAAATATCCTTTGTTAAATCCTTGAGGTCTTTTTCCACCCAATAAAACTTTTGCTCCTTCCTTTTTAGTTGTTTCAACTAATTCTTCTATTTCTCCTAATCTTTTTGCAGTTGTTAAAGGACCTAACTGAACCCCTTCATCTAAACCATTTCCAATTTTTAATTTTTTTGTTCTTTCAATAAACGCATTAATGAATTCGTCTTTTTTATTTTCTTGTATATAAAATCTGTTAGGTGAAATACAAACTTGACCATTATTTCTAAATTTTGCAGTAATTGCCATATCTGCAACTTTATTTATATCAACATCATCAAAAACTATAAAAGGTGAGTGTCCACTAAGCTCCATTGTGACTCTTTGAACTTTATCTGCGGCCTTTTTTAAGATTAATTTACCTACTCTTGTTGATCCAGTAATTGAAACTTTTTTAATAATATCAGACTCTAACAATTCATTTGAAATACTTTCAGGATCTCCTGATAATAAGTTTACAACTCCAGGAGGGACTCCCGCTTCTTTACAAATATCTACCAACTCCATTACTGTTCCTGGAGTAATTACATCAGGCTTACAAATTACTGAACATCCGGCAGCTAATGCTGTTGAAATTTTTCTTGCTGCTAGAATCAAAGGAAAATTCCATGGCACTAAAGCTGCTACAACTCCAACTGGCTGATAATAAACATGAACTCTCGTATCTGGAAATCGACTTTCGACTGTTTGTCCATAAATTCTTTTTGTTTCTTCAGCATTCCACTCAAAAATATCAGCTGCCCCGCCAGTTTCGCCAATTCCCTCTGCCAAAGGTTTTCCAACTTCAATCGTTAACCATTTTGCTAAAACATCTTGTTTTTTTCTTAAAAGATCAGCAATTTTTCTAATAATATATGATCTCTGCCAAGGTAAAGTGTTTTTCCAAACTTCCAAACCTTTCTCTGCAGATTTAAGAGCTTTTTGAACATCTGCTGAAGAAGCTTTAGACGCTTGGCCAATAATTTCTTCCGTAGCTGGATTTATAACATCGTAAGTTTCTTTTTTTTCCGCTTGTTGCCACTTACCATCAATGAACTGCCCAAATTTACTATACATAATTTTTATTTTATGGTTAATTAAGCGAAATTTTAAGAGAATATATCTACAATTATGAAAAAAATAAAGCTTACATGTGCTCATGCAATTATAAAGTTCCTGACTTCTCAAAAAATTCTTATCGATGGTAAAAAAGAACCTTTATTCGCTGGTGCTTTTGGAATATTTGGTCATGGTAATGTAGCTTGTTTAGGACAAGCTTTAGAGGAAAATAAAGATAAACTTCCTACTTATAGAGGTCATCATGAGCAAAACATGGCTTTAACAGGAATTGCTTACGCTAGAGCAAAAAGAAGAAAACAAGTATTTGTAGCAACAAGTTCTGTAGGTCCTGGTTCTACAAATATGGTAACAGCTGCGGCAGTTGCGATGAGTAATAGACTGCCAATTTTATTTCTTCCAGGTGATACTTACGCAAACAGGATGCCTGATCCAGTTTTACAACAAGTAGAACATTTTAATAATCCAGGAATTACTCAAAATGATGCTTTTAAACCAGTTACAAAATATTTTGATAGAATAACCAGACCAGAACAAATTTTACAAACATTTCCCCAAGCTGTACAAGTTTTATTAGACCCAGCTGATTGTGGTCCAGTATGCATATCTTTATGTCAGGATATACAAGGAGAAATTTTTGATTATCCTGAGGATTTTTTCAAAGAAAAAATCCATAATATACGAAGACCAAGACCTGATGATTTTCAAATTAAAGAGGCAGCTGAAAAAATTGAAAAATCAAAAAATCCAATCATTATTTCTGGTGGAGGTGTTTTTTACTCAGATGCAATGGAGGAACTTTCTACTTTTGCAGTTAAACACAATATACCTGTAACACAAACTGTAATGGGTTATTCTTCTATGAAAAGAGACCATTCTCATTTTTTAGGACCTATTGGAGGTTTAGGAGGAAAAGCAGCAAACAACTTTGCAAAAAAAACTGATTTAGCGATTGCTATTGGAACTAAGTTAGGAGATTTCACAACTGGATCATGGTCCAATTTTGAAAACCCAAATTTTTCATTAGTATCAATTAATGTTGCAAGATTTGATGCTAGTAAGCATATGGCACAATCAATTATTGGAGATGCAAAAGTTTCTCTAAATGAACTATCACAAGCTTTAGGTGATTGGAAAGCATCCGAGGAATGGCATAAAAAATCTAGAGATGAACTTAAATCTTGGAATGAATATGTTGATAAAGAAAGTGGACCAACTAATCAAAAACTCCCAAGTTATGCTCATGCAGTTGGTGCAATTTATAGAAACTCTGATCCAAGTGATATCGCTGTCACTGCAGCTGGAGGTTTGGTAGGTGAAGTTGTTCAAATTTGGAGACCAAGAGAACTTAATACTCATGAAACAGAGTGGGGCTTTAGTTGTATGAGTTATGAAATTTCTGGAGCTTTAGGAATTAAAATGGCTAATCCAAACAAAGAAGTTATCACATTTGTAGGTGATGGATCATATTTACTTTATAATTCAGATATATATTCATCTGTAATAACTAATAATAAACTAATTGTAATTGTCTGTGATAATGGTGGTCACGCTGTCATTAATAGACTTCAATTATTTAAAGGTGGAAAAGAATTTAATTGTTTATTTGAGAGTTCAAATGTCTCAAATTTAGTAAAAGTAAATTTTGCAAAACATGCAGAAAGTATGGGGGCAAAGTCTGAAGAGGTAAGTTCTATCAGTGAATTAGAGGAAGCTTTCAAAAGAGCGAAGAAATCAAAAGTGACTTACGTTATTTCAATCAAAACTCATTCGTATCAATGGCTTGAAGGATCAGCTTATTGGGAAAGTCCAACTTTAGAAATTCCTAAAACCAAAGAAAATGAAAAAGCTCTAAAATTACACAAAGAAGGCAAAGCAAAACAAAGACAGGGAGTATAACCCTAATGAGCAAAGTATTTAAAGTTGGCTTAATTGGTTGTGGTCATATTGCAGAAACATATTTCAGAGCTCATAAATATTTCAAAAATTTTAAAATCATTAAATGTGCAGATGTTAAAAAAAAAGCAGCCAAGAAATGTGCTAAAATTTATAAAATTAAAGCAGTTTCGGTAAGTAATTTACTTAAAGATAAACAGGTTGAAATAATATTAAATCTAACCCCTCCAAAAGTTCATTACCAAATTGCAAAAAAGTCATTGTTAAATGGAAAACATGTATACTCAGAAAAACCATTAGCAATTAATTTAAAAGACGGAAAAGAATTACTAAAGCTTTCAAAAAAAAAGAAATTATATTTAGGAAATGCTCCAGATACTTTTTTAGGAGGAGGCAATCAAAAATCGAAAGAATTATTAGAAAGTAAAAGTATAGGCAAAGTAAATTTAGGTAATGCGATTTTTGCTTTTCCAGGGGTTCAATCTTATCATCCTGATCCAGAACCATGGTTTGCAAAAAAAGAAGGTGGCCCAGTAATCGATATGGGACCTTATTATCTCACTGCATTAGTAAATTTATTGGGTCCAGCCAAAGAGGTAAAAGCAGCAAGTTTAATGAAAGGTTCAAGATTTAGAACAATTGGTATTGGTCCTAAAAAGGGAAAAAGAATTAAGGTAGAATGTCCAACTACATATTTTACAACAATCATATTTGAAAATGGAAGCATAATCAGACTCACTTTATCTTTTGATGTTATTGCTCATCAAAGAAATCATATTGAACTTTATGGAACCAAAGGTTCAATGATTGTACCAGATCCTAATATGTTTGGTGGCTCAGTTTATGTTTGTAAAAAATTAGGAAGCCCATGGAAAGAATTTAAAACAAATCAATTGCCGCTAGGAAAAATTAATATTAGAACGCAAAGTTCTAGAGCAAATGAGTCACCTACTAATGCTAATTACAGAGGAGTTGGTCTTGCAGAAATGGCTTATTGCATTAATAAAAAAAAAATACATAGATGCAATGGAGAAGTATCTTTGCATGTTCTTGACTTGATACAATCAACTATGCAATCAGCTAAAACAAATAAACCAATTAGACTTAGCACAACATGTAAAATTCCAAAACTTTTTACCAATAAAGAAATAAATAAATTAATGAGATAAAATATGCAGATTGGTATCGATCTTGGGGCAAGTAAAATAGAGTATGTGTTATTAGATGATGTTGGCAATGAGCATCATAGAGAAAGAACCGAAGTTCCAAAAAATTATAAAGATACATTATCCATAATTAAAAAAATAGTTATCGAACTCGAGCGTAAAGCTGGTAAAGAATTACCAGTGGGCGTGTGTCATCCAGGGATTCATTCTATTCAAACAGGACTAGTTAAAAATGCGCCTAATTCTTTTTGGATAAATGGTAAACCTTTACAAAGAGATTTGCGGAGTGAGATTGGTAAAGAAATTTATTGTGAAAATGATGCAAACTGTTTTGCTTTATCAGAAGCAATAGATGGTTCTGGAAAACATTATAAAATTGTTTTTGGTGTAATTCTTGGATCTGGTGTTGGAGGCGGTTTAGTTATAGATAAACGAATTGTCAATGGACCTAATGGGATTACTGGAGAATGGGGGCACAATCAAATACCGAGTGCTTGTATTGAAGGTGTTCAGATAAAAAGAACCAATTTAAGAGCTGGGGAAATAGAAAACTTTGTTGCGGGTATAGGTATTTCTAAAGCGTTCAAAAATGAGTTTAAAAAGGATTTATCTGCCCAAAAGATATTTGAGATGCATAGAAAACTTGATTTAGATGCAGAAAAATTAATTGATAAATATAAAGATCAACTCGCTATGTCTTTAGCGACTGTTGTTAATATTATTGATCCAGATGTATTTGTTTTCGGGGGTGGGGTATCTAACGAAATAAATTTTTTAGATGAAATTAAACAAAAAATGAAAAAATTTGTAGCAGGGGGTGAATTTGAGGGGACTTTCTTAAAACCTAAATTTGGTGATGCAAGCGGTGTTCGGGGTGCAGCTCGATTAGCAAGAACCACAAATTATTGACTAGTGAATAAAATTCATTTACTACAAAAGGAACTAATTATTTTAGTCTAGGAAGATAAATATGAAATTATGCAGAATAGGTAGTGTTGGAGAAGAAAAACCAGCAATCATAGATAGTGAAAACAATTACCGAGATTTGTCATCAATATTTAATGATTTAAACCCTGACACATTAAATTTTGATACTTTAGAGAAAATAAAAAAAACTGATATTTCAACTTTGCCAAAGCTTGACTCAAGTTCTAGAATAGGTGCATGCGTCTCTAACCCATCAAAATTTATTGGTATTGGTTTAAATTTTAAAGATCATGCCGAAGAACAAAATTTGCCAATACCAAAAGAACCAATTATTTTCTCAAAATTCACTAGTTGTATTACTGGTCCAAACGATCCTATCATTGTTCCTAAGGGATCTAATCATACTGATTGGGAAGTTGAAATTGGTTTTGTAATAGGAAAAAAAGCTATCAATGTTAGTGTTGAAAACGCTTTAGATCATGTTCTTGGTTTTTTTCTAGTTAATGATGTGAGTGAAAGAGATTTTCAAAAGAATAGAGGTTTAACTTGGGATAAAGGAAAGGGTTTTGATACTTTCGGTCCAATAGGCCCATTCATAGTTACTACGGATGAATTACCAGACTATCAAAATTTAGATATGTTTTTAGATGTAAATGGAAAAAGGATGCAAACTGGAAATACAAGTAAAATGATTTTTGATATTAAAACTCTAGTTTCTTATATGAGCTCGTGTATGAGTTTACACCCTGGTGATATTTGTTGCACTGGGACACCTCCGGGTGTTGGAGAGAATATGAAACCACCTCAGTTTTTAAAAGGTGGTGAAGAAGTTGTTTTAGGAATAGACAAGCTAGGTCAACAAAAACATAAAGTCATTCCTTATAAAGATTAATATAATTAAATAATGGAATTATTTATTGCTTTAGGCGCTGGATTGATAAGTTTTTTATCTCCATGCGTTTTACCACTTATTCCAGGATATATTTCTTACATATCTGGAAGTTCAATTAATGAATTAATTGAAAAAAAAAGTGTAAATTTATTCCCTATTATTTTATTCACAGTTGGATTTTCAATAATTTTTATTTTTTTTGGTGCAGCATCTACATTACTTGGACAAGTTCTTTTACAAAATTCTTATGAGTTAAGAATAG
>CACGVC010000010.1 GCA_902576335.1 uncultured Pelagibacteraceae bacterium
GGATTAGGTGTTCTTTTATTTATAATCGCAACACTATGGTATATCTTTAGAAAATTAATTTGGATATTGGTTCCAATAAGTAGCTGCTTTTTCTCAGTAATAATAATGACAGGTTTACTCGGCTTGCTGGGATGGAAAGTAACAGTCATCTCCTCAAATTTTATTGCACTAATGTTAATTTTAACAATGGCTATGAATATCCATATGAGCACACGTTTTTTACAACTAAAAGAAAATTTTCCAGATAAGAATATATTAGATCTTTTGATTTTAACTACTGAGAAAATGTTTTGGCCAATTTTATATACTGTAATGACCACAATTATCGCTTTCTTGTCTTTAATTTTTAGTGAAATAAAACCTATAATAGATTTCGGCTGGATGATGACAATGGGTTTAGTGATCTCATTCTGTATTACATTTACGTTACTACCGACCCTTATTAATTTTGTTCCAAAAAAAAACGTTTCACTTATTAAATACGAAAAATCTAAAATTACATCTTTCTTTTCAAAGCTTTCACAAGAATATCAAAAGTTAATTTTTATACTAACTGGAATTGTTATTTTATTCAGCATTATTGGCATCAGTCGTCTTGAAGTTGAAAATAGTTTTATAAACTATTTCAGTAAAAAGACTGAAATTTATAAAGGTATGAAACTTATTGATGAAAAGTTAGGTGGTACCACACCGCTAGAAGTAATTCTGAAATTCCCAGAAAATAAAACCGAGACTGACGATGATGAATTTGAAGATTGGGAAAATGAAAATAATGAGGAAGATGAAAAAAAATATTGGTTCACAAAAAATAAAATTGATAAAATTGCATCAGTTCATAATTATTTAGATAGCCTACCAGAAATCGGTAAGGTTTTATCTTTTTCTTCAATTATTGATGTCGCAACTTTGCTTAATAATAATAAACCATTAGGAACTTTAGAAATGGGAGTTCTTTATTCAAAAATTCCTGAAAATATTAGAACTGAAATTGTTGATCCCTATATTTCTATAAAAGATAATGAAGCTAGGATAAATCTCAGAATTATAGACTCTAAAAAAGACTTAAGAAGAAATGATTTAATAAACAAAATAAATTATGACTTACAAAATAAATTGGGACTTGAAAAAAAAGAATTTAAACTTGCTGGAGTTTTAATTTTATTTAACAATTTACTTCAAAGTTTGTTTAAATCACAAATTTTGACTCTCGGATTTGTTATGATTGGTATATTTGGAATGTTTCTAATTCTTTTTAAAAATATAAAACTTTCATTAATTGGTGTGGTTCCAAATTTTATAGCAGCCTTTTTTATCTTGGGAATTATTGGCCTACTTGGTATTCCTTTAGATATGATGACAATTACAATAGCAGCTATAACTATAGGTATAGCTGTTGATAACAGTATTCATTATATTTATCGTTTTAGAGAAGAATATAATAATCTTAATAATTATAACGAAACAGTTAAAGTTTGTCATTCAACAGTCGGTAAGGCAATTTTAAATACATCAATCACTATCGTTTTTGGTTTTTCAATTTTAATTTTATCTAATTTTATTCCTACAATTTATTTTGGTATTTTTACAGGAATTGCGATGTTACTTGCGATGATATCTGTTTTAACCCTTTTGCCATCCTTGATCTTATTGATTAAACCTTTTGAAAAATAAAAATTTAAAATGGAAGTTTTAAAAGAGTTTTATAATTCAATATCAATTTTAGATTTGGTTTACTTAATAATAACAATATTATCCTTAATCAAATGCTACATAAAAGGTTTCGTATTAAGTCTACTGACTATGGCCAAATGGTTATTAGCATACGTCTTAACTTTAATTATTTTTCCAAGAGTTAAACCCTATGTTAAAAATATTATAGATAATGAATATATTTTGGATATTGTGCTAGGTATAAGTATATTTATAATAATAATTTTTTTTATCCTATTGATTAACAAAGGAATTAGTAAAGCTGTAAAGTATACTGGACTTGGGAATTTAGATAAGATGTTTGGCTTTTTTTTTGGATTCGTAAGATCATATATAATCGCTGTTTGTATATTTTCTGCAGCACATATTGTTTATAATCACGATAAATGGCCCATAAATCATAATAAATCATACATCTTTCCATATTTGAAAAAAGGTAGTAATTATTTATTAAAAGAATTTCCAGATGAAAAAACTTATCAAAACTCTAAAGAAAAAATTAAGGAACTTTAATCCAAAGCTTAAAGAAGAATGTGGAGTGTTTGGTATAAGTGATAACAAAGACGCTTCAGCTCTAACTGCCTTAGGCTTGCATGCACTTCAACATAGGGGTCAAGAAGGTTGTGGAATAGTAACATTTGACGGATCACATTATTTTTCAGAAAAAAGATTTGGTCTAGTGGGAGATAACTTTAATAAAGAAAAGATATTAAATAGATTGAAAGGAAATTATGCGATTGGCCATAATAGATATAGTACCACTGGTGAAAATACTTTAAGAAATATACAGCCTTTTTTTGCTGATACTAATGCAGGTGGTATAGGTGTTGCTCACAACGGCAATCTGACAAACTCAATTTCATTAAGAAAAAAATTAGTCGATGAGGGTGCTATTTTTTATACAACCTCAGACACTGAAACAATTGTTCAATTAATAGCTAGGTCAAAAAGAAAAAAAACTATCGATAAAATTGTAGATGCGATATTTCAAATCCAAGGGGGTTACTCTTTGGTCATGTTGACACAAACTTCATTGATAGGTGTTAGGGATCCATACGGAATAAGGCCACTTATAATTGGTAAACTGAATAATAGTTATGTACTTTCATCAGAAACTTGCGCTTTAGATATAATTGGTGCAAAATTTGTAAGAGAAGTTGACAATGGAGAAATCGTTTTAATAGAAAATAATAAGATTCAGAGTATTAAACCTTTTCCTCCTAGAAAAATAAGACCATGTGTTTTTGAATATATTTACTTTTCGAGACCTGATAGTATTTTAAATGGTAAGAGTGCTTACGAATATCGAAAAAATCTTGGTAAAGAGTTAGCCAAAGAAAGTAATTTAAAAGCAGATATAGTTGTTCCAGTACCAGATTCTGGTAATGCTGCAGCTCTAGGTTTTGCTCAGTATCTTGGTGTCAACTTTGAATTAGGACTCACAAGAAATCATTATGTTGGTAGAACTTTCATAGAACCAATTCAAAAGATAAGAAGTTTAGGTGTAAAATTAAAACTAAATGCCAACCAATCAACTATCAAAAATAAAAAGATAATTCTCGTAGATGACTCTTTAGTCAGAGGAACCACTTCTCATAAGATAATAAAAATGCTCTATGACGCGGGTGCAAAAGAAGTTCATATGAAAATTGCTTGTCCTGAAATAAAGTTTCCAGATTTTTATGGAGTCGATACGCCTACAAAGAAAGAATTACTCGCAGCAAACAAGACTAATGATGAAATTTGTAAATATATTGGTGCTAAAACCTTAACTTTTTTATCAATTGATGGACTATATAGAGCTATAGGTTTTGATAAAAGGAATGGTAGTTATCCTCAATTGACAGACCATTATTTTACTGGTGATTATCCAGTCAAACCAGTTGATGAACTTGGAGATAATAAGATTACACAACTTTCATTGCTAAGTTCAGCATCGAATAATTAATTTATGAAAAAAGTTAGTTTTACAGAAATGAAAAATGGGACAAAAGATGATTATCTTTTTTTAGATAGACATGAAAAAAATTTTGCTAGTAAAACGGCGGATAGAATATTAAAGTTTATGTCAGGTTTAACTGAGACACTAGAAGGTTACCAAATTTCAAGGTTAGAACATTCGCTTCAAAGTGCAACTAGAGCATATAAGAATGGGGAGAGTGAAGAAATGGTTGTAGCTGCTTTATTACATGATATTGGAGATGAACTTGCTCCAATGAATCACTCTGAATATGCTGCTGCAATATTGAAACCATATGTATCAGAAAAAACACATTGGATAGTTGAAAAACATGGAGAATTCCAAATGTTTTATTATGCTCATCAATTAGGTGGAGATAAAAATAAAAGAGATAAATACAAGGGACATAAATACTACCAAGCAACTATAGACTTTTGTGAAAAATACGATCAAAATTCATTTGACCCCAATTATAAATCTCTTCCACTTGATTTTTTTAAACCAATGGTTAAAAAAATTTTTTCGAGAAAACCATATTCATTAATCTAAAATAAAATATTAATTGAAATTTACATGATTAATACAAAAGATGAGATAATTAATTATTTCAAGTCAGGTTTTCAAAAATCCAAAAATTTTAAAATTGGAATTGAACATGAAAAATTTTTATTTGATGATAAAACTAATAAAAGATTAGATTATCTAAAAATAAAAGAAATGTTTTCAGCTCTTATTGAATTTGGCTGGAACCCAATTGTTGAGCAAGATAACATCATAGGTCTTAATAAAGGTGGAAAAAATATCACTTTAGAACCAGGTAATCAAATAGAGCTATCTGGTGATAAGCTTAACAACATTCATGAAGGTTGTGCTGAATCACAGGATTATTTATTTGAATTAAGACAAGTTACAAAAAAACTTGGAATTAATATTGTCAGTGCTGGGTTCGATCCAATCTCGAAACTTAAAGAAATTCCAAATAATCCAAAGCAAAGGTATAAATTGATGACAAAGGATATGCCTTTGGGAGGTAGCTTAAGTTTGGATATGATGTACAGAACTTGTGGGACTCAGATAAATTTAGATTACAGTTCAGAGAAAGATTTTATTAAAAAATTTAAAATTGTTAATTCAATAGTCCCAATCTCAATAGCATTATTTGCTAATTCTTCTATAGTCGAAAAAAAACAAACAAGATACTTATCTTATCGCTCTAAAGTTTGGCAAAATACCTCGAGAGGAGGATTGCCGAAAATATTTTTCGATGACTTAGATTTTGAGAAATATGCTGATTTCATAATCAACTTTCCAATTTTATTTATTCAGGATGGATTAAAATATATTTCTGGCAAAAAATATAAATTTAGTAATTTTATGAATGGAGAAATAAAGGAGATTAATAACAGACTTCCCTCTCAGAAGGATTTGTCTAATCATTTAAGCACAATATTTACAGAAAATAGATTAAAAAAATATATAGAAGTAAGGTCTATGGATACTTGTGGATGGGATTGCTTGTGTTCAGGTCCAGCCTTTTTTGTTGGCATACTTTACGGAAATCTGAATGAAGTTTATGAATTAGTCTCTAAATGGGATAAAGATAAAATCATTAATGCATATTTAGAAGCACCTCATAAAGGTTTCAATACTCAATTAATGGGTAAAGATCTTTTTTATTGGTCATCAACTTTATTAGACTTATCAAGAAAAGGACTCGAAAAAAGGGACATTCTTAACAAAGGCGGAAGAAATGAAGTTATATTCTTAAGCCATTTAAAAAAAATCATTAATAATAGAACAACAAATGCTGATCATATGATAAGTAAATTTTCTAAAAATGAAGATTTAAAAGAATTATATGACAAATAAAATAGTTGCTATTCAGGGAAACCATCCAAAAAATCTCAACCCTCTAACAGATACAACAATATTTTTAGCAAGTGAGATACAAAGAAAAAACTATGAAATTTTCTATTATGAGCCAAAAAATTTATCAATAATAAACTCAAAAGTTATGGCAAATGGTTTTTTTATTAAATTTGAATACAAAAAAAAAAGTTTTTTTAAAATCTTAAAAAGCAAAAAGTTGAATCTTTCTAATTGTAGGTTTATTTTAATCAGGCAAGACCCCCCTTTCAACCTAGAATACATTTCATCAACTTTCATTTTAGATAAAATTAAGAATGATGTTAAAATTATTAATGATCCAACTTCAATTAGAAATATTTCTGAAAAACTTTATTCTACTAATTTTCAAAAGTTCATGCCAAAAACAATATTTACTCAGGATATTCATGAAATTAAAAGTTTTTTTAATAAAAATAAGGAAATTGTTATAAAACCAATCCATAGTTTTGGTGGCAACGATATTCATCTTATCAAAATTTTTAGATCTAAATTTATAAATAAATTTATAAAAAAACACAGATATATCATGTGCCAAAAATTTTTACCAAAGATTAAAAATGGTGATAAAAGAGTATTTATAATTAATGGCAAGGTATGTGGAGCTATATCTAGAGTTCCTAAAAAAGGCTCTTTTTTGAGTAATATGAGTAAAGGCGCTAAGCCAGTGAATATAAATTTAACAAGAAATGAAAAGAAAATATCAAATATTGTTGGAAAAGATTTAAAAAAAAAGAATATTTTTTTTGCTGGAATCGACTTTATTGATCAAAAGCTTAACGGTGATATCAATATTACCTCTCCAACTGGGTTAAAAACTTATTATGATCTTTCAAAAATTAATCTTGCTAAAACTTTTTGGAAAGAACTTAAAGCGTGAAAAATTTAACTGACCAGCAAAAAGGCTCTTTGCTTGCTTTTTTGGCGGTAATGTTTATTACACCAGATTCATTATTTATAAGACTTTCAAATCTTGATACTTGGGGCCTAGTTTTTTATCGAGGTATCATACCTTTTTTAACCGTTTTTTTTGGTATGTTGTTAATTTACAAATTAAATTTTTTTAAGATTCTTTTTAACTCTGGTTTTCACGGAATAATTTATATCGCAACTTTTAGTATAACGAATATTACTTTCGTTGTTTCAATTCAAAATACGAATGTTGCAAACACTCTTGTAATGATCGCTACTGCACCAATGTTATCTGCAATTCTTGGTGCTATTTTTTTAAAAGAGCCGCCTGATCGCAAAACATTTATTTCTATAATAATAACTTTTATTGCAATAGTTTATATTTTTTTCGACTCTATAAAGATTGGAAATTTTTATGGAGATATTTTAGGTTTTGTAACTGCTCTTGGTTTGGCTGTAGGTGCCATAACTATTAGGTCAGCTAAAACCAAAAACTTAGTACCTGCAGCTGTAGTGGGTAAATTATTTGTTGCTTCTTTTGCCTTGTTTTTTATTGAGAGTTTTACACTTATAGATAAAGATTTATTTATTGTTCCCCTGATGTGTATTTTGTGTGTTGCAATACCATTTGTACTGGTGACTATAGCCCCAAGATTTATACCTGCAGCTGAAGTTAATCTTTTTTTTCTACTGGAGACTATTATTGGCCCTGTTTGGGTCTGGGTTATTATTAATGAGCAACCTAGCGTAGAAACACTCCATGGTGGAGCAATTATAATTACTACCATTGCAATACATTCATTTTTAAAATTAAGAAAAAATTAAACTTGTCACAATTAAGACTTGATTTAATAATACATCGCGAATAGTTACAGCTTCTTATGAACAAAGTTTTAAAAAATTCTTGGGCATTATTTTTGGGTATGGGATGTATTATGATGGCCTACGGTTTTCAAGGTTCTCTTTTAGGAGTAAGAGCAGTTCAAGAGGAATTTAGTTTGACCTCAACTGGTTTCATGATGTCGGGGTATTTTGTTGGATATTTTATAGGTGCAGCAACTATTCCCAATATTATATCAAGAGTCGGGCATATAAGAGTTTTTGCTGCATTTGCATCATTATCATCTTTGGTCATTTTAATGCACTCGATAATTGTCAGTCCTTTGGTATGGTTTTTTTTAAGAGTTCTTACCGGGATAAGTATGGTTTGTATCTACACTGTTGCTGAAAGCTGGCTTAACGATAGATCAAGTAATAAAAATAGAGGAAGTGTTTTGTCAATCTACATGGTCATATTGTATGGGACGATGGGAATCGGGATGTTTTTACTAAACTTTAGTAGTCCTCTAAATTTTGAACCCTTTATTCTAGTTTCTGTAATTACATCAATTGCGTTAATTCCTATTTTGCTGACTAAAAAAAAACCACCAACATTTAAAAGAATTAAAATTATGACACTCAAAGATCTGTATGAATCATCTCCTTTTGGAATGGTGAGCTCCTTTTTTTACGGAACAATACAAGCTGCACTTTTTACCCTATTAGCTGTGTACGCAACCTCTATGAATTTTACGATATTAGAAATTTCAATTGTAACTTTTCTGTTGGCTATATCTGGGGCTATTTCTCAATTTCCAGTAGGAAAAATATCAGATATGTATGATCGACGAAAAGTAATAGTTTTTGCTAGTTTTGGTGCGGCAGCTTTTGCAATTATAACAATTTTAGTTACTAGACAGATGTATTTACCAGGCGGACTAGCAACAAGTAAAACCTGGTTCTATATTTTTTTGGTTCTTTTTTCATTTTGTAGTTTGCCGATGTTTTCTTTAATCTTAGCACACACTAATGATTTCATTCCAAAAGAAAAATTTGTAGCTGCTGGTGCGGGTCTCCAGTTTGTATTTGGTTTGGGTGCGATGAGTGGTCCATTTTTATGTTCAATATTCATGGATTTGGTTGGTCCAAATGGATTTTTTGTTTTTTTATTTTTTTTTCACTCTGTAATTGGTTTTTTTGGTATGCACAGAATGAAAGTAAGAAAAACTGTTGAAAATCCCGACTCTCAGTTTGTAGCGATGCCCCAAACAATTACTCCAGCAGGTATTGAGCTAAATCCATCAACAGAACACATTGAAGAGCCTTATTCTGATAAGGTTAAGGAAATACTTGAGAGAAAAGGTGTAAAATATAAAAAAGAGGATGAACAGGTCAAAACAGACTATCAGACCAATTAATTATCCCTTTCAGGTTGTAACTTTAAAAGCCTAATTTAAATAATATTTTTAAAAATTTTCTATTGAATAATAATTATTTCTCTAGTGAAATAATGTTTTTATAAATGAAAACAAAAAAAAAAATTCGAACTAGAACAAGTAAAGAAAAGCATGGATTATCAAAGATTGCTTCCTTTACTACAAAATCTATTACCTCTGCAATATCAAATTATAAAAAAAATAAAGAACAAAACAAAATTAGGGCAATAAAATTACAAAAACTTGAGGAAAGAAATTCATTTTTAAAAGAAAAAAAAGATTTAAAAGTCTGGGAAGATAAATTACTTAAAGAAAGTAATAAACTAAAAGCAATTGAAGACGAAATTAAATTAAAAGAAAAAGAGATAAAATTAAAAGATGAAAAACAAAAAATCGAGAGTGAAAGATTAGTAAGAAAAGATGAAGAATTAGTTCTGGTAGCAAAAGAATTAAGAGAGAAAGAAAAACAATTAAAAATTCGAGAAGAAGAACAAAATAGAAAAGATATTGACTTAAAAGTAAGAGAAGACGAATTACATCAAAGAGATCTTAAAGAACAAAGACGTAAAAGTAGAGAATTAAAAAGATTAAAAGAAGAGGAAGAAAAAGAGAAAGAAGTTGAATATATTAAAATTAGAGAATGGGAAGATAAATTCGATAGAGAGCAAAAACTTAGGGAACAAGAGGAAATGAGAAGAGAGCAAAGATTAATACAAAAAGAGATGGAAAGACGTGCTAAATTTGACAATATAGATAATAATTCGGAAAGTTCTTTAAGCCAGTTAGAAAAATTTAGTATCGACAAATCGAAAAAAAACTAAGAGAAGATCATCGCTTCATTTTTATTGTTTTGGAAAATAATCTATTAAATCTCCGTCTCTAAATACATCTGCTGTACTACAATGAAGTCCTCCTCCAAACGCGTACGCATCTCTTAAATCAATCGGAATAACTTCCATCCCTAATTTATCAAGTTGTTCTGCTTGATATTTTTCACTTTTTTCTACACAGACTGTTTTTGGATCTAAAACTAGTACATTCATTGAAAGCCAGACTGAGGAATAACAAAGAGGCGGCGGTTCATTGTGTGCAGGTTGAGCAGCATCAATTATTTCCCATCCATTTTTCTCAAAAAGTTTTCTTTGATCCTTTGGTAATCTTCTTTGAGGGTTATTGATAATTAATCCTTCTTTAATTGGAGTAAAAGTAGCATCTATATGTATTGGATATGGATCCCCTGGAAAGTTTACTGCATGGACTCTATGATCTTTATAATGTCTCTTTAACCAATCTATGCCTTTTAAATTTGTGGTAAATCCATGTTGAACTATTAAATCTTTTCCGAATCTTAAAACATCTGCAGCATCAAATAAAGGTTCCTCCTCAGTAGTTACAAAAAACTTTTCTTCAGTCCATTGAAGTCTTTTTTGTATGCCAATTTTCTCTGACAAATAATCTTTTCTATAATCGGCATCAGTCAATCTTGGCTTTGGGGCAGACTCATGTCTCATATTTAAATCTTCCTCATAATATCTTTTTAAAAGAGGTCGATAACATAAATACTCAAACCATCTACATCTATAGCTCATTGTTGCTTCTAAGATTTCATTTCCTACTGTAAGTAGGACATCTCTTGGAGGCATACAACCAAACATTGTTTCTGCTTTCCAATCCGGTGTAGAAATTTTTTGATTAAAATTAATTGGTTCTGGTCTATCTACTTTGATGCCCCTTTTTTCTAAAACATTTGAAAAATTATTTAATAGTTCGTTTGCTTTATCCACAGTATCTTGCATTCTTGGGCCAAATTTTCCTCTCATGTCCGAGTCCTCTGGAACTTTTGCGTCCAAAGCGGGTTCGGGTGCAGGTATACAAGTACCATCTGCCCTACCCACTATTACATGTTTTAGTGGATCCCATTCGTTCCAGCTATTTACTATTGTGTTTTTTTTAATCATTTCGTCTGATAACTAGTGATATAATTTTTTTTTTTCAATGAAATTTTAATTTAATGCGATGTGTCTCTTATTCCATCTCATTATTAAACTATAATAAAAAAGTGAGATAAAAAGAAAAAATCCACCGACTATTGTGTTTGTTGTTGGAATTTCATTTATGCCAAATAATGGTAGCCAAACCCAAAAAATTCCACCTATTACTTCAGTCAATGATAGTAATGTTAATTCTGCTGCAGGAATCGCTTTTGATCCAATTGCATATAAAATCATTCCCATACACACCAAAGTTCCATGTAGCGAGAACAATGAGGAGTTATAACTTGTCGAAAAAAATGGTTGGTTTTTGAATAATATTACTGAAGCAGCTAAAACAAAACAAAACAAACCAGCAATAGCTACTGTTGTAAACTTAGGAGTTTCTTTTCTCCATCTCAAAGTCACAGAAAATATTGAAAAACCAATAGAAGAGGCAATACCGAAAATAAATCCTACAATCGAATTTTCTTCATTATTTCCAATAGCCATAATTACAATTCCTATTGTCGCAATAAATATTGAAATCCATACATTTAGGCTAATTTTTTCCTTTAAAAAAAGAAACGCAAGTAAAGCAGTAAAAAAAGGCATTGCAGCTAAACATAATAAAGTGATTGCTGCACTAGTATTCGTTATTGAGTAAATAAATGAAATCATAGCCACACCTAACCCGCAACCACCAATTATTCCTGATTTACCTGCTTTTTTATAATTTTTATAAAAATTTAGACCTTCCTCAAAATATAAATAAAGATTTAAAAGAATAAAAATCGTTAACCCCCTTCCAAAGATATACTGCCACGGCACTAGATTAGGATCATCCATATATCTTACTACTAGAGGACCGAATGACCAGATAAGACCTGCAAATAATACAATTGGAACTGCTATTTTTTCATTTTTAAGTTCTAACATTTATACGTATTTAATTCTATTTAGTTTCAACTACAACAAAAATAAATATTGTGGAAAAAAAATTTTCCTTTTTTGACACTTTTTAATATTTAAAAGGTAAATGGTAAGGTTTATACTTTATTGTATATAAAAAAATATGGATTTGGAAATAATAAATATCGCAGCTAATTCAAAAAATAATAAGGATATTAAAAATCATACTCACTATTCAAAGTTAAAAAATTCTACATGTGGAGATGAAATTCAAATAAAATTGATAATAAAAGAAGATAAGATAATTAATTTTGGTTATCAAACAGCCTCTTGTATATATTGTCAAGCATCTGCAAGCCTACTTTCAAAGATCTCTATAAATAGCAAAAAAGATAAAATTGTTAAGTTATGTGATGATGCAAAATTATTCTTTTATAAAGATAAAAAGAAATTTAATGATAATCTAAAATTATTTTCAAATTTATTTATAGAAGAGAACCTTGCTAGAAAAGATTGTATATTATTACCTTTCAAAGCGCTTAAAAAAATAGTATCAAACTAATTCTTATGGGTAATATCAAGCAATCTTTCTTAGCTGGTTTATTTTCGATAATTACAATCGGAATACTAACTGGACTCACTTACAAAACTGAATTAGGTATTTTTTTACTAGCCTCTTTTGGATCATCAATGGTTTTGTTATATGGATATCCTGAAAGTCCATTCGCTCAACCCAAAAATGTTTTTTTTGGACACGTCACAACTACTTTGGTAGGATTATTTTTTTTATATCTAATCCCGCTTCCAATATTTTTAACAATCCCTTTAGCTGTAGGTTTGGGGGTAGGCTTAATGATATTGTTTAATGTTACTCATCCACCGGCAGGGGGAAACCCAATTATAGTAATAATTGGTAGTGTCTCACTTGATTATCTTTTAAGCCCAGTAATAACTGGCTCAGTGATAATTATCGTCTTTGCGATAGTAATCAACCGTTTTATTTTAAAAAAAATATACCCAAGTAAAAAATAATTTATTTGCTTGATCTTTAAAAATAGGGTTAGATGTGGCAATTTAATTTTTAATTACAGAGGAGATTTAATGAAAATATTATGCATATTGTATGATGATCCAAAAGGAGGGATGCCAAAATCCTATGCTTTATCAGAACTTCCAAAAATAGATAAATATCCGGATGGTATGACGCTTCCTTCACCTAAAGGAAGAGATTATACACCAGGTCAATTACTAGGATGTGTATCTGGTGAACTTGGTTTGAGAAAATTTTTAGAAAGTAACGGACATGAATTTGTTGTTACAAATAGTAAAGATGGAGATGGTTGTGAAGCTGATAAACATATAGTTGATGCAGATATCGTTATATCTCAACCTTTTTTTCCTTACTACTTAACTAAAGAAAGAATAGCTAAAGCCAAAAATTTAAAGATGGCTATAACAGCTGGGATTGGATCAGACCATGTTGACTTACAAGCAGCAATGGATAACAAAATTGATGTTGTTGAAGTAACTTATTGTAATTCAAGATCAGTTGCTGAACATATTGTCATGATGATTGTCTCTATGGTAAGAGATTATCATAACCAACACCGAATTGTAAATGATGGTGGTTGGAATATTGCAGATGCTGTTCAAAGATCTTATGATGTTGAAGGCATGCATATTGGTACTGTTGCGGCTGGAAGAATAGGATTGGATGCGTTAAGAAAAATGAAACCATTTGATACGCATTTGCATTATTTTGATAGACACAGATTACCTGAGAGTGTTGAAAAAGAGCTTAATTTAACATTTCATGAAACTGTAGAATCAATGGTTAAAGTTTGTGATGTTGTAACAATCAATTGTCCGCTTCACCCAGAAACAGAGAACTTATTTGATGATGCTATGATAAGCAAAATGAAAAAAGGTGCTTATATTGTCAATACAGCTAGAGGAAAAATTTGTAATCGAGATGCAATTGCAAAAGCTTTGAAAAGTGGTCAACTAAGCGGTTATGCCGGTGATGTATGGTTTCCTCAACCTGCACCAAATGATCACGTGTGGAGAACTATGCCAAATCATGGTATGACACCTCATACTTCTGGTACATCTTTAACTGCACAATCAAGATATGCAGATGGTGTTAGAGAGATATTAGAATGTTTCTTCGATGGTAAAGAAATTAGAAATCAGTATTTAATCGTCAAAGATGGTCAGTTAGCTGGTATGGGAGCTCACTCATACAGTAAAGGTTCAGCTACTGGTGGATCTGAAGAAGCGGCAAAATACAAAAAAAAATAATTTAAGATAAACTATTAAAGGTAGCCTACTTAAAAGAGCTACCTTTAATATAATGGACTTATCATAACTATTTTGATTATGATATTTAATGAAATATTTTTTAATTATTTTCATAATTCTATTTAATATTAATTTTTCTTATTCAGCTCAAAAAGATAAGGCATATTTTGCTGGTGGATGTTTTTGGTGTATGGAAGAATCTTTTGAAAATTTAAGTGGCGTAGAGGAGGTAATTTCAGGCTATTCAGGTGGAGTGACTGAGAACCCAACATACAAAGAAGTAACATATGGAAATACTGGTCATTTTGAGGTTGTAGAAGTTGTATATAATAGAAAAATTATTTCATATGAAGAATTATTAGAAAATTTTTGGATAAATATAGATCCATTTGACTCTTATGGACAGTTTTGTGACAAAGGTTATAGTTACAGATCGGTTGCGTTTTATAAAGATACAAATGAAAAGAAATTAATAGAAAAAGATATTCAAAAATTAGAAAACAGATTTAACAAAAAAGTTGTCACATATATTCGAAATTTTGAAAAATTTTATAGAGCTGAAGAATATCATCAGGACTTTTATAAGATTAAGCTAGAAAGATATTTGAGATATAAAAAAGCATGTGGCAGAGAAGAAATTTTAAAAAGGATTTGGAGTAAATAGTTTTCAATGGAAAATAATATTAATTGGAATTTTGATAACTCTTATTCAAGACTATCTGATGCTTTTAAGGAACATATTAAACCTGTAGCTGTAAAGTATCCTGAATTGGTTATAATAAATGAAAGTTTAGCTAAAGAATTAGATCTGGATCTTTCAAAAATCAATAAAGACAAGCTATCATCTTTATTCACAGGAAATACTCTTCCTGAGGGTAGTAATACAATTGCTCAGGCATATGCGGGTCATCAATTTGGACACTTTACAATGCTTGGTGATGGTAGAGCAATATTAATAGGTGAACATATAACTAATGGTAATAAAAGATTTGATATTCAATTAAAAGGGTCAGGCAAAACATCATTTTCAAGAAATGGTGACGGTAGAGCAGCATTAGGTCCAATGTTGAGAGAATATATCATAAGTGAGGCAATGCATAATCTCAACATTCCTTCAACAAGAAGTCTGGCGGTAGCAAAGACAGGTGAAAAAATAATGCGAGATACTTTACTTGAAGGTGCTATTCTAACTAGAGTCGCTTTAAGTCATATTAGGGTTGGAACTTTTCAATATATTGCAGCAAGAGACAAAAAAGATGAATTAGAGATAATATTTAAATATGTAATTAATAGACATTACCCAAAACTGGCAAATTCAAAAAATAAAGCGATAGATCTTTTACATAATGTTATGAGTAAACAAATTGATCTAGTGGTGAACTGGATGAGGGTGGGTTTCATTCACGGTGTTATGAACACAGACAATATGTCAATTTCAGGAGAAACAATTGACTATGGCCCATGTGCTTTTATGGATACATATGATCCTAAAACTGTTTTTAGTTCTATTGATCATATGGGAAGATACGCTTACTGCAATCAACCAATTATTACAAAGTGGAATTTATCAAGATTTGCAGAGTGTCTAATTCCTATGATTGATGAAAATCAAAAAAAGGCAATCGAGATTGCTACTGAAATAATTAATACTTTTGAAAAAAATTATGAAGAAAAGTGGCTTGAAATGATGAAAAAAAAACTTGGTTTACTAGGAAATCACAGCACAGACAAAACTTTAATTCTAGATTTATTAACTTGGATGCATCAAAAAAAAGTTGACTATACAAATACTTTTTGCCATTTGATGAAATTTGAAGTTCAAGAAGAAGACTTTCAAGATAGAGTTTTTAAAGATTGGAAAAAGAGGTGGAATGAAAGACTGATAATAAATAATAGTTCCAATGAAAAAAGTGCAGCATTGATGAGGACTGTTAACCCACTTGTAATCCCAAGAAATGATAAAGTAGAAGAAACTTTAGATCTAGCAAATAAAAATAACTTTAAAATGCTTTTTGAGTTTTTAGAAATTTTGAAAACCCCTTACATAGAAAAGAAAAATACATATAAATATCAAATTCCAAATGAAAATAACAAAGAGTATAAAACCTTTTGTGGAACTTAATTAAAGAACATAAGGCTCAGGTCGTGCTTTTTTTCCAAGAACTCTCTCAACAGCCATATTAGAAATATCAATCGACTGATAAGCACCAGTAGTTATTAATTCCGTTAAGGCTCTTCCTATACCAGGTGCTTGCATCAATCCTCTACCAGTAAAACCTGTAGCCAAATAAACGTTATCAAATTTAGGATGTTTGCCCACTACAGCATTGTTATCTAATCTGTTACAATCATAATATCCTGCCCATCCTCCTGTTAATTTTAATTCCTCAAAAATTGGAATTCTATTTGCGAGTGCAGGCCAAACTAATTCTTCAAAATCATCCCATGCAGGTTCTAAATCTTTTGCATCAAATAGCGATTTTGGTGATCCCGCTAAATACTCTTTTCCTTCAGGTCTCCAATAAACTCCTGAAGGTAAATCTCCAGTTAAAGGCATTTCAGGAATATGTTTAGGACACTTTACACGAAATACAGTATGTTTTTGTGGTTCTACCGGTATATCTTCAAGTAATTCTTTAGTCCAACAACCAGCAGCTGAAATGATAGTTTTAGCTTTTATTTCAGAGAGAGATTTTATATTTCCCTTGATAAATTCTGCTCCAAGTTCGGTAGCTTTGCTTTTTAATGCGTTATGAAACATAAAAGGATCTATCCAACCTTCACTTTGATTATCGGTAAACGTAGCTGTTTCTATTCCATCAGCATTTATGTAAGGAAAATGTTTTGATAACTCAGAACCTTTAATATTCTTTGTGCCAGCTTCACATGCCTGATGATTTTCTAGAGCCTTATATTGTTCTTCTGCATGTTCAGGTCCAAACATTAATAGATAGCCGTTGGGCACCATACTTGCCGTAGGATTTGGGTTTTTTTCAGTCTTTAGCAATTCTGGAATTTGAAAAATAAACTCTCTTGCAAATTTTCCTAATAGAATATTTTCTTTTTGAAAAAATTGTCTTCTAAAACCACCTAATGATAATGGAAATGATGCTGATTTATATGTTGGATCCCTCTCTATAACTTTAACTTTTCTACCCTCTTTTGATAAAAAATAAGCAGTTGCTGCACCAATAATACCTCCACCAACTATTACAACATCGTTCATAAATTAATTTAGTATAACCAAGTTAATATTTAGAAATAGTGCATAGAAACACCAAAGTAAATAGGGAATCATTAAATAGTAACTTAATTTGTTAACGGGTTTAAATCTTATGATTATCAAAAAAATGAATATTATTAATGTTATTAGAACTAACATAGCTAGAAGTATTTTGTGCAATGCAAAAAAAACAATACTCCAAGTTGTATTTATAATTATATGAATAAAATAAATATAAACTGTATTCATATCTCGATTTTTACTATGCCAGAAGTTCCAGACTGCAATAGTCATCATAAAGTACAAAATAGTCCAAACAGGAGCAAAAACCCAATCTGGTGGATTTAAACTTGATTTAATAAGCGTTGAATACCAAGGTTCTTTTAAATTAATTGATACTGCACCTCCAATGAATGAGGCTGAAAAAGTTATTATAAAAAAAAGAATAAATGACAAAATTTTATTTTTAAGCATAAAGGTATTATATATCTTTAAAGAATGAATAAAAAAACAATTTGGATCACAGGTGGAAGTACAGGTATTGGTAAAGCACTAGCATTAAAATTCGCTAATGAGGGTTGGAATGTTGCAATATCTGCTAGGAGAGAGAATCTTCTAAAAGAAATAGCTGATACCAATGCCAATATCAGCTCATTTCCATTAGATGTCACGGATAAAACTAAATGTAAACAAGTCTTCGAGGAAATAAAAAATAAATTTGAAAATATTGATATTTGTTTTTTTTCTACAGGCACTTGGAATCCTAAAAAAGAAAAAGATATCGATGTTGAACAGATTGAAGATGTATTTAAGATTAATTTTTTTGGAACATTAAATAGTATTAAGGCTGTAGAGGAATATTTTAAAAATAAGAAAGGTGGAAAAATTGCTATAGTTTCATCTATAGCAGGCTATAGAGGACTACCTAATTCGACAGGTTATGGCCCATCAAAATCAGCCTTAAATAATTTAGCTGAGAGTTTATATTTTGATTTTGGTCGTTCAAATGTACGTGTCTGTCTAGTGTCTCCTGGTTTTATCAAAACTCCTATGACAGATAAAAATGATTTTAAAATGCCTTTTTTAAAAACTGCAGAGTATGCCGCTGATAAAATTTATGATGGATTAGTAAACAAAAATATCTTTGAGATCCATTTTCCAAAATCTTTAACACTAATACTTAAATTTTTTAGTTTTTTACCGAGTAAATTATATTTTGGTCTAGTAGGTAAAATGACAAAGTATCAAAAAAAAAATTAGTCTTTAACAAAAACGACGGTTAATTCTGCTACCTTAAAACCAAATTTAGTCATTGTTGCCTTATTTATAGCTACTCTTTCATCTTGTTTAAAAATCCAATCATCAAAAGTGATTTTCATTTGTTTACCTTTTACAGGAACTAATAAAACATACTCAAATTTGAACGCTGGACCATATGAATACCCCTTTGCTTTACCAACTACATCACCAGCTGTACCTTCATAATTATTTTCATCAATTTTGGTAATTTGCCATTGTCTTGTTTGTATTTCACCATCATCCCAATTAAATTTTTCATCAAGGATTAATTGATTTCCATTCCATTTACCATCTAGATCTGCTGAAAACTGCCTTATAACTTTTCCAGATCTATTCTGTAAAACACCCCAAGCTTTTACATTGCCTGACAAATATTCCTCAATTATTAATCTAGGTTTTTTATTTATAAAATCTTCTGGTTTCATTGAACTATTATTTGTGCAGTTTGTAATTAAGAATAGAGAAATTATCAATAAAATTGATTTAAAAAATTTTATGTCTTGCATTATCTCCTCTACTATTTGTTTTGTATTGAAAATTGAATTAAATCGATATTTTTCGACTTAAAGCCTGCTTCACAATAAGATAAATAAAATTCCCACATTCTTTTAAATGTTAAATCAAAACCTTGTTTTTTGATTAATTCCCATTTTTTGTTAAATTCATTTCTCCAAATAGCAAGTGTATTTGAGTAATGATCAGCATAAGATTCATAAGATTTTATTGTTAAACCATTTTTCGAAACATATTTATCTATACTTCCTTTATTTGGAAGAAAACCGCCAGGAAAAATATATTTTTGAATGAAGTCTTGTTTATATTTGTATCTGTCAAAAAGATTATCATCAATTGTTATTGCTTGAATAGCAGCACTTCCATTGCTTGATAAATTATCTTTAATTGTTTTAAAGTAACCTTCCAAATAATTTTGGCCTACCGCCTCGATCATTTCTATGGATGCAATAGAATTATATTTTTCTTTTAAATCTCTATAATCTTTTATTTGGATATTAACTTTTTCATTTAGTCCACACCTATAAATTCTTTCTTTAGCATACTCGAATTGTTTTTTTGAAATTGTAATACAATCTAATTTAACATCGTATTTTTTTCCAAGATACTCAGCAAAACCTCCCCAGCCACAACCTATTTCTAGAACTTTATCTCCGACTCTAGGCTTTATTAAATCTATCAATTTTTGATATTTATTATTTTGAGCGTCAGATAAATTTTTATTCTTCTCATCAAATATCGCGCTTGAATAAGTTAGAGTCTTGTCTAACCATAAAGAAAAGAATTCATTCCCAAGATCATAATGTTTTGAAATATTTGTTTTACTTCTATCTTTCGTATTCTTTACAAAAATACTTTTTAAGTAATTAATGAAAGAAAGATCTAACAATCCAGAAAATTTGTGAATTTGTTTGATATTTCTTGCTGTGATCTCTATCAAATTAGATAAATTATTCGTCTCAAATTCGTCTTTCATATAAGACTCCGCAAGACCTACACTACCTGATCTAATTAAATTAAACGTAAAATTTTTATTTTTTATTTTTATATCTGCATGTAAAGAATCTTTGATGTTCCCAAAACTATAGTTTTTACCATCGTAATTAGTTAGCTCTAAATGACCGATTTTTATATCTTTCAAAATGCTAAAGACAATTTTATCTGGAACTGTACTTAAATTCATTAGCTCTCAAAAGTAATATTATTTTTAATTTTTAATTTTCTTTGAATAAACCTAATACCTTTAGTCCACAGTTTAAACGCTTCAAAATGTATCGCAGATATTATTTTAAAAGTCATAAGTGGGTGTTTTATGTATGATTTTAATAATTCTCTACTATTTAAGTCTTTTCTTTTTCCATCCTGAGATGCATATAAGATTTTTTCATTAGACTGGTATTGATCTATAATGACAGATATTCTTTCGCAGGGTTTTAGAATTCTAAAAAAATAATTACAATCCATCTCTATGAACGGTGACACATGAAATTTTTTCGAACAGTTATGTTGAAAAAGTTTAGAGTCGTCTTCAACTTTAAAAATATATGTATGTTGTTCACCAAATGTATTCTTAACTTCGTATAAAATAGCAATTAATTTATCATTAACATCGTAGATAAAAAAAACACTTAAGGGATTAAAAACATATCCAAAAATTCTTGGATAACATAATAGTTTTATCTTTATATCTTTTGAGTTGATTTTATTTTCTTCTAAATTTTTTTTTACCCATGAGGTTAATGAAGTCCCATCTCTACTCCCATGATCCTTTTCGAAAAAACTTATTAAATTAAATTTATTAAACGAAAAAAACTTAATATTTTTATCTATCTCGTCTAACTCCGATAAATCTATTAATAATGAAAATACACTATATTTAAAAAAATGAGTTTTAGGTTTAAATCTTTTGTGAATAACCGTACCATTATAAATTGAACTAATCATTTAAGTTTTTTAACATTTCAATTGATGATTTTATGCCATCCTCATGAAAACCGTAACCAAAATAACTTCCACAAAATAATATATTTTCTTTGTTTTGAATGTTTTTCAATTTTTTTTGATTATCTAAAGCTTTTTGATCGTAATAAGGATGTGTAAAATTAATTTTCTTTAAAATTTTATCCTCAGATATTTCTCTTATAGGATTTAAGGTCAAAAATATATTTTTTTCATTTTTTAAGTTTTGAAGAAGATTTAGCCAGTATGAAAGTGAGTTTTTACTTGTATTCTTTTTATCAACAAAAGAATTCCATGAGGACCATACATCTTTATTTTTAGGCATGATATTTTCATCTGTATGCAATATTGCTAAATTTTCTCTATAACTAAAATTTGATAAAATATTCCTTTCCTCATCTAATGGATTATCTATTAAATTTAACGCTTCATTTGCATGAGTTGCAAGAACGACCTTATCATAATGGAAAAATTCATTATTGCCACCATAATAGACTTGTAATCCTGATGAGATTCTTTTAACAGATTTTATCCTATAATTTTTGAAGTACTGACCACTGATTAGAGATAAAACTTTATTGACATATACTCTACTTCTTTGGGTGACAGTGTACCACTGGGGTCTGTTTTTAAGTTTAAATAGACCGTGATTTTGAAAAAATTTTAAAAAAAAATTCATAGGCATTTTACCTGCCTCATATGGTGGCATAGACCAAATCGCAGACACCATTGGTATAATGTGGTAATTAATAAAACCTCTGGACCATTTATTTTTTTTTAAAAAATCATCTAAAGTTATTTTTTGATCAAATTCTGAGATATTATCACAAGTTTTATAAAATTTTAAAATATCTAAAAACATTTTGAGAAATTCAATATTCAATAAGTTAGATTTGTTAGCAAAGATACCCGATAAACCTTTACCACAATACTCATAATTAGTGTCTTCTACAGAAACAGAAAATGACATATCGCTTTTTTCAATTCCAATATCAATCTCTTTAAAAAAATTTATTAAATTTGGATATGTCTGATGATTAAATACAATAAATCCCACATCAACAGATACTTTTTTTTTATTAAGATTTACATCAATCGTATAAGAGTGACCTCCAAAGTGATCTTCTCTCTCAAAAAGATCTACTTGATGTTTTTTTGATAAATAATAAGCTGCGCTTAAGCCTGATATGCCTGAGCCGATTACAGCTACTTTCATTAATTAAGCTGCGTCTTCTTTAAATTCATCCATACTCGGACAACTACAAAAGATATTCTTATCTCCATAAACATTATCCACACGTGCAACCGGGGGCCAAAATTTATTTGATCTTAAAAATTTAGCTGGATAGGCTGCTTCCTCTCTAGAATAATTATGTTTCCAGTCATCTGATGCAAGCTCCATATCTGTATGAGGAGCATTCTTAATTGGATTATCAACTTTATCAAATTTTCCAGACTTAATTTTATCTATTTCTTGTTTGATATTAATTAATGTGTCACAGAATCTGTCAAGTTCTGATAAACTCTCACTTTCAGTAGGTTCAATCATCATGGTACCGGCAACTGGCCATGACATTGTTGGAGCATGAAACCCATAATCAATTAATCTTTTAGCAATATCTTCTTCAGTAACTCCAGTCTCAGACTTAATTGTTCTAATATCAATTATACATTCATGCGCTACGTTACCTTTTGAACCTTTATACAAAATAGGAAAATGATCTTTAAGTCTATTAGCTATATAATTGGCATTTAAAATTGCAATTTTAGTAGCCAATTTAAGTCCTTCAGACCCCATCATCTTAATATACATCCATGAAATTGATAGAATACTTGAGCTTCCCCATGGAGCAGCTGAAACTGCACCAATTCCTGTTGCGGGCCCACAATCTTTGACAACTGGATGATTAGGCAGATAAACTTGCAAATGTCTTTTACATGCAATCGGTCCCATTCCGGGTCCTCCCCCACCATGTGGAATACAAAATGTTTTGTGTAAGTTAATATGACAAATATCAGGACCAAAATTTCCTGGTTTTGCGATTCCTACTAGGGCATTTAAATTTGCTCCATCCATATAAACTTGACCTCCGTGTTTATGAATTAAATCACAAATATCTGATATTTTTTCCTCAAAAACTCCATGTGTAGATGGATAGGTAACCATTAAAGCTCCAAGATTTTCAGAATTTAATTCAGCTTTTTTCTTTAAATCCTCAAAATCAACATTTCCCTCTTTATCGCAATTAACTACAACAACTTTCATTCCAACCATTTGGGCACTTGCTGGATTAGTCCCATGTGCTGAACTTGGTATTAAACATATATTTCTATTATTATCGCCTCTATCTAAATGATATTTTCTTATTACCATTAACCCTGCATATTCACCTTGAGCACCTGCATTAGGCTGCAGTGAAACTCCTGAAAAACCAGTAATTGATCTTAACCAATTTTTAAGATCTGTGAACATTGATCTATATCCTTCCATCTGTTCAATAGGCACAAATGGATGAGGCTCTGCTAATTCTCTCCATGAAATAGGTATCATTTCTGCAGTAGCATTTAATTTCATTGTACATGAACCTAGGGCAATCATAGTTCTATTGAGAGCTATATCTTTATCTTCTAATTTCTTAAGATATCTAAGCATTTCTGTTTCTGAATGATACGAGTTAAAAACAGGATGTTCTAGAAATTTAGAAGTTCTTAATAATTTTTTTGGTAGATTGGGTAAACTTACTGTAGGATCTTCTTTTTTAATGGACTCCGCAGCGTTAAAAATTTTTAATAATTGATTTACTCTATAAACATTTTTCTTTTCATCAAAAGAAACAGCAAGCATTTCTGAATTTACTTTTCTTATATTTACTTTTTGAGCTAAAGCATTTTTAAATATTTGATCAGTCTTTTCGTTGGTAATAATTGTTACTGTATCAAAAAAATAATCTGAATATAATTCATATCCAGATTGCTTTATCTTATCAGCAAAATTTTTTGCTAATTGAGATACTCTCTCAGAAATATTTTTTATTCCATTTGGGCCATGATAAATAGCATATGCTGCAGAAACTATTGCTAACAAAGCTTGAGCGGTACAAATGTTGCTTGTAGCTTTATCTCTTCTGATATGTTGCTCTCTGGTCTGTAGTGATAATCTGTAAGCTTTATTTCCATGTCTATCCACTGAAACACCAACTATTCTTCCTGGCATAGATCTTTTATATTCATCTTTCGTTGCAAAAAATGCTGCATGAGGTCCGCCATAACCCATAGGAATACCGAACCTTTGAGAACTACCGACTGCAATATCAGCTCCAAGCTCTCTTGGTGTTTTTAGTTTAGCAAGAGCTAGAAGATCACATGCCAAAATTGCTTTACCATTTTTTTTATGAATTTTACTTACTGCTTCACTAGGATCTTTGATATCACCTAAAGTTCCTGGGTACTGTAAAATTCCACAAACAATATCTTCTTTTAACTGCTCTAAGACTTTGTCCTCATTTCCAACAAGAACTTTTAAACCCATGGGCTCTGCCCTAGTTTGTATAACATCAATAGTTTGTGGGTGACAATTTTCTGAAACAAAAACTAAATTACTATCACTTTTATTTAGTCTATGACTTAAACCCATAGCTTCTGCTGCCGCTGTGCCTTCGTCAAGCAAAGAAGCGTTTGCAATATCCATACCTGTAAAATCAACAATCATTTGTTGAAAGTTTAATAACATTTCCAATCTTCCTTGGGCTACCTCTGGCTGATATGGTGTATAAGAAGTATACCAACCTGGATTTTCTAATATATTTCTTAAAATTACATATGGTGTATACGTTCCGTAATAACCCATACCAATAAAATTTGAATAAATTTGGTTTGTTTTTGAAATTGCTTTTAGTTTTCTTAACGCTTCATATTCTGAATTCGACTCACCAATATTAAGTTCACCCTTAAACTGTATCTTTTCTGGCACAGTATTATCTATTAAATCATCAAGCGATTTATAACTTAATTTTTTTAGCATTTTTAATTGATCCTCTTCAGAGGGACCGATGTGTCTTTTTAAAAAATCTTTTTGTGAATTTTGTAACATTATGCTGAGCTCTCCTTTGCAAATTTATCGTACTCGTCTTTATTCATTAAAGTATCCATCTCTGACTTATCTTTAATTTTCAATTTAAAAAACCAAGCAGAGTTTTCTGGATCCTGATTTATTTTCGATGGATCATCAACAATAGATTGATTTAAATCAACAACTTCGCCACTTACCGGTGTATATACATCACTTGCAGCTTTTGTAGATTCTACTACACCTGCTGTTCCATCTTTTTCCACATTAGACCCTTTTTCTGGAAGTTCTGTAAAAACTATATCTCCTAACATTTCTGTTGCATGCTTAGTTATCCCAATAGTGGCTATATCCCCCTCTAATTTAATCCACTCGTGCTCTTTAGAATATTTTACTTCACTCATTATATAACTCCTTTTACATAACTTTTTTTGTAAAAAGGCAAACTGCAAATTGTAGCTGGATGCTTTTTACCTCTAACCTCTAAAAATATTTTAGTATTTTTTTTTGAAAATTTATTTTCCACGTATCCCATAGCCACAGGGCCATTAACACTTGGTCCAAACGTCCCGCTTGTTATTTCGCCAATTTCTAAATCAGATTCATTGTATATTTTAGTTTTTTCTCTAGCGATTATTCTTCCCTCCGGCTTTATCCCTACTCTTATCTTGTTCACTCCATTGTTTAATTGTTTAGTAATTATATCTGATCCAATAAAGTTTCCTTTTAAAATTCTATCTTTTGATATAGCCCATTTCAAATTTGCCTCAACTGGAGTCTTGTCTTTACTTAGTTCATGACCATACAGGCATAGACCAGCTTCCAATCTTAATGTATCTCGTGCTCCAAGACCAATTAATTTTGCACCTTTATCAATTAATCTTCTTGTAAACCTGTCTGCAAATTCATTAGTTAGTGATACCTCGAAACCATCTTCACCTGTGTATCCTGATCTTGTAACATAAATATTGTGGTCATCCAGTGTAAACCAATTACCTGACATAAAATTTAAATTTTCAACACCTTCAATAACACTTTTAAGAATTTGCACAGATTTAGGTCCTTGGATTGCAATTAAAGATCTTTCTACATCCAAAACCATTTTATATTTATCATTTAATAGCGCCTTTAAAATTTTAAAATCATTTTCTTTACAAGCAGCATTTAGAATTATTAAAAAACCATCTTTAATTTTAGTGATTATTAAATCATCATAAATTCCAGCATTGTCACTCATTAAAAAACTATATTTTGAGTGATTTAGTTTTAAATTTTTTAAGTCTAGTGGAAAAATTCTCTCTAAATCATCAACTAAATCCTCTCGGCCATAAATAAATAATTGACCCATATGCGAAACATCAAAAATACCAGAATGGTTTCTTGTGAACCTATGTTCTTCAACAATACCCTCAGAATATTGAATTGGCATTTGATATCCTGCAAATTCTACAAATTTTGCTTTGCTATCTTGATGCAATTGATAAAGCGATGTTTTTTTTGTATCCATATTAACTCTTTTTACCCATCTGTATATTTGCCTGAGAGTTTTGCTCCTTCGGCGAGAATTTAATCTCTTTCCAGAGTTAATATGTTACGGTCCATTTTGCCTGAGAGATTCCTGGGTGGTTGCTCCTTCGGCGCTACGAAAATTTGTAGTCTCTCCCGTAATTAATTCCTTTATATCATAAATAAACATAAACATAAATGTTAATATGCTTTCTTTTTAGTTAAAAATTTATTCAAAAACTGCAAAATGACTGCAGTAATTACTATTGAGCCTCCAATTAAAACAAACAAAGGCGGATTCTCATTTGCAAACATCCAGGCCCACAATGGACCTAGAACAGCCTCTGTTAACATTATTATACCAACAAAAGCCGACGGAGTTGACCTTGCCCCAATTGTAATAAGTATAAAACCAAAACCTAACTGAAAAAAACCTGCTAAAAATCCCAAAAAAATATCTTTTGAAGATATCATTATTGTTGGCGACATTAATAATCCAATTATCATTGCAAATATACCTGCTACTAATTGAAGTGGAATCATATCGATCTCAGGAAACTTTCTTACTATTAATATTAAAATTGCAAAAGAGATTGGCATTACAAATGCCACAAGATTGCCTGTCATTTCACCGGGAGAAATTGAAGTTCCAAGCATCAAAAAAATACCTGAGACAGCAAGCAATATACAAAAGAAAGTAAGTTTAGATATTGCCTCCTTCAAAAAAACATAACCAAATATTGCCAAAAAAAGAGTTTGTGTTTGAATAATAAAATTTGTATTTGCAACTGTAGTTTCATACATAGCAAATACATAACTGGCAAAACCTAAAGATAAAATAGCTCCGCCAACAAATCCAGGAATTCCAGATTTAGTTAAAACACTAAAAAATTTTTTTTTATAAGTGAACAAAAGAAAAAAAATAACAACAATTATAAAGAAAAATGATCGCCAAAATAAAATTTGCCAGAGCGTAGAGCCTTCAAAAGACTTAACAATTAATCCTCCAAAACTTAAGCTTACAGCTCCAAAAAAAACCAGAAAAGGTCCAGGTATTGTTTTGATTATGTTCATTCAATTTGAGAAATTAAATTTTGAGTTTCTAAGTCATATAACTTAAATAAATTTTCTGCACTAGATAAATCAATCTGCTTAAACTTTATCTTAGAACCTGGTGATAGTTGAACTAATTTGTCGTAATCAGCACTTATTACAACTCCTATTTTTGGATAGCCTCCTATTGTTCCATGATCTGAAAGCATAACAATGGGATTTCCATCTGCAGGTACTTGTATTACTCCTTTTATTAATCCTTCTGATTTAATATTAGTATCAATAACATTCTCTATTTTAGGTCCCTCTAACCTCATACCCATACGATCAGTTAACTTTGAAACAATAAATTCTTTTTCTAGAAAGATTTTTTTTCCTTTATCTGAAAAATAATCAAAGTTTGTTCCTTTAATTATTCTGATATTTTCTATTTTAGTATTTATATAATTTAATTTTCTTTCCACTGATTGATTATTTAATTTTGAAATATTTATCACTTGTTCGTTTTCAAACTTTTTACCATCATTTGCACCAATAATTGCTTTTGTATTTGTAGAACAACTAGACCATTGGTACTTTAAATCTATCTGACCACCAATAGCTAAATATCCGTAAACAGACTTATTGGTAGATAAAATATCTACTTCATCACCATTCTCTAAATTTAAAGATTGATAACAGTTACCATCAATAGTTATATCTTTTTTTTTTATCTTAAAATTTACATCACCTGTGATTGCAATATTAATTTTATTTCCAAAATATTTAAGTAAAGGGCCTTGGTACGCAAATTCTAGAGAAGGTGAATTTATCTTATTACCAACAAGTTTATTTGATAATAGATAATTTCTTTTATCCATTGCTCCACTAAAAGGAATTCCAACATGATAAAGATTTTTTCGACCCTCATCTTGAAAAGTAGTGTTAATTCCTGCTCTGATAACTTGAAAATAATTTTTACTCATTATAATTTTCATACTGTTTTTTTGATATTTCTTTAAATAAAACAATATCACCTGGATTTATTAAATTTGGATTTGTTTCTTTTGAGTTATCAAATATTCTTAATGGACTATTACCAATAACATTCCATCCACCTGGACTTTCAAAAGTATAAATATTTGCAAACTGTTCGGTTAAAGCCACCGATCCCTTAGGAACTTTAACCCTAGGTGTTTCGAGACGTTTGGCTCTCATATTTTCAGATAAATCTCCTAAAAAAGGCATTCCAGCAATAAAGCCTGTCATATAACAAAAGAATTCTTTACTAAAAAAATTTTCATAAATTTTTTCTCTTTTTAGATTAAGTTTTTTCTCCAATCTGACTATATCTAAAGCAAAATTTTCATCACAACATACTGGAACTTCAATTTGTTTGTTTTTTAGATCATCTTCATTTGTAATATTAAGGTTTTCTATTATTTTTTTTAAATCTTTAAAATTCGTTTTTTTTAAATCAAAAGAAATTATTAATTTATTATAAGAGGGAGATAAATTATTTATTGATGTTATATTTTCCCTCTGAATACTTTTAAAATATCTAATTACTTGGGTATTGGTTTCTCTGTTTACCTCTTTACCAAAGTCACAATATAATGCTGCGTCACCAAGATTTAATATATTTTTTATCATGCCATGATATACTTAACACTTATGACTATGGAAATTAATATAAATTGTGATTTAGGAGAAAAATCAAAACACCACTCAAATAAACATGACCCAGAATTATTGGAAATAGTTAATTCTGCAAATGTTGCTTGTGGATACCATGCTGGTGATGAGGAAACTATGAGCCACGTCATAGAAATATCAAAAAAAAATGGTGTAAGTATCGGTGCGCATCCATCTTTCAATGATCCAGAAAATTTTGGAAGAGAAAGGATGAATTTATCTGACTCAGAAATTGAAAAACTTATAATTGATCAATACGATATTCTTCAAAAGATAGCATTAGAGCAAGGGGAAAACGTTACACATATTAAGCCTCATGGAGCTTTAAATAATATGGCATGTGAAAATATTGATTTAGCAACAATACTTGCAAAAAGTATAAAAGGAATTAGCAAAGATTTAATTTATTTGGTTCCCACTGGATCTAAAATGGAGGAAGCTGCAAAAAAACTCGATATGAAAATAGCTTGTGAGATATTTGCGGACAGAAATTATGAGGATGACGGAAATCTTGTCTCCCGAAAGAAACCTCATGCTTTAATTATAGATCCAGAGCAGGCAAAAACACACGTTTTAAGTATGGTTAAAAATCAGTCGCTTAATTGTCACAGTGGAAAGCAAATACCTTGTGAAATCGATTCTGTGTGTATACATGGAGACAATATGAGTTCATTAGCAACTGCTAAGTCTATCAAAGATAACTTATTAAATAATGGTCTCAAACTAAGACCTTTAAATAAAATGAAGAAGTTTAAAAATGATTAAAAAATTAATTTTTACAATTATACTGTCTATAACTTTAGTATCAAATTCTTATTCGGCAGGATCTAGTAGTGGAGGAGAGGGTGATGGTCCAAAAACCAAAACAAATTATGAAAAGGCAGTTAAATTAATAAAATCTGCAAGTAAATATGAAAAAAAAGGAAAAAAAGATAAAGCGCAATCAAGTTATGAAAAAGCTTTAAAACTTTTACTTAAATCAAACAACAAAAAACCAAATAAACCAGATACTTTAAATTATTTAGGTTTTACCTCTAGAAAATTAGGTGATTTTGAAAATGGAGAGAAATATTATCTTCAAGGTTTGGCTATCAATCCTTACCACATTGGTATTAATGAATATTTGGGTGAACTTTACGTAGCAACAAATAGACATAATCTTGCAGTTGAAAGATTAGAAGTTTTAAAAGGTTGCGATTGTAAAGAATATGATGACCTAAAAGCCATTATAGCTGGAGAAAAGGTTTCCAAGTATTAATTAATATTTTTAATCATTTGCTCTGGTAGCCACAAAGCAATCTCTGGAAAAACCACAACCAAAATCACTGCTAAAACCATTAATAAGAATAATGGAAAGGCACTTCGAGCAATATAGCCCATATCTTTGTTGGCCATACCTTGAAGAACAAATAAATTAAAACCCACGGGTGGTGTTATTTGGGCCATCTCTACAACAATAACTAAAAATATACCAAACCAAATCATGTCAAAACCTGCTTGTCTAATCATTGGTTCTATAATTGCCATCGTCAATACTACTGCTGAGATGCCATCAAGAAACATCCCTAAAATGATATAAAAAATCATTAAAACAAAAATTAACACATAAGGAGATAAATCCATATTTTGGATCCACATTGCTAAGTTTCTTGGTAAACCTGTAAAACCCATCGCCAAAGATAAGAATGTTGAGCCTGCTAAGATAAATGCAATCATACAAGATGTTTTTGTTGCACCTAGCAAGGATGTTTTAAAAGTTTCTAAAGTTAAACTTTTTTGAAAATAGGACAAAATTAAAGCTCCAACAACTCCTAAGGATGCGGCCTCAGTAGCAGTAGCTATACCAGTATATATTGAACCTATAACAGCTGAGATTAAAAATATAACAGGTAAAAGTTGTTTAGATCTTTTTATCTTTTCAAAAATTGAATATTCTTCAATAATTTTGGGCATTTGTTTTTTATTGATCAAAGACCAGAAAATAACATATGACATAAAAATTAGTGCAATCATTATCCCCGGTAAAATTCCAGCTATAAATAACTTTGCAATAGACTCTTGAACTGCTACTCCATAAATAATCAAAATTATTGATGGAGGTATCAATAAACCTAGTGTTCCAGAGCCAGCAAGACTACCAAGTAAAATTTTCTCAGGATAATTTCTTTTTCTTAACTCGGGTATAGACATCTTCCCTACAGTTGCAACTGTTGCAGCAGAAGAGCCTGAAATTGCAGCAAATAAAGCACAACCGACTACGTTTACATGAATTAAACCTCCAGGTAATTTTTGCATCCATGGAGATAAACCTTTAAACAGATTTTCAGATAATCTTGTTCTAAATAAAATTTCTCCCATCCAGACAAATAAAGGTAATGCCGTCAGTGTCCACGAAGATGATGTTCCCCATATTGTTGTTGCCATTGCATCTCCAACTGGTCTTGATGTAAATAACATCATACCTATTGCAGATACCCCAATCATGCTCAAGGCTACCCAAATACCTGAACCAAGAAATAACAATAAAACACTTATGAAAAATATTGTTAATAAAATTTCAGCCATTTAACTTTTTTTAAAAATTAAAATAAGTTGATGAAAAACACACATAAAGAAAATAGTGGAACCAACAGCTACACTTGTTTGAGGGATCCAAATTAAAATTTCATCTGCACCCTCGCTTCTTTCTTGAAATTTATATGAAATAACTAACATTTTAACAAAATAAAATGCCAAATACCCAGAGAAAAAAGTTGCTACACTTAAACACCAAATTTCAATAAATTTTCTTTTTAAACCTGATAATTTTTCAAGAAAAAGAGTAATCCTTATGTGACCGTTTTCAACAAATGTATAAGCTAAAGCAAAAAAAGATGCTGCAGCCATACAGTAACCTGAGTATTCAGCAAGACCTCTGATATAAAAACCAAATATTCTTGATGAAATACCTATCAAAATGAATACTGCCACCAAAATAAGAAATGCTGCTGCGATGTATCCAGAAAATTTATAAAGTTTATTTAAATTTTTATCTAAGATTTTAAACATGATAATTTAAGGCCACCTAATATTCTTTGGTGGCCTTAATTAAAATTTGATTATTTATAACTTGATAAAACGTCTGCCCCTCTTGAACCAGCTTTTTGAGACCATTCCTTTGCCATAGTCTCACCTACTTTTTCAAAATGAGCTTGTAGAGACGCATTTACTTTACCTACTACCATTCCAGCATTAGCTAAAGCTTTTTTGTCGCCGACATTTCCTTGTTTTGATAATTGCCAGCCTTTTCTTTCTGCTAAAGCTGCTTGTTTCATTACAAGATCTTTTGTTGCTTGATCAAGTTTATTCCAAGAATCTTTATTTACAATTACCATATTTTTTGGAAACCAAGCTGCTATATCATAAAAATATTTCACACCATTTTCCCATATTTTAGAATTTTTTCCTGTCGTTGGGGAAGTGATCATACTTTCAACAGCACCAGTAGAAAATGCTTGGCTTATTTCAGCAGCTTCAATTTTTGTTGGCGCCATACCTGTCAGCTCAGCAATTCTTATTGTTGCAGAATTGTATGCTCTAAACTTTAAACCTTTAAGGTCATTGACAGAGTTGATTTCCTTTTTGCTATATAAGCCTTGTGCAGGCCATGGCACAGCATAAAGAAATACTAAACCTTTTTTATCTAAGCCTTTGATGATCTCAGCTTTAGATGCTTTGTATAATTTCATTGCATCCGAGTAAGATGTTGCCAAGAACGGCTGTGAATCTACTTCCAGTAAAGGGTCCTCTTTACCCAAAGCTGACATAAATCTTTCTCCAATCTGAGCTTGACCAGTTCTCACAGCTCTAAAGATTTCTCCACCTTTAAATAATGAGCCGCCTGGATGAGTAACTATTGTAAGTTTTCCACCACTTTTTTCAGTCACATTTTTTGCAAATTCAGTTGCGTTTGCAGAATGAAAATTACCAGCACCATAAGCTAATGCCATATCCCATTTTTCTGCAAAAGAAGAATTAATTGACAAAATTGATGAAACTAAAATAATTGATAAGTATTTTATGAATTTCATTTATCCTCCATTTTTTTTAAAAGCATTTCATTATGTATTAAAATAATTATCAATAAAAAAATTATACTACTTTTAATTGAATAATTTAAAATATCTAATACTATGGGCTTACTTTGTTAGAAGAAGCACTCATATTAGTTCAGATTATTTTCATT
>CACGVC010000011.1 GCA_902576335.1 uncultured Pelagibacteraceae bacterium
AGGATTATTTCCATTCGCCGGCATAGGCATCAATTCATTTTCACCTAAAATTCTTGCTACTCTAGTTGTTGGTTGTGCACCTTGACCCAACCAATACTTTATTCGTTCTGCTTCTAATCCAATTCTTTCCTTTTTTTCCTTTGGTAATAGTGGATTAAAAAATCCCACTTTCTCTATAAATCTACCATCTCTTGCAAAACGACTGTCTGCAACAACTACTTTATAAACGGGTCTTTTCTTAGTTCCGCCTCTTGATAATCTTAACTTTAACATTCACTCTCCTTCTTTTACTTTAATTGATTAAATAATTCTGGAGGTATTCCTTTGTCAGTCATACCTTTCAGATTACCCTTTGACATCTTTTTCATCATTTCAGACATCATTTTAAATTGTTTTAACAACTTATTGATAGTGGCTGGATCTGTGCCAGAACCATTAGCAATTCTTTTTTTTCTAGAACCATCAATTATCTTTGGGTTCTCTCTCTCTTTTTTTGTCATAGACAATATTATAGCTTCATTCTTTGTAATAATACTCTCATCAATTCCAGCCGCATCCATTTGTGATTTAACTTTTGAAACACCAGGCATAAAAGACATGATGCCTTCTATTCCACCCATTTTTTTCATTTGTCTTAGTTGTGCTAAATAATCTTCCATAGAGAATTGTCCCTTTTTTAAATTCTCTTCTGCCTTTTTAATATTTTCTTCACCAAGATCTTGAGCCGCTTTCTCTACTAGAGAAACAATATCTCCCATCCCTAAAATTCTATTAGCAATTCTATCTGGATGAAAAACCTCAAGATTATTAATTTTTTCGCCTATACCCAAAAATTTAATTGGTACTTGTGAGATAAATTTCATACTAACTGCGGCTCCACCTCTTGCATCACCATCAGCTCTTGTTAAAATAATACCAGAGAGATTTACAGTATCTTTAAATTCTTTTGCTACGGATGCTGCTACTTGACCAGTCAAAGAGTCAGCAACTAAAAAGGTTTCAGCAGGTTTAATTATATTCTCGATTTGTTTTATTTCACTCATCATTTGCAAGTCTATTTGTGTTCTACCTGCTGTATCAAATAAAATGACATCAGCACCATTTAGATTTGCAGCACTAATTGCTCTTTGACAAATATCGGATGGTTGTTGCCCTTCAATTATTGGCAAAGTTAAAATATTATTTTGTTCACCTAAAGATTTTAATTGCTCTTGGGCGGCTGGCCTATAAATATCTAAACTCACCATCATAACTTTCTTTTTTTTGTTATTTTCCAAATATTTTGCAAGTTTAGCAGTAGTTGTAGTTTTACCAGAACCTTGTAGACCAACTAACATCATAGACACTGGTGGTACGGCATTAAGATTTACATCATTATTTTTTTCACCTAATAAAGATACTAATTCGTCGTAAACAATCTTAACAACCATATCACCAGGAGATGTAGATTTGATGATTTCTTGTCCTAAAGCTTTAGGTTTAACTTTCTCAATAAAATCTTTTGCAACATCAAGTGATACGTCAGCTTCTAATAAAGCTTGCCTAATGGATCTAAGACCTTCATCAACTTGACGCTCATCAAGCGAAGGTGCTTTTTTTAAAGAGGAAAAGACTTCCTCAAATTTATTTGTCAAATTTTCAAACATATTTATTTCACACAGCAGTAATCGCACTAGTGGGCGAACCCTCGCTGACTAGTGTCGATCTCTTTGTTTCCAAAGACACCGCAAATTTAACGCTTTTGCGGAAACTGCCACAAACTATAATAGAGGTTCAAAAAGTCAATAAATAAGTTAAATAACTATATATGGATATAAGAGCTTTTAAAATGGATGGATTAGGTAATGATTTTGTCATCATTGATAATAGACAAAAAATTACCGATTTAACTAAAGATCAGATTATAAAGATTTGTAATAGAAATTTTATTGGTTGTGATCAATTAATATTTATTGAGACCAGCAAATCAAGTGATGCGAATTTAAAATTTTTTAATTCTGATGGAGGGGAGTCTGGTGCATGTGGAAATGGCACTAGATGTGTTGCAAAATTAATCTCTGAAGAGACAAAAGCTGAAAAGATCATCTTATCTACTTTAAATGGAAAATTAGAGTCAAAAATTTTAGATAAAAATGTTGTTACAACTGAAATTGGTAAAGCTAAATTACAATGGAACGAAATTCCTTTATCGGAAAAATTAGATACTAAAAATTTGAATATTGGAATCACTGATTTAAATGATAAAGAACATTTTGGTGGTACTGCTGTTAATGTTGGAAATCCACATATTGTTTTTTTTGTAAACGAAATTGAAAATTTTAGTATTGAAAAAATCGGACCCAAAATTGAAAATCATAAAATTTTTCCAGAAAAATGTAATGTTACAATTGCTAAAATAATTAATAAAAATTTGATTAAAGTAAAAGTATGGGAGAGAGGGGCTGGGCTAACCAAAGCTTGTGGAACAGCTGCATGCGCAACTGCCTTTGCAGGTAAATTAAACAATCTTAACGGAAATAAAACAGACATAGAATTTCAAACAGGTAAGTTATCAATTCTTATAGATGATAGAAATTCAATCCACATGAAAGGACCCGTTTCAGAAATAAAAGAAATTGAGATCAAACTTTAATGGGTATTTTTGACAAATTTAAGATAGGTTTTAAAAAAAGTGCATCTGCATTAACATCTGGATTAAAAGAAATAATAATAAAAAAAGAGATTGACGATAAAAATTTAGATAAAATCGAAGAGCTTTTAATAGAATCTGATGTTGGTGTCGAGGCTGCATCCGAAATTAAAGAAATCATTTCGAATAAAAAAATTGATCCAAACAAAGATCTATCAACAGAGATAAATTTTATTTTAAAAGAGTACATTGTTAATTTAATGAAGCCTTTAGAAAATAATTCTTTTTTTGAAAAAAAAGATAAACTCAACGCAACATTAATCTCAGGAGTAAATGGTGTTGGTAAAACAACAACTATTGGTAAAATAGGTAAAATATTAAAAACTAATGGTAACAAAGTTATGTTTGCTGCTTCTGATACTTTTCGAGCTGCTGCTATTGAACAATTAGAGAATTGGGCAAATAAAATTGAGGTCAAATTAACTAAATCATCTCAAGGTTCTGATCCAGCATCAGTGGCATACAAAGCAGTTGACGATGCAATCAAAAATAATTTTCACCAAGTTTTAATTGATACTGCTGGAAGACTACAAAATAAAAAAAATTTAATGGAAGAATATAAAAAGATAGCCAATGTTACAAAAAAAATTGACCAAGATGCTCCTCACAATATTATTTTAGTTTTAGATGCAACATCAGGACAGAATGTGATTAATCAAGTGGAAGAATTTAACAAAATTATTCCTTTAACTGGTCTAATCATGACCAAATTAGATGGAACTGCCAAAGGTGGTATTTTGCTGGCAATAGCAAAAAAATATCAATTACCTATTATTGCTTTAGGTTTAGGTGAAAAAGAAGATGATTTAGAAATATTCAATGCAGAAAAATTTGCTGAGGCTTTTACGCAAGTTAGTTAATTAAATTACTCGAAATTAAAGGTTTATAAATACTACACTTATAATTATCCTTAAATTTATAATGCCCACAATCTTTAGAGAAAGAGGAAATAATAAAATCAAATTTTCCTGTAGTAGAGTAAAGTTCAAGTTTCTTATTAAAAATATCGTATTTAAAATTAGCATTTAAACTTTTAACTGCACTAATCATTACTAACGTTTTATCATCTTTTAAAAGGTAATAAGCGAAATCATCTGGAAATATGGGAAAGTCATATTCCGCTAAATGAAACTTGGCTTGAGAAGGAAACCAATCATAAGAGATCAATGGTGAAGAGGACTTTGTTGAATAATTATAGATATAAAGATCTTTTGGGTAATCATTTATATAATTACTATCTTCACCTCTAGCTAAAATAGATTTCTTTCTTGTCTTAAAATATAGTGCAAATTTTTTATTGTGTGAGTCCATATGATCTATATGAAATAAATCGTCAGGATAAAATGAATTTTCTTTTGAGAATGCAAAACTTTTTAAAGTTAATAATAAAATTGTGATTAAATAAAAAATTTTCACTTTTTAAGCGTAAAATTAAATCTTGAGCACTATTTGTTTAGAATATGGCCTAATTTAAATTAATTAAAAATAAATTTAATGTTTTTATAAGATTCTCGTCATACTCCATCATATGATTGTCATATTTGGTAAAATAAGAATATTTAGGTTCATTAGCTATTTCGAACATCTTTTGACCCATCTCAAAAGGGACTATTTGATCTTTTTCACCGTGCATTATCAAAATTGGAGACTTAACATTTTTAATTTTATTTTTATTTTCAAATTTATCTTTTAGTAAAAGACCAACGGGTATATATGGATAAAATTTTTTAGCAGCGTCAATCATTGACGTAAATGGAGTTTCCAAAATTATACCTGCAAAATTTCTATTTTGGGATAAATGTGTTGCAACTCCTGTTCCTAATGACTCTCCATAAATTACTATATTTTTTTCATCCACACCTTTTTTCATCAACCATCTAATTGCACTTTCACCATCCTCATATAATCCAATTTCTGACGGTTTGCCCTCATTGCCACTAAAACCTCTCCAGGCAACTATTAAAAAATTAACACTCATGTCTCTAAAATGATTCAATTTATGAATTCTATTTTCTAAAGATCCAGCATTCCCATGAAAAAATAAAATTGTTTTATTTTTTCTTATATCTTTTTCATGATACCAGCCTAACAAAGCTAATCCGTCTTGTGTCGATATTTTAACCTCTTCAATATTAACTGAAAGTTTATCGTTAAAATAATTATTTTCATCAGGATGGTACATTAAATTTCTTTGATAAAAATAAAGAAATGCCAAAAGAAAAAGGTAAACTAAAATTATTAGTTGTATAAATGATAACAAATTATTCCTAAACTTTTTTAACATTATTTTTCTTAGCTAAATATACGCCAAAGAAAACTAAAATGGTTCCAATAATATGAAAATTCTCAAATTTTTCGTCAAATAAAAAGTATCCATAAATTGCTCCATAAACTGTAAAAACATAAAGTGTAAAGCCAGTCAATGATGCACCTAATTTTTTCTGAGCAATAGTGTACAGAGTAAAAGCAATTATCCCTGGTGATATAGCTGCAAAAATTACCCATAAATAGAATTCTGTGGCAAAAATTGTCTCTTTATAAAATAATTCCTCACCAACGTAAAAAGGTAACAAGCTCAATGCACCAAAAAAAGAAATCATAGTAAATCTATCAAAAATTTTTAATTTAGATTTCCAATAGAATAAATAAATTGAATATAAAGCCCATCCAATTGCGGCAGCCAACATCCACAAATCACCAATTGTAAATTTTAGATTAATCAATAAATCAAAGTCACCTTTAATAATGATGATAAGTACTCCGATCAAGCAAGTAATTAAGCCAATTATCTTTGTTGAATTTATTTTCTCATGAAAAAAAAAATATGAGATTAGAATAATAAAAACTGGAGAGGATGTGTAAATTATTCCCATATTGATAACGGTCGTTGTCTCACCAGCTAAAAAAGGGAAAGCGCCACATATACCACATCCCATTGATCCTAAAAAAAATAATTTTTTATATTCGATTTTAATTATATGAAAATTATTTTTTAAAGTTACATAAGTGAATGGTAACAAAATTAAAAAAACAACTGTCCAACGCCAAAATGCAAGTGAAATAGGTGGAACAAATTCAACACCACCCCTAGCTACAACTAGGTTACTAGCCATAAAGATTGGTTGTATAAATAATAATGAGAATGAGAATATATCTGTCTTAATATTTTTCAATTTAATTGATATTAATCTTTATCAAAGAAGGCTTCGTATATCATCATGATGATAGCTCCACCCATTAAAAGATAAACTGGGATAACATCCAAAAAGCCTATCATCATTGATCTCGTTAGAGTTGTTGCTAAACCAATTAAAAAGAAAACTGCAAAAGATAATCCTATGATTGTAGTAATTTTATTCATTTTATTCCTGACATTCTTTCTCTAACCAATTAGCAACTCCTAAAAATCTATGATCGTCATATTTATCGCCAATTAATTGAACACCTAATGGTAAATTATTTTCTCCCTCAAGTAAAGGTAACGAAATACATGGCGTCCCAAGGTAAGACCAAACTTTATTAAATTCCGCTGTTCCTGTGCTTTTTAAACCTGTAGGCGCAACACCTGGACTAGCTGGCGACAATACTCCATGATAATCCTCAAAAACTTCTTGGTAAGACTCATAACTTCTTTTTATAAAATCAATTGCTTCTGCATATTCTTTGGCCGAATATTTATTTCCTCTTGTGATTGCATCTTGCATATACTTAGACAATTTTTTTTTAAATTTTTTAAAATAAACTGAAAAATTATTAGCTAAATCAGTCTCATGAATAATTTGATGGTATTTATGTATATCCTTAAAATAAGAAGGAGTATCAAAGATCTCGATATTTTTTTTAAATGATTTAATGAAGTATTCAAATGACTCTCTAGACTTTTTATCTATTAATTTCCAATGTTCGGTTTTATAAAAAATAAATTTTGGATCAAACAGAGGTCCTTTTTTTGTTTCAGATAAAATACCTTCTGTCGAGTAATGTATGGTTGCTGGATCAAATTTATCTTTTTTTATGAGAACTTTTGCCAACATAGCTACATCTTCAACTTTTCGTCCAAAAATTCCTATATGATCCAGACTATAAGATGTTCTCAAAACACCATTTCTAGATATTAGTCCGTAACTAGGCTTATATCCCACTACTCCACAATAAGATGCTGGTCTAATAATGGATCCACCAGTTTGAGATCCAATTGATGCAGGTGCCATAAAAGAAGCCACAGATGCGGCAGATCCGCTTGAGGAACCACCTGGTGTTCTTGTTTTATCGTGCGGATTTTTGGTTGCTGGAGGTCCTAAATAAGCAAGTTCTGAGGTTGCTGTTTTACCCATTACAATTGCTCCGGATGCATGAAGCAAATCTATTATTTCTGCATTTTGTGAATATGATTTACCTTTTCTTATAACTGTTCCACATTCTGTTGGCATATCAACTGTGCCAATGATGTCTTTAACCGCAATGGGTACACCGTGAAGTGGACCAGTTGGTTTTCCAGATCTTCTATGATCATCAGCCTCAGAAGCTTTTTCCAACAAAACTTTTTTATCGAAATGGGCCCATGCCTTTATATCTTTGTCAAATTTATTTATTCTTTCAATATACTTTTCACAGACATCAACTGAAGTGAGTTGAGCGTCTTTAATCTTAGCTGCAAGTTCTTCTAGACTTAAAGAAAATATATCTGTCATTTAAAAATTAATTTGCAAATAATGTCTCTGGTAACCAAAGTGCTATACCTGGAAATAAGTACATTAAAACCATCGCTAAAATCACGATACCTAAAAATGGCATTATTCCTCCAAAGATCTGCATTAATTCTACATTCTTTGATTGAACTCCCTTTAAGTAGTAGGCAGACATTGCCATGGGGGGTGTTAAAAATGAGGTTTGTAAATTTAAAGCAATTAACATTGCAAAGAAATATGGGTTAACTCCAAAAAATTCAACTAATGGTAAAAATATCGGCACAAAAATAATTAATATTTCTGTCCACTCTAATGGCCAACCTAATAAAAATATAATCAATTGTGTAATTACTAAAAATTGCCAAGGCTGTAAATTTAGAGATTTAAAAAAATGTTCGAAAACTTCGTGACCACCAAGATAAGAAAATACAGAGGCAAATGTCCACGATCCTATGAATAACCACATAATCATTGCAGTTGTTTTAGCTGTTAGAAAAACAGACTCTTTGAAATTTTTCCATTTAAGAGTTTTATAAAAATATGAGAGCACTAATGAACCAAATGCTCCTACTGCTGCAGCTTCAGCGGGTGTTGCAATTCCAGCTAAAATTGTACCTAGAACTAAAATTATTAAAGAAAACAAAGGTAAGAAAGAAACAAGAACCTCTTTCATAATTACTGCTGTAGGAGGTATTTCTTCTGCCGCCGGTTTTGGTGCTATCGATGGATTTAACCAAGCTCTAAACACTGCGTAAGCAATGTAGAGTCCCGCCAACATAAGTCCTGGAAAAATAGCGGCGGCAAATAATCTTAATGGTGATAGTTGAGCGATAACGGAGTAAACGATCAGCATAATACTTGGTGGAATTAAAATTCCTAAACACCCGCCTGAACAAATTATTCCAGATGCAAATTTTTTGTCATAACCGGCTTTAATCATGGCAGGCCAAGCTAGTAGCCCCATTAATGTGACAACTGCACCGATAATACCAGTGGCTGTTGAAAATAATGCACAAGTAATCAATGCCGCAACTGCCATTGATGCAGGAAGTTTGTGAGATGCTAATCTGATTGCAAAAAATAATTTTGCTACAATACCTGCCCTTTCAACCAAATATCCCATAAATAAAAAGAGTGGGACCGCGGTAAGGACGTTATTGTCCATGACGGTATAGGTATTTTGTACAAAAAGTTGGAATATCCTATTATCAAAAAGATGTTCCATCTTAGTTGGGTCAAAGTAAGCATAATAACCAAAACCTAGTCCCATCGCCATTAAAGTAAAGGCAATCGGAAAACCTAATAGCACGGCGAATAGAAATATACCCATCATCATAATTGCCACTTCAGGATTTGTTAGACTAAATAACATCTTCTTTATTTCCTTCTTGTGAAGTTCTCATTAATACTTTTTCAGTTTCTTCAGCATCACGTTCAGTTCCTCTTTCTGGCCAACTACCAGTTTTTATACATATAATACATCTAAACACTTCACTTACACCCTGAAGGGTTAATAAAGTTCCAGACAAAGGGATCAAAGATTTCGCCATGTAAATTTGGATTTGAGCTGGGCTGTTCCAACTTGTTTCCTTAATTTTCCATGCAAGCGCTGCGTATTCGTAGCCATAAAAAGCTAATGCGACAACACCAGGGAAAAAGAAAATAAAGTACAAAACTAAATCTATCCAAGCTTGTGTTTTTTGAGGAAATAATCTGTAAATAACGTCTCCTCTAACATGCGCTTCTGTGCATAAAGTGTATGCACCTGCCATCATAAAAATTGCACCATACATTTGAAGGCTAAAATCAAAATTCCATAAAGTTGGAGCATTTAAAGCGTACGCCATGAAAACTTCATAGCAAGTACCTCCCATTAAAATTACGATGCACCACGAGAAAGCTTTACCCATTGAGACACTTAATCTATCAGCAAATTTTATGTAAGATCTCATCATAGATATAAACTTTTATTGAATTGTATTGAATTAATCAAATAAAAAAGGGGGCCTAAGCCCCCCTTTAAATCTTATTAAAAGTTAATTACAGTTTAACTTTTCCTATTGGACCAAACTCATTTTCGTATGCAAGTTTGTAATTTGGCTGATTCATCAGCAAGTATTTCATTACTCTCTTCGCATATGATTTTTGAGAATCTACGACTTTCTTAAAGAAAGGATCTTTCTTATTGAAGTCGCCGATAACTTTATCCCAACCTTTTAATTGTTGAGCTAAAATCTCATCTGAAGTTTGATACACGTTTACTTTATGCTCATTCATTAACTTAGCTAAGTCAGCTGAGTATCTTACTAAAGCTTTAAAGTAGTTATCACTGTTTGCAGCGTAAGCAGCATTTTTCAATATTGCTTGATGTGCAGGTGATAAACTGTTGTATGTTTTTTTGTTAACTGGAATTTCAAACATCTCTTGAGATTGGTGGAAGCTTCCTAAGTGATAATGCTTAGAAACATCTTGCATACCAAATTGAGAGTCTGAAGTTGGGTTGTTAAACTCAGCAGCTTCAATCAAACCAGTTTTCATTGCCGGCTGGATTTCACCACCTGGTAACTGTCTAACTACCATTCCCATTGCAGTCAAAACGTTAGTCGCTAAACCAACAGTTCTGTACTTCATACCTTTAACATCAGATACTTTAGTTACGTTCTTTTTGAACCAACCAAAAGGCTGTGCTGGCATAGGCATATGGAAAAAACCAATATAATCGAAACCAACTTTTGCAAGTGTTTCGTCATATAGTTTTCTTCCTCCACCATACTCCATCCATCCCATTACTTCTTGAGATGACATTCCGTATGAAGGACCAGTTCCAAATAATGATGCAGCAGGATTTTTACCATACCAATATGCAGTCACCCAGTGACCCATATCTACTACACCGGAACTAACCGCTTGTCCGATCTCTGAAGTCTTTACAACTGCTCCAACTGGTTGAAGATCAATCTGAAGAGATCCTCCAGACATTTCTTTTACCATGTTACAATAGTCTCCAGCCATTTCAAAAAAGATGTTTGCTCCACTAGGCCATGCAGCTTGCATCTTTAATGTAGTTGCTGCATTTGCCTTTACGTATGGCATTGCAACAGCGGCTGCAGCTAAAGCACCTGTCTTCGCAGCAGTCTTAAAGAACTTACGTCTTGAAGATGTTTTCACCTTCAATGATTTATTTTCTTTAGTCATTATTTCTCCTATTACAGTTAATTAACTGACGAATTTAAGCATAGTTTGAGATTGGAGTCTTTCTAAAAAGTAACGTAGATGTCGCAGAAGTTGAATTTTATTCAATCTAAGGTAGAATTAGTTGACTTTATTTTTACAATTACCAGTTTTAAAAAACTCATCAATATTATCTATAGCTAAATTAGCCATTGCAATTCTTGTGTCCTTCGTTGCACTACCAAGGTGAGGTAAAATAAATGCTGATTTAATTTTACTATACCCTGGATTTAAATTTGGCTCATTTTTATAAACATCAAGACCAACTGCATAAATTTTTCTTCTATTTAAAGCATCTATTAAAGCCTCATCATCAACAATGTCTCCCCTAGCTACATTAGTTATTACTGCACCTTTTGGAAAATACTCTACTGTTTCCTTATTAATCATATTCTCAGTTTCTTTTGTTGCGGGACAACAAATAGATAAAACATCAGAGACAGAAAAAAGACTTTTTATATCTTTATGATAAACAGCGCCTTGTTCTTTTTCCTCACTAAGTTTTGATCTATTGTGATAATGAATTATCATTCCTAATGATCTAGCAATTCTAGCAATTTTTTGACCTATTCTTCCCATTCCTAAAACTCCTAATCTTGTTCCCGTTAATTGCTTACCAATTAAATAATCTGCTGACCATTTCCATCCACCTTCTTGTGCTGACTGTATGCCCTCTGCAGCTCTTCTGCATGCACCAAGAATTAAAAGTATTCCTATCTCTGCAGTTGCATCAGATAATACCTCAGGAGTATTTGTAACAGCAATACCTCTGCTCTTTGCAGCCTCTAAATCAATGTTTCCGAATCCAACAGCAAAATTTGATATTATCTTGATAGTATCAGGTAGTTTATCAATAGTCTGTTTATCCATTTTGTCAGTGAGTGATGATAAAATTCCATCACATCCATTACTCATTTCAATAACTTTTTTTTGTGAGTACAGCTCATCATTAGTGTTAAATATTGGACTAAAAATTTTAACAGCTTTGTCTTCGCTTTCTTTAATCAACTTTCTTGTAATTAGAATTTTTTTCATAAAATAAATAAATTTAACTAGTTAAGATCAAATATCTTACCAGGGTTCATAATATTATTTTGATCAATACTTCTTTTTATAGATTTCATTAATGGAATGCAGTCACCATGTTCTTTCAATAGATAAGCTTTTTTGTGTAATCCAACTCCGTGTTCACCTGTTATTGTACCATTAAGTTCCAAAGTTTTTTCAATTAAAAGATCACTAAAGTCTCTTATTTTGTTATAGGTTCCCTCTTCTTTTGGATCATAAGGTAAAATTACATGAAAATTTCCATCACCTAAATGACCTACCATTGGAGCTCTCAAACCAAGCTTTTTTGTTTGCGCCTCAGCAAAATTTACACACTCAGTGATTTTGGAAATAGGTAAACAAACATCTGTAGAATAAACTCTCCCATTGTTGATTAATGCTTTAACAGAGTAATAAACATCCCACCTAGCTTTCCAAAGTTTATTTCTTTCCTCTAAATCTTTTGCCCATTTAAAAGAACTTCCATTATTATCCTTTGAGATTCCCTCAACAATTTTTATATTCTCCTTATTTGATCCCTCTGTTCCGTGAAACTCAAAAAATAAAGTTGGGACTGCTTCAATATCTTTTAATTTTGAGTAATTAATACTAATTTCCATTTGATCTTTATTAAGCATTTCAATCCTAGCAATAGGCACACCATATTGAATAACCTGTTGAGCAGTCTGAACTGCGCTTTCTAAAGTAGGAAAGTGACATACAGCTGACATAATACTCTCTGGTATTGGGGATAATCTCAATTGAATTTCTGTTATAATCCCCAAAGTTCCCTCTGAACCAATAAATAAATTTGTCAAATTGTAACCCGCTGAGGTTTTTTTAGTTCTGCTACCTGTATTAATAATATCTCCATTAGGCAAAATTACAGTTAAACCAGTTATTACAGTTTTCATCGTGCCATATTTTACTGCCATGGTTCCCGAAGCTGAAGTCGACGCCATACCACCTATAGCTGCATTAGCTCCTGGATCGATTGGAAAGAAAACTCCGTCCTCCCTTAAATAATCATTTAGCTGTTCTTTAGTTACACAAGCTTGAACTCTACAATCAAAATCCTCAACGTTGACACTCAAAATTTTATTCATTTTTTCAAGACTAATTGTGATTCCCTTGTCATGACCCACAACGTTTCCTTCTAAAGAAGTTCCTGTCCCAAAAGGAACAACTGGGATTTTATGTTTGTTGCAAAGGCTTAATATCTTAGAAACTTCCTCATTAGTTTCAGGAAATACAACTGCCTTTGATAGAATAGGATCATAAGTATCTTCGCCCCTTGCATAGTTTGCTCTAGTCGATACTGATGTTGAAAACCTACCATTAAAAATCTTTTTTAACTCAGCTTGTACTTGATCGTTCATTGATAAATATTAATAAAAATTTTAGCAAAAATACAGCTTATTTAGTCAGCATTTTCTTTATATTTTCAAGAGCTTGAGAAATATTATCCCTTGATGCTGCAAAACTAAATCTAACGTAATTTTGGCAAGTTTCACCAAAAGCTGACCCAGGAACTATTGCAACACCTGCTTCATACATAGCCTTCCTTGCAAACTCTGCACCATTCATACCAGTACCGATTACCTTAGGAAATGCATAGAAAGCCCCACCAGGTAAACTACATTCTACACCTGGTAAATCATTTAAACCTTTATAAATTAAATCTCTTCTTTGAGTAAATTTTTCCATCATTGCATCAATTGAGTCGTCTGGTCCATCTAAAGCAGCAATACCGGCAAATTGAGCAGCAGCATTAACGCATGAAACACTATTAATTAATAATTTATTAACATGTTCGACTAAATGTTCTGGCCAAAAGCTCCAACCAAGTCTCCACCCAGTCATGGAATAAGCTTTACTCCATCCCTCTAATACAATTAATCTTTCCCTTAACTCTGGATAATTAAAAAATGTTGGCATTTCTTTTCCGTCAAAAATTTGTCTACTATAAATTTCATCGCTAAGTATTGTAACATGAGGGTGCTTCTTCAGACCGTCAGCTAAAACATCTACATCTTTTTTTTCAACAAAGCTTCCTGTTGGATTATTTGGATTTATTAGAATTAACAGTCGAGTTTTGTCTGTTATCATAGATAATATTTTATCTGGATCAAATTTTAAATCTTTATTTTCTGTTAAGTCATATGGGACAGAAGTTGAACCAGTATAGTTTATCATTGACTCATAAATTGGAAAAGCAGGTGTTGGATGTATAATCTCTGCTCCTGGTTCACCAAAACATTGGATGGCATAACTCATAGTAGGTTTTCCACCAGGCATAATTAGAATTCTTTCAAAATTAATATCTACATTGTAACGTTTTTTAATCCACCTTGTAACAGCTTGACGACATTCTGGGATACCATTTGACATAACATATCCATGATGTCCATCATCTAGTGCTTTTTTAGCAGCCTCAACAACATGTTTAGGAGTTTTAAAATCTGGCTGTCCTAATCCCAAATGAATCATTGGCTTTCCTTGTGCCTCTAATTTTTTTGCTTCTGCAAGAACAGTAAATGCAGACTCTGTGCCTAATCTATCTAAACTTTTTGCTAATTTCATAATTACCCCTCTATTTTCTATAGATTAATTTTGAACTATTCAACTCTTTTAAACTTTTGCAACCCATTAAAACCATATTTCTATAAATCTCATCGTGCATATTTTTAAGTAAATGTTCAACACCTTGCTGACCCCCTGCGGCCAAAGAGAACAAAAACATTTTACCAAAACTACATGCTTTTGCACCAGCTGCTAATGCTTTTAAAACATGCGTGCCTCTTCTAATACCTCCATCTAAAATAATCTCAAGTTTATCGCCAACTGCATCTGAAATTGCTTTCACTTGATCAAAAGGTGACCTAGAGCCATCTAGCTGTCGACCTCCATGATTTGAAATCATAATAGCAGTACAACCAATATCAACAGCCTTTTTTGCGTCCTCAACTGACATAACTCCTTTTAGAGCAAATGGTCCATTCCATTTTTTTGCACAATATTCTGCATCTTTCCATCCCATCAGTGGATCATACTGCTCATTAATATACTCAATAACTGATTTTGCAATGTTCGTTCCTTTGTCTGTTTTTTTTTTAACATTTGAGAGTTCAAATTTTTTTCCAGTTAAATAATTAAAAACCCAATTAGGTCTCATTGCAAAACTCATTAAGCTTTTTAATGTAAGTTTTGGAGGTGTTGTAAATCCTGTTCTATGATCTTTTTCTCTGTTTCCAGCTACCAATGTGTCTACAGTCAAACACATTGCATCAAATCCTGATCTTCTTGACCTATCGATCAAATCATCTGTGATTGATTTATCTTTATGAACATAAAGTTGAAATAATTTTGGACCACCAGAAATATTGGCTATCTCCTCAATAGAATTATTACTCATCGAAGACATACTATAAAAAGTTCCAAATTTTTCTGCTGCTCTTGCTGATGCTTTGTCACCATCAACGTGATAAAGTCTTTGCATTGCGGCTGGAGAAAGAAAAATTGGCATATCTATTTTCCTTCCAAATAAAGTTGTTGTTAAGTCAGGTTTACCAACATTTGCTAACACATTCGGAACTAAATCACATTCATTAAATGATTCTGTGTTTCTTCTTAAAGTAGCTTCATCATCTGAGCCACCGTCTATGTAATGAAAAATTGGTGATGGTAATTTTTTTTTTGCTAAATTTCTAAAATCTTTAAAATTATAGCAATTTTTTAAACTCACTATCTTCTGAATCTTAAATTATTTCGACTTAAATCACTTATTTTTGTACAGCCCATAAGTTTCATATCACGCACTAGTTCAGCTTTATATTTTTCTAAAGCTCTTTCTACACCTGCTTGACCTCCAGCTGCTAAAGCATAGAGATATAATCTTCCTCCTGAACAAGCCTTGGCACCTAATGATAATGCTTTAAGCATATGTGTGCCTCTATGAATTCCACCTTCACAAATTACGTCTAATTTATCACCAACTGCATCAACAATTTCTGCAAGTTGATCAAAAGGTGCTCTAGATCCATCTAACTGTCTTCCACCATGATTTGAAACCATTATACCTGTGCATCCTATGTCTACTGCTCTTTTTGCATCTTCTACACTCATAACTCCTTTGAGAGCGAAATGACCTCCCCATTTAGAACAAAGATTTTCAGCGTCTTTCCAATTCATAGATTGATCCAACATAGTTGAAAAATAATTTCCAATAGATGAGTTAACATCAGTACCTTCTTTAACGAAATCTTGTAAATGAGGTAATTCAAACTTACCTTTTGTAAGATAATTAATCCCCCACATCGGTTTAGTAGCAAAACTAAATAAACTTGCTAAAGTTAACTTTGGTGGAGAGGTAAATCCTGTTCTTAAGTCTCTCTCTCTATTTCCTCCAGTAATAGTATCAACTGTTAAAGCCATAACATCAAATTTTGCAGCTTTTGCTCTTTCCAAGCAAGAGTCGTTTAAACCTCTGTCTTTATGAAAATAAAATTGAAACATTTTAGGTGTATCAATCATTGAGGAAATTTCCTCAACACTGACAGTGGCTAAAGCAGAGACACCAAACATTGTATTGAATTTTTTGGCAGCTTTCCCAACTGCTCTTTCACCGTCATAATGAAAAAGTCTTTGTAGTGCTGTTGGTGACAGATAAAATGGTAAATCTAATTTTTTACCAAAAATAGTTGTAGATAAATCAACATCCTCAACACCTCTTAAAACATTGGGTACCAAGTCAACATCGTCAAAAGCACTAGTATTTCTGGCATAGGTAATCTCATCATCGGCTGCTCCATCAATGTAATGAAAAATAGGTGATGGTAGCTTAAGCTTAGCAAGTTTTCTAAAATCAGCAAAATTGTGGCAGTCTTTTAATCTTAATATCATAAATGTTTTTTTAAAAGGTTTTAAAAAAATTAAACATATAACTATTTGCCCCAGGATTCTTATCGCCTAAGCTAGCATTGGATAAATGGTTATATGAAAAGCCTAATTGGCTATTTTTTAAAAAATTTAATGAAATTTGAACTTCACTTTTGAATTCCAGTAAGTGTCCAAGATCTTTCCCATCTCCCTGATTATAAAGACCTGGAGTAAAACTAGGTGTAATATTTAATGCTCCCAAAGAATATTGTGCTTGTATGCCGGTATATAAATAAGCCGCACTATCAGCGGTAAACATAAAACCTGTTATTGGAGAGAGATTACCAAGAAAAGTATCTCTATTTAAATCAGTATTTTGGTGTTGGAAACCAATTAAAGTTGATCTCTTTCCATTATCACTAAAATCAAACATACCCGAATAAATATTAAACTTTGTATTATCGTCATTAACTTTAGTATCTTCGGCAAAAATTGAAGAAGAAATTAAAAAAGACAATATAACCAAGTAATAAATTCTTAGATGTTTCATAATTTTTTTTTTTTTAATATAACTTTTCTAAGTATTATTGCACCACCAAATACAAACATCAATATCGGCAATAACCAAAGAAAATAGGTGTTTTTATTGAATCCTGGATCATACAAAATCCAATCTCCATATTTATTTTTCAAATAATCGTATATCTGTTTTTCATTTAAACCATCATCTAATTTTTTTTCTACCAGAATTTTTAAGCTATTAGCAAATTCAGAATCTGAGTCATATACTGATTGTCCTTGACAAATTAAACATCTTAAATTTTTTGTAATTTCGGTTCCTAAATTTTTAGCTTTTAAATCAGAGGAATAAAAATTAATCAAAAAAATAACTGTAATTAAAAGCTTTAAAATATTCATTGGGTCAATTCTTTTATCTCAGAAAATAATTTTTCATTCAAAGGGCCAATTATTTTTTTTATTATTTGATTATTTTTGATCAAAAAGCTTTCAGGTACTCCATATGCACCCCATTCAATTGCTATCGTGCCATCATTATCAGAAAAAATTAAATCGTATGGATTATCTAACTTTATCAAAAAATTTTTAGCATTAACAAAATTATCTTTGTAATTTTGTCCAATAATTTTAATATTTTCTTTTTTACTTAAATCCATTAAATACTTATGTTCCTCTTTACAAGGAATACACCATGAGGCCCAAATATTTAATAAATAGAATTCACTCCCTATAAAAATTTGATCTGAATTTATGGTGTCTTTTGAAAAAAATTCTTTTGCTTCAAAACTTGGAATTTTAATTTCTGATTTAATTTCAGGAGTATAAATATTAGAATTTTGTAAACCCTTATAAAAAACATAAAAAATTATTGAGAATGTAATGATTAAGAATATAGGAAAAATTTTAGCTTTCATACTTTTTTCTAATAAAACTTAAACTGCCACTGAAACACAATAGAATTGTGGAAATCCAAATCCAAATCATAAATGGTTTTACTTGATAACGAATATTAAAATAATCTTGATTTTGGACATAATTCATTGTCATAAATTTGTCAGTGAATATATTTGTTTTAATATCTGCTTCACTAGTAACAATATTTGGTTGATTATATATTCTTAATTCAGGTTGCATCACTTCAATTGATCCACTTTGATCCACTACAGTAAACTTTCCCTTAATAGCTTTAAAATTTTGTTTATTTTCTTGCTCAATACTTTCAAAATTAATCTTCAAATTTTGATCTTGGTAAGTCTCATTAATTTTTAAATTTGTAATAATTTCAGATGAGAAAATATTATTAAATAAAATACTTAGTATTAAAATGCTAAAACTAAAATGCGCTATTATCTGTGATAGGTTTCTATATTTTGCATGAAAAAAATCTCTAAGAGTAATAAAAAATAAATAAAAAGCTGCAGTGATTAAAACTGTATTATAAAGAAAATTAATATCTAAATTTCTAATTATCAATATGGATAAAATTAAAGAAATAATAAAAAACAAAATTAAATAAATTTTGTCTTCAAGATCTGATTTAATCCACTTTAATTTAGGACCTATTGCCATCGCCAACATAAAAGGAATTAAAAAAGGTAGTATCAATTTGTTAAAAAATGGTGGACCTACAGATATTTTTTGAGAAGAAATTACTTCTAAAATTATCGGATAAATTGTACCGATTAAAACAACAGATAAAAAATACATCATAAACCAATTATTTACTAATATTGATGTTTCCTTGCTTAATAAATAGAAAGTTTTGGTGTTATTGTTTTCGCTTTTGTGAAAAACTAGAAAAATAAAAAAAGATAAGAATATCAAAATAAATAAAAATATTAGAATATACAAACCTCTTTCTGGATCGTTGGCAAATGTGTGGACAGAATTTAAAATACCCGACCTAACCAGAAAAGTACCACACATACTTAAGGTAAAAGTTGCAATTGATAAAATAACAACCCACGAGGTAAGAATTAGTTTCTTTTCTAAAACTAGTACGCAATGTAATAAAGTTGTTAGTGCAAACCATGGCATTAAAGATACATTTTCAACTGGATCCCAAAACCAAAAACCTCCCCAACCTAACTCATAATAAGCCCAAATAGATCCAAGTAAAATTCCTAAAGTCAAGAAAATCCAAGAGACTAAAACCCATTTTTTTATATGTGACGCCCACATTTTTGTAATATTATTTGAACAAACTGCTGCAAGTGCCGAGGAAAAAATTATAGAGGTTCCAACGTACCCTAAATATAAAATTGGTGGGTGAATTGCTAATGCAGGGTCTTGCAATATAGGATTTAAACCTAATCCCTCTTTTGGGACCGGAAAAATATGATTAAAAGGATTAGAGGTCTGTATCAGAAAAATAAAAAAACCTAATATAATTATTTGCTGAAATAATAAAGTTAAAATTCTATATTGGTTTGGTTGATTTTTGGATTTCAACAAAAAAACAAATATAAATAATGTTAAAACTAACAACCATAGTAATAGACTTCCTTCATGATTGCCCCAAGTACCAGAGATTTTATAAAAAAGAGGCTTAGTCGTGTGGGAATGATTAAAAACTGTCTCATTACTAAAATCAGAGTTTACAAAAGATAAAATTAAACCTGAGAAACTTATTATCACGAATAAAAATTGTAAGAAGACTAATGATATTACTTTAATATCAAGATTTTGAGTGTTATTAAAATTTTTAATTGAAAAGAATATAACTAGAATTGAAATACCAACACCAAAAATTAAAGAATAATATCCAATTAAACTTGACATTTTATTTCTCCTCTAAAGCAGCCTTAACTTCGGGAGGCATGTAATTTTCGTCATGTTTAGCTAAAATTTTAGTTGCCGAAAAAAAATTTTCATCTTTTAAAAATCCTTCTGCAACAACACCTTTACCTTCTTCAAAAAGATTAGGTATTAGTCCTGAATAAACAACATTAATTTCACTTTTAAAGTCTGTGATAACAAAACTTAATTCTTTATTTACAATAGAAATCGAGTCAGTTTTTACCATTCCTCCAATTCTAATCTTTTTCTGCTGCTTTTCAGATAAAACTTTTACCTCAGATGGAGATTTAAAATAAATAACATTTTCTTCCAAAGATTTTAGAATAAGAAATACTGTCAAACTTAATGTAACAATAATTAAGAAAACGAAAAAAAATCTTAGTTTAACTTTACGACCATACATGGCTTAAAAAGTTAAATTGTTGAAGTGTTGGACAAAATCTCTCTATTAATTCTTTGTAGTTTAGCAGAGGCAGCTCTTTCAGCGTTTAGGTTCCCAAATTTAGCTATAAACTTATTTTTTTCTTTAACGTACTGACTCCTAGTAACGACATATAAAGAAATAAAACTTAAAAAAGTAAAAGCAAATGAACTCCAAACATAAATTCCATATCCACTCATATAAAATAATTCAGTAATCATAATCTGTCTAAACCCTTATTTTTAATTTTTATCAGTTCTGTATTATATTTCATTAAAAAAATTAACAACGAGAATAGGGCAAATGCCGCAGTCATAATCAACAAAGGCACTAACATTGAAGAATGAATTGTAGATTTTGATAAAATATTTATTGACGCTGGCTGATGAAGCGTATTCCACCAATCTACAGAATACTTAATAATTGGAACATTTATTATTCCTAAAACTGTTATGATTGAGGTAATTTTAAAAACTTGTTCTTTTTTATCATAAATTCTCCAAGCCATTAAAAACATTAAATAAAAAAGTGCGAGAATTAACATAGAAGTAATTCTAGCATCCCAAGCCCACCATGTTCCCCATGTTGGTTTACCCCAAATAGATCCTGTGACTAAAGCAATAATATTAAAGATGAAACCTGATGGAGCTAAACTTTTAGCGATTAAAAAAAAGTTTTTTAATTTAAAAATATAACCGGTTATCGATAAAAATGTAATTGAAGAAAAAATTCCAAGTGCTAGCCATGCTGCGGGTACATGAACATACATAATTCTAACAGTATGACTTTGTAAATAATCTTCAGGCGACAATAATAAAGACTCAATAAGACCGATAGTCAAAACGATTACAAGTAGATAAAGGACATATCTTGGGGCTTTCGAAGTGATTGAAAATATTTTGTTTGGTTCAAAATGTTTAAACATAAAAGATATATACTAATTCATACACTGAATATAATGTGAAAAATTATCCGATCAAGAATGCAGAGGGAGATAATAACGAAGGGTAAAATTTTAGCATTCTTGATCGAATTCTATTATTCTTAACAGGATCGTGTGTCTAAGTTTTGAGCTAATTGTGTTTAAAAAATGGATTTTAGTTAGATTGCTTGAAATAACTTGAGCCTTTTTTACCAGAAAAAATTTCCTCTATAAGCGGGTGTTTTACAGGCTCATTAGAATCGTCTACTAATAAATTCTGCTCTGAGACATACGCCTCATATGTAATTTCATCATTTTCAGCCAATAAATGATAAAATGGTTGATCTTTTCTCGGTCTAACATTTTTCGGAATAGACTGATACCACTCCTCAGAATTATTAAATTCAAAATCAACATCATAAATTACACCTCTAAATTCAAAGTGTTTATGTTTTACAATGTCACCTATTGAAAATTTTGCTTTTTGAATTGCCATTAAATAGAGTATGGGTATTTAAAACTAAAAATCAATAGGAAAAAATATAAAGTTTTTATTAAAATTTTATTTATGTTAATATCTTTTTTGTGAATAAATCCTTAATTAAATTTCTCACAGATTTTGGACCGCTTATAATTTTTTTTTACTACTATTACGATAGTGACAAAGATTTAAAGATTGCGATACCACCTTTCATAATTGCAACTATTATCTCGCTAATAATTATGTGGATGCTAGAGAAAAAAATTCCTAAAGTTCCTTTAATTAGTGGAATACTAATTACATTATTTGGTGGACTGACTATCTATTTTGATAATCCAGTTTTCATTTATATTAAACCAACTATTATAAATATCTTATTCGGATTATCTCTAATATTTGGTAGATATTTTACAAAAGAGCCTGTGCTTAAAAAAATTATGGGTGGTTCAATTTCATTATCAGATACAGGCTGGGAAATATTGAATAAAAGATGGATATATTTTTTCTTTGGATTAGCAGTTTTGAATGAGTTAGTATGGAGAACTCAAACTGAGGAGTTTTGGGTTAACTTTAAAGTATGGGGCTTATTACCTATCACATTTATTTTCACTGCTTTTCAAATCAGTTTAATAAATAAATATAAAACTAATGAATAACAACTTAAGATTAATCATAAATAATACACACAATAAAGGCATTCATGAAAAATACTTTTTTGAAAAAAACGAACTTAAAATAATTCTGGATTTATATGCTAAAATGGTTTCTGAAGGATCTTGGAAAGATTATGGATTAAATATTTCCAGTAGACAGGTTGGGTTTAGTGTTTTTAAGAATGCTGCTGAAAACGCTCTATATAAAATCTGTAAAAATTTTAAACCAAAAAACAAAAATTTAAAATATTTAATTACTGATACAAATGGCAAGATTTTAAAAAATTCTAATAATCTAAGTAATTTGCTGAAAAATACTAATTGGAAAAAACTTTAAGATTAACGTTATCTTCTTTGACCAAAAAGTCTAAGAAGCATAATAAATAGATTTATGAAATCAAGATACAAGGTTAAAGCACCCATTACAGCCTTTTTACCCATTAATTCACCAGTATCACTTGCTACATACATATTTTTTATTTTTTGTGTATCATAAGCAGTTAATCCAACAAATATAAGCACACCTAAAATTGAAATAACAAAATACATCATAGATGATTTCATGAAAATATTTACCAACGAAGCAATGATAATTCCAATCAATCCCATCATCAAGAAAGAGCCCAATTTCGTTAAGTCTCTTTTTGTTGTATATCCATAAATGCTCATTGCACCAAAAGTTGCTGAAGATATAAAGAAAACTCTAGTTACACTCAAACCAGTATACACTAATAATATTGATGAAAGAGATAATCCCATTAATGCAGCAAAAACCCAAAAAGTAGTTTGGGCTTTTCCAGCGTTCATTTTATTTATTCCAAAACTCATGTAAAACACAATTGCTAACGGAGCTAACATTACAACCCATTTCAATCCGGACATATAAATTGCTGAACCAAAACTCGTTAATGCAACAATAGACCCACCTGCATCAGTTACTACTGACATCTTAAAGGATAATAAAGCTACAATCCCAGTTAAAAGAACACCGGTTGCCATATAATTGTAAACTTTTAGCATATAGGCTCTTAAGCCTTCATCCATAACCGCAGTTGTTTCTTGCGCTGCAGCTTTTGCTCTTGCTAAAATTCCTTTTTTATCAAATTCCATAATTGTTATAAATATATAGTCTTTTACTAATTATTCAAGATACCTTAAAAGATTAATAAATATTAACACTTTAAAACCATAATGAATTACAAAAAATTAGGTAATACTGATCTTGACGTTAGTACAATTTGTCTCGGTACAATGACCTGGGGAGAACAAAATACGGAAGAAGAAGGTTTCGAGCAAATGGACTGGGCATTAGATCATGGGGTAAACTTTTGGGATACAGCAGAAATTTATTCAATTCCCATGAGAAAAGAAACTTATGGTGAAACAGAGAGAATAATTGGAAACTGGTTTAAAAAAACAAATAAAAGAGACAAAGTTGTAATTGCTACAAAAGTCTGTGGAAATACCTCAAATAAATATATTAGGGGTGGTGGAAATAATTTTGGAAAAAAGAAAATTTCAGATGCATTAGAAGAAAGCCTTAAAAGGTTAAAGACAGACTACATAGATTTATATCAACTTCATTGGCCTGAGAGAAATACTAATTTTTTTGGAAAACACGGTTATGAGCACGATGAAAACGATAATGACTGGACACCATTTGAGGAAATACTTGAAAGTCTGGAAAATTTTATTAAGCAAGGAAAAATTAGATATATAGGTTTGTCAAACGAAACAGCGTGGGGTTTGTCAAAATTTCTTGAAATCTCTAAGTTAAAAAATCTTCCTAAAATGATGTCTGTTCAAAACCCTTATAATTTACTCAACAGATCCTATGAAGTTGGATTAGCAGAAATTTCAGTGAGAGAGAAAAGTGGATTGTTAGCCTATTCACCACTAGCATTTGGTTACTTAACGGGAAAATATAGGAATAATAATTTGCCTGAAAAATCAAGAATGAAACTATTTAAAGATTTTACAAGATATAAAAACGAAAATGGTCAAAACGCAATTGAGGAATATTATAAAATATCAAAAAAATTTGACGTTGATTTTACCCAAATGTCTTTGAAATTTTGTGAGATTCAGCCTTTTGTAACAAGTGTAATTATTGGTGCAACGACAATGGAACAGTTGAAAACAAATATAGAAAGTGTAAATGTAACTTTATCAAGTGAAATACTAAATGAAATTAATAATATTCAAAAAAAATACCCAAACCCATGCCCATAATTAAAAAAACTTTATTATTGTCTTTATTTTTTATTTTTTTTTCAATTACAAAAACCCTAGCTGAAGATCTTAAAAAAATTGGAAAATATAAAGATTGGGAAACCATAGTGCTAGCAGAAACATCAGGTAAAGTTTGTTTTGCTCAATCCTCACCAATTTTACAATCTCCAAAAACAAGCAAAAGAGATGCAAGGCTGTTTGTGACATTCAGACCAGGTGAAAAGATTACTAATGAAATAAGCACTACCGCTGGATATGAATTTAATAAAAATAATAGTGTTCTTGCAACATCTGGAAATAACAAATTCAAATTTGATATCAAACAACAAGGTTTTGCTTGGATAACCAGTAATAAAAAAGAAAAAATAATGGTTAGAGTTATGAAAAAAGGTTCTAGAATTATGGTTACTGGTTATAACGAAAAAGGTTCTCAAACAATTGATCATTATTCATTACTAGGTTTCACTAAAGCTTATAACACAGCGAAAAAAGCTTGTAGTTAATTAATGACACAAAAGAGAAGAATTGTATTAGCTTATTCTGGAGGACTAGATACCTCCATAATACTTAAATGGCTTCAAGAAAATTACAATGCCGAAGTAATCTGTTACACGGCTGATATTGGTCAAGAGATAGATAAAAAAAAGATAATCAAAAATGCAAAAAAATTTGGGGTAAAAAATATTATAATTAAAGACTTAAAAAATATTTTTGTTAAAGATTATGTCTTTCCAATGATCAGAGGTCACGCGATCTATGAGGGTGTATATTTATTGGGTACCTCAATTGCAAGACCTTTAATAGCAAAAGATCAAATAAGAATTGCAAAAAAATATAAAGCATATGCAGTATCTCATGGAGCCACTGGTAAAGGAAATGATCAAGTCAGATTTGAGCTTGGCTATCATTATTTTGGTCCAAAGATTAAGATCATAGCACCCTGGAGAATTTGGAAATTAAGATCTAGAACCGATCTTATTAAATATGCAAAAAAATACAAAATACCAATACCTAAAGATAAAGTGGGTTCCGCACCTTTTTCTGTTGATGATAATTTGTTTCATACATCTACAGAGGGAAAAGTTTTAGAAAATCCAAAAAATTCTGCTCCAGAAATTATTTTTCAAAGAACGGTTTCTGCAGAAAAAGCTCCTAATAAACCCACATTTATATCCATAAATTTTAAAAATGGAGACCCAGTTGGTATCAATGGAAAAAAATATAATCCTGAGAAAATTTTAACAAAACTTAATTTAATAGCTGGTAAAAACGGTATTGGAAGGGTTGATTTGGTTGAGAATAGATTTCTTGGTATAAAATCTAGAGGAGTTTATGAAACACCTGGTGGTACACTTCTTATTCATGCTCATAGAGCTATAGAATCTGTAACATTAGACAAAAACACAATGCATAAAAAAGACTCCATCATGTCTAGATATGCAGAATTAATTTACAATGGATATTGGTTTTCAAAAGAGAGATTTGAACTTCAAAAAATTGTCGATCTCAAAAGAAATAAAGTAAATGGAACTGTAAAACTTAAGCTTTATAAAGGAAATATAATTATTCAATCAAGAATTACAAAAAGTAAAGCATATTCAATGAAAAAGGTTTCATTTGAGGAAAATAAATCCTTCAATAAATTTAACGTTGAAAAATTTATAAATTTTCATAAAAAAAAATTAAGATAACTCAAGAAAAATTGACAATTTTTTACATTGTCAATTCTGAAAAAAAACATAACTTAGTTTTATGGACAATTTAAAAAAATGGATGCAAGACTCAGCCAATATATTGTTTGATGATAGTAAGAATGATTTAAGATCTCTACCTAAGGCTGTTAGATTACAAATATTATTAGTCCTAAGTTTTATATGGACAACAGTATTTAGTTTGTATGTATTTTCATATACAACTTTTGCTTTTGGCTGGGCTGGAACATACTTAGCTCATGTTGGTCTTATATTTGCAGTCTATATGACATTCAAACAATTCCATAAAGCTGAAGAAAAATCGACTAGTGTCTTTCAAACAAAAAATTTTGATCCATTTAAAATTATGGTTATTGTATTTGTTATAGTATTTATTTTTGTTTTTTCTAAGGGTATAGAAGTTTTAACAAATACTAACTCGTATACTATTCCATATGATGGTCCATCAAAATCAGTGTTTGAAAAATGGTTGCCATTTAGTAAGGACAAATAATGGAAAAAATAGCTAAGAATTTACAACTTATACTAATGTGTATTATTTTAATAAGTACAGTAATTGCTGTAGGTATTGAAATTTATAAAATGTATCAAAACATGTCTGTAACATTAGCTGACTTGTTATTAATGTTTCTTTATTTAGAAGTTCTTGCAATGGTTAGAGTTTTTTGGAACCAACAATCAATCAGTATTACATTGCCACTACTAATAGCAATTACTGCACTTGCTCGATTTATTATTCTTCAAGGTAAAGAGATGGACCCTACTGCATTAGTTTATGAGGCAGTTGCAATAGTTCTAATTGCTGGTGCAATTGTAATCTTGAGATTAAGACATAGTGATAAATTAGGTCTTAAGAAAAAAAAATCTAAATAGTTTTTAATGAATTTTGAACCCTCAAGGGCTAAGGCCTTAGATCGATTAGAAAGTTTTGTTGAAAACAATCTTGCAGAATATTCTAAGCTTAGAAATTTTGATTTTGGTCCAGATAAAAGATCAAATGTTTCATGTTTGTCACCATATATTACTCATGGAATTGTTAATGAACAAGAGATCATTAAAAAATCTCTAGGTAAATTTTCTTTTTCAAAAAATGAAAAATTTATACAAGAAGTATTATGGCGCACATATTGGAAGGGCTGGCTAGAATTAAGACCAAATGTTTGGTCAGATTATTTAACAGAATTAATTAAAATTAAGGAAAATTTAAAAAATAATCAAAATTATAAAAATGCAATTGAAGGAAAAACAAAGATAGATTGCTTTAATCAATGGGTAATCGAACTAAAAGAAAATAATTATTTACACAATCATACAAGGATGTGGTTCGCCAGTATTTGGATTTTTACTCTAGAATTACCTTGGCAATTAGGTGCAGAATTTTTTATGCAACATCTATATGACGGCGATGCTGCATCCAATACTCTTGGATGGAGATGGGTTGCTGGAGTTCAAACACAAGGAAAACATTATTTGGCGAGCGAATGGAACATTAAAAAATTCACTGCTAACAGGTTCAATAACATTAAATTAAATGAAAATGCTCCTCCAAAAATATCTGAAAAAACTTACTCAATAATAAAACAAGATTTTAGTAATCCTCAAAATATTGAAGATAAAAGTCTATTAATTTTTGATAACAATCTTTCTTTTGAAATTACTGATTTTCAAAATTACAAATTTAAAAAAATTTATTTAATTTCAAATGGGAATGATAATAGATCTATTAAGCTGGGTGAAAAAGTTGTAAAATTTAAATCTCTTTTAATTGAAGACCAAAAACAAAGGTTAAAAGCTAAGTCTATTGATTATGAGATGATCAGTATAAGTGAAATAAAAGATATTCAAAACTGTTATGGTTTATATCCCTCGGTTGGTGAAAACTTAGATTATTTAAATTTAAATAACTCAAAAATAACTTTTTTATATAGAAAACTTGATCAGTATTCTTGGCAATATTGCAACAAAGGTTTTTTTAATTTTAAAAATTATATTCCAAAAATAATTTCAACTTTCAATTAAAACCACCTAAACATTCCGATAATTCCTGCTGTTGCGTAAAAGAATTGTAAAAATAATATTCCTCTATGACCACCTCTATACGCCCAAATTCCAATTAAAATTGCAGACAAAAGTAATAAGCAAAAGCCAAAAAATTCAATACCAATATTCATAGCTACGAATAATGAATATAATATTGCTGTTATAACTCCTGCCCATTCAAAAATCTTATTATCCATAATTTTTATCTCGCAAGTTTAATAAAAATATCACCCATGCCTGCCTCTAAATTCTCTATGGGTGTATTATTTCTAAATTCACAAAATCTACCAGTTATCTGATGACTTTTTACAAAATCTATCTCATCTTTTCTGCAGCTTTTACCGTTATGCAATAAACCAATTACTATTCGGCCATTTAAATCATAAACCTGTTTATTATTTATTTTCTCTCCAACACAAAAATAATCTTTATTAACCCTATTTGGAAAATCTTCTTTGTTGCAGGGATTTTTAATTGTAAAAACAAAAAACTCCTTGATGCCGTCTTTAAATTTATATTTCATCCTTTCAACTTCAGAATATTTCATAATATCACAAGAACACGGAATACAACATTTATAGTAATTACCACAAATTTTATTTTTAGTTCCTCTCTCACTAATAAATAAAAAATCAGGGTCACTATTGGGATCAATCAATGAACCAGAAACAGCACAATAAAGTTTGTTGTATTCGATGAAATCTTCATAATTTATGTCTTTATCAATTATATATTTGAAGAATTTTGGACCAGCAGCATTTCTGTTGCTGTCAGGAAATATTCTAGACCAATCTGTTATCAAATCTTTATAATAATTTTTTTCCACTGAATTTGAAATATTGGAAAAAGATAAATTAAGGATACAAATAATTACAAATCTAAAGATAGCTTTTGAAAAATTCATTAATTTAATTAATTTAAAAAATTTTTATTATTTGTCGCACTTAATTTACTTTCAAATTATAAATTTAAAGTTATTAAAGTCCAATGAAAAAATTTCACATAATTTTTTTAACACTTGCCATGATGATTATCCCATCGATAACATTTGGAAATGTAATTGATAAATTAAACGAAACCGGTAAATTTACAAAATTAAACGAAACCTTAATGAAATCAGGATTAAGTGAGAATTTAAAAGGTGAAGGACCATTTACTGTTTTTGCACCTTTAGATGACGCATTTGCAGCAATTAGTGCACAAACATATTATGGTCTGTTGAGAGAGGAAAACAAAGATAAACTTAAAAATATTTTAGGACGACACGTTTTTTCAAAAAAAATTCCTTCTTCAGAAGTTGCAGGTGAGATTAAACTCAAAGCAATTAATGGTGAGGAAATAACTATAAAAAAAGTTAATGGTATAGTTTATATAAATGAAGCTGAAGTTGTAACTGCTGATGTTGAAACTTCTAATGGTATAATCCATTTTATAAATAGAGTTCTTCAGCCCTTAAACTAGTTATTTTTGTTTTAAAGTAATTGTTTGGTTTAGATTTTTTACCGAGATCATTTTAGTTTTTCCATTTGTCCATCTAACCTCTATTTTTATATTCTTTTCATTTTTTCTAATACCATAATGAGCTACTGGTTCCATTTGACATAGATACCCTGAACCAGAGTCAATTGTTTTTGAATGTTTTCTTAAATTTGAAATCAATGTTACTGTTGCTCCTCTTGCGGGTGCCCCATATTTATTTAGCGGTTTAATCCTTAAATATTTGTGTTGAGGATTCACCTTTGCTTTATACAAAGACAATGGCTGATCTCTGCTTTCTCCGTGGGAAACTAATAATTCTAATATGCCGTCGTTATCTATGTCAGCAACTGCTGCTCCAGTTCCATATCCATCTGGTTCTAAACCAATATCTAAGGGTATTTGTTTTATCAAACCATTCTCTAAAATTCTAAAAAGTTTGTTCGGTTCACCAATATTATTCAAGAATATTTCGTCGTAACCATCATTATCTAAATCAGCTGAAATAACAGTTCTTATTCTTGACGGCTCATCAAAAGGTGGCTTTGCTATATCTTCAAAAATATCATTTTTAAGTACATATGCTCTGTGAAATCCTCCCCAATTTCCATTTAAAATATCAAGTCTTCCTCGATAATAAATATCTGACAAAGTTGTACCTCTCCCATTTTGAAGGACGTCTTGAACTCTATATTCGTATGCAACATCTAAAAATTTACCCTCGTCATTTTTGTATAAAAAATTTGCTCCTCTCTCATTGGCTGCGAATATATCAATTTTATCAGAAATGATGTGTCCAGCTACGACAGCACGTCCGCCTGTAACTTTCGCCAGATTTAATTGAACAGATTTATCGACTATTATGTCATCATTATATTCGTAGTATCTTGTGGGTCCTCCGTAGTTAGCAACATATACACCATAATTGCCATTTCCTTTTCTATCAACACAAACAACTGACCTCCCAGCAGTTAAATTGAGATCTTTTTGATTTTTCTCAATTTCAAATAAATCAATAAAATTACCCTTCTCTAAATCTATAAGTCTATCTGAATATTTTTTTGTTCCACTATACGTATCAGTGTTGAGAAAATATATTTCCTCATATCCATCTTTATCCATATCACATGCAGCGACACCAATTGTTCTTCTAAATTCATCCGAAAATTTTTTTTGATTCACAATATTAATCAGTTTTCCATTCTCGTATGATAAAGCCAAATTCAGATAACCAAATCCAGTAACTATAAAATCAAATTTTCCATCTTGATTTACATCGGTGACGGAAACTCCATAACTAAGTCTTTTAGGATTATCAACAATTTGGTTTGTTATATCCTCAAAAAAATCAGCATTCAGATTGTTTGGGATTAATAGAAAAAGCAAAACTACTAATTTCTTTAAATAATTAATTATTTTAATTTTCATTTTTTTTACTTTTATACTTTTTCATCCAATCACCAAATATCTTTATAGCATCCTCCATATTCCTAGTTTTGTTAGGATGGTTCTTTGCTCTACCCAGCATGGTTGCAATAACGTTTACCTGATACTTAATTGGACGATTTTTAATAGTTCTAATTGTGTAAAGAGCTTTTTCCTTGTTTTTGAATCCTAACCCATGAGTAGTAGTTTTAGGATTATAATCTGAATACAGCGATAAATTTATAGGTTTAGATCTTTTACTTAATGGCATTTTGTCTATAATTTTAAAAATTGTTTTAAGATTAAGGTTATTCATCTTCTTTTTAGATTTGCCATCAAAACCAATTAAATCAATTGATGATTTTTCTTGCTTATTAATTTTACAAATTAATTTTACAAATCTTTTATGAAAATCTTTTATTTTAGCTTGATATATTTTTTTCGCCTCTAGATAAATTCTATCCTTATAACTTGGTGTAGAAACAAGTAAAATTCTACTTTTCCATTTGTATTTTTCTAAGTTCATATTTTTTTGCTAGAACATCTTTTTGAGCAATACTTAACTCTGTCCCAATTTAGCTTCCATTTTCTTCTCCAATTGAAAGGTCTTTTACAAACGATGCATATTTTAGATGGAAGATTTTCTTTTTTCACTAAAGCGTGTTTTGTTTAATAAATTTTTCAGCAGCAGGAAGAATTAATTTTTTTCTATCACTTTTCATTTTGTCAAAAATTCTAACCATCATGGATAACCTTGGATTTTTCAAAAAAAATTTTCTATTTCTGTCAATAAATCTCCAATACAACCCATCCATTATGTTACACCAATCACCTTTCTTGAAATCCATCATTTTCATGAAATAACTTGATCCACATATATATGGTTTCGTGGCAAATATTCCTCCATCACTAAATAATCCCATGCCATAAACATTAGGCACCATTACCCAATCTGAGGAATCTACAAACATTTCCATAAACCATTTATAAACAATTGTAGGTTTTATTTCACAAAGATTCATGATGTTGGATAAGATCATTAATCTTTCAATGTGATGAGACCATCCATGATTTAAAGCATTTTTAATTGCGTAATCCAACGGAGGTAAACCAGTCGTTCCGTCATACCATGACTTTTTCATTTTACGATTTTGTTTAAAAAAGTTTCCAGTTTCCATTTCGTTTGAATAACTTTGATAAATTCCTCTCATAAATTCTCTCCATCCTATAACCTGACGCACATAACCTTCTAAAGAATTTAATCTGATTTTTTTAGTTTTATGAAAATCTAAAACTTTTTTGATAATAAATTCAGGCGTGATTAAGCCAAGGTTGATATAAGGACTTAAAGCACTGTGGAATAAAATATTATTTTTTTGATCAACAGCGTCCTCATAATCACCAAATAAATTAGATTTCTCTTTGATAAAAAAATTTAATAATTTGACCACGTCATTATAATCTGTAGCAAACCAAAAGTTTTTGGTTGTTCCTGGATGATCTTTGAACAATTTTTCAATAATAGGTTTTAATTTTTTAGTGTGGTTAGTCTCATTTATTTTTGGAAATTTTGGAATAGGGATATTTTTTGGTAACTTATTTCTATTATCTTCATCAAAACTCCATTTACCTCCTATAGGATTTCCATCAGAGCCCATTAATATGCCAGATTTTTTTCTGACTTCTTTATAA
>CACGVC010000012.1 GCA_902576335.1 uncultured Pelagibacteraceae bacterium
TGTTGTTTTGTCTTGGCATGACGACCTTTATAATTTGCGTTAGTTTTATATAAAACGTTATTAACCAGTCGCTTATTTATTTTTACTGAAAATATTTTGTCTAAAACTTCAATAGACTCTTTTTTTCCATTTATATTAATTTTTTCTATTTTCATTATTTTTTCTTTTTCTCAGGAGTTTTTTTAGCTTGTTCTGCTGCTAGTATTTTTTCTTCTATAGTCTTTTTATCAATATTTTTGACTGATTTTTTAACTAAAACTTCAGAGTTTTTTGAGCCAGGTATAGATCCTTTTAGATATAATAGCTCATTTTCGATATCAGTTTTAATAATCTCTATATTCTGCATTGTTCTAAGTTTATCTCCCATGTGTCCTGCCATCTTTTTTCCTTTGAAAACCTTACCAGGATCTTGTCTTTGACCTGTTGAACCATGTGATCTATGTGATATCGAGACTCCATGTGTTGCTCTTAAACCCCCAAAATTATGTCTTTTCATTGCTCCTGCAAAACCCTTACCAATTGTTTTTGATCTAGTGTCTACATACTTTACATCTTTAAAAATTTCTAAACCGAATTCATTGCCCTCTTTAAATTTATTCACATCTAAAACCTTAAATTCTTTAAGTTTTTTTTTTGCTTCAGTATTTTTTTTTGCAAAATATCCCTTCATAGCTTTGGTAAGTTTCGAATTTTTAATCTTACCATAACCAAGTTGAACAGCGCTATAGCCCCTTTTTTCTTGATTAATTATATGAATAACACGTGCTTTTTCCATTTTCAAAACAGTAACTGGAACTAACTGACCTGTTCTATAAAACTCTCTGGTCATTCCTATTTTTTTTCCAATTAAAGCAATTTCACTCATGTCTAAATCTTTATTTCCACGTCTACGCCCGAAGCCAAATCAAGCTTCATTAAAGCCTCAACAGTTTGAGGTGTTGGTTCAATAATATCAATTAATCTTTTGTGAGTTCTTGACTCGAATTGCTCTCTACTTTTCTTGTCAATATGCGGGGATCTTAAAACTGTATATCTCTCTATTCTTGTTGGTAGAGGGATTGGACCTTTAATAGTTGCTCCTGTTCTTTTTACTGTATTTACAATTTCTTCTGTAGAGGCGTCGAGAATTTTATTATCGTAAGCTCTTAATTTTATCCTTATATTTTGCTTTTCCATTTTAACCTGCAACCTTTTTTGTTACTTCATCTTGAACATTCTGTGGAACTTTTGAATAATGATCAAAAAACATGGAATATTGAGCTCTACCTTGAGACATTGATCTTAAACTGTTAATATAACCAAACATGTTTGCAAGAGGAACCATTGCTGTTATAACAGTTGCGTTTCCTCTTTGCTCTTGAGTATTAATTTGCCCTCTTCTACTGTTAAGATCCCCAATGACATCACCCATATAATCTTCTGGGGTTACAACTTCAACTCTCATAATTGGCTCTAAAAGTTTTAGTCCTCCTTGAGTACAAGCTTCTTTAAAACAAGCTCTACTAGCTAATTCAAAAGCTAAAACACTTGAGTCCACATCATGATGTAAGCCATCAACAATCGTAACTTTGTAATCAATCATAGGAAAACCTGCTAAAATTCCACTATCTGAAACTGTTTCAATGCCTTTTTCAACACCGGGGATAAATTCTTTTGGTATCGCACCTCCTTTAATTGCACTTTCAACCAATCTTCCTTTACCTGGTTCTTGGGGTTCTATCAAAAGCTTAACTTTTGCGAACTGACCAGCTCCACCACTTTGTTTTTTGTGTATGTATTCAAATTCAGCAGATTTCTCAATTGTTTCTCTATAAGCGACTTGAGGTGCACCAACATTTGCCTCAACTTTAAATTCTCTTTTCATTCTATCAACAATAATATCTAAATGAAGTTCACCCATCCCTTTAATGATAGTTTGTCCAGATTCCTCATCCGATGAAACTCTAAATGATGGATCTTCTTTAGCTAAACGAGCTAAAGCCTCACCCATTTTCTCTTGATCACCTTTTGTTTTTGGCTCAACAGCTATTTCAATGACAGGATCAGGAAATTCCATTGGTTCTAATAAAACTGGTTTATCTTTATTACACAAAGTATGACCAGTCATAGTGTTCTTTAATCCAGCTAGAGATACAATATCACCTGCATTAGCCTCCTTTATATCCTCTCTTGAGTTAGCGTGCATTAATAGCATTCTCCCGACTCTTTCTTCTTTGTCTGTTGAAGAGTTATAGATCGATGTTCCTGATTTTATTGTTCCTGAATAAATTCTAATAAACGTCAATGAACCAACAAACGGATCATTTGCTACTTTGAAAGCTAGAGCGGAAAATGGCGAATTATCTTCAAATTTCATTTCAACCTCTTCATCAGAACCCACTTTTGTGCCTTTTATTGAGCTTATATCTTCAGGACTTGGGAGATAATTTACAACAGCATCTAATAATGGTTGAACACCTTTATTTTTAAAAGCCGAACCCGTTAAAACAGGCACAAAATCAAAACTTAGTGTACCTTTTCTTATGCATTTTATTAAATCTTCCTCTTTAATTTCATCACCATTTAAATAACTTTCCATTAATTTTTCATCTTGTTCAACTGCTAATTCTACTAATTCCGTTCTGTATTTATTTGAAATTTCTTTTAAGTCATCAGGGATATCTTTATACTCCCACTCAGCTCCTAAAGCCTCATTTTTCCAAATCTGCGCTTTCATTTTAACTAAATCAATTACACCACTTAATGAGGACTCTATTCCCACAGGAACTTGTAAAACTAGTGGTTTTGCTCCCAATCTGTCTTTTATCATTTCCACACATCTAAAAAAATCTGCTCCTGTTCTATCCAATTTATTAACAAAACAAATTCTTGGGACCTTATATTTATCAGCTTGTCTCCAGACAGTCTCAGATTGTGGCTCTACTCCAGCAACACCATCAAAAACAGCTACCGCACCATCTAGAACTTTCAATGACCTTTCAACTTCAATTGTAAAATCAACATGACCTGGAGTATCTATTATATTTATTCTATGATCTTGCCAAAAACAAGTTGTAGCTGCTGAAGTAATCGTAATACCTCTCTCTTGCTCTTGCTCCATCCAATCCATTGTTGCAGCACCATCATGTACTTCACCAATCTTATGACTTTTACCTGTATAATATAAAATTCTTTCAGTCGTAGTTGTTTTACCTGCATCAATATGCGCCATGATACCAATATTTCTATATTTGTTTAGTTTATGAGTTCTTGTCATATTATTTACCACCTAAAATGTGCAAATGCTTTATTTGACTCAGCCATTTTATGAACATCCTCTCTTTTTTTAACTGCTGCACCTTTTTTTTCGTACGCATCATAAAGTTCATTAAAAATCTTATCAGACATATGCTTGTCTTTTCTTTTTCTCGCAGACTCTACTAACCATCTTATAGCTAAAGCTTGTGCTCTTTTACTTTTTACCTCTACGGGAACTTGATAAGTAGCTCCACCTACTCTTCTCGACCTAACTTCAACAGTTGGTTTAATATTATTAATAGCTTCATTAAATATATTTATTGGTTCATCTTTTGACTTAGTTTTTATCTTTTCAATTGCATCATAAACTATTTTTGCTGCTACACCTCTTTTGCCATCGAACATTATATTATTTATTAGTTTTGGAATTATTGTGGAATTAAATTTTGGATCCGGTGTAATGTTTTTTTTTGGTTGGGTTTTTTTTCTAGACATTCTTATTTACCTTTTTTTGTTCCATATAAAGATCGTCTTTGCTTTCTGTTAGCTACCCCTTGTGTATCTAAATTACCTCTTAATATATGGTATCTAACACCTGGTAAATCTTTTACTCTACCACCTCTTATTAAAACGACTGAGTGCTCTTGAAGATTATGACCTTCACCAGGAATGTATGCAGTAACCTCAAATCCATTAGATAATCTTACTCTTGCAACTTTTCTTAGGGCTGAGTTCGGTTTTTTTGGTGTAGTTGTATATACTTTAACACAAACACCTCTTTTAAGAGGTTGTTTTTGCAAAGCAGGAACTTTATTCCTTGTCAAAGGCTTAATTCTTTTTTTTCTCAATAACTGATTTATTGTCGGCATATAAATTTATAATTATTTTTTGATGAAATAACTGACAGGTCATTCATGGCAGCGTTTAGTGTGTTTAAAGCACTACATTCCAACCAAAAAATTATCGCCAAAATACTTATTAATAGGATTTTGTCAAACTAAAACTATTAAGGATAAGTGTTATTTTTATTGATTTGCTTGAGTTTCTGAAGCCTCGATTTTCTCTTGTTCAGACAAGAACTTATTATCATCTTCAAGAGCTTTTTTGTTCCATTTATTCTTAATATTACCAGTCCCAGCTGGAACCAGTCTTCCAACAATAACATTTTCTTTGAGCCCATTTAAAGGGTCAATTTTACCTTTTATGGCTGCATCGGTTAGAACTCTAGTTGTTTCTTGAAAAGAGGCAGCTGATATAAATGACTCAGTCTGTAAAGAAGCTTTGGTGATACCCATCAAGACTCTCTCACTAGTCGCAGGTGTTTTTCCATCTGTTTTTAATTTTTCATTCATATTTTCAAATTTTATCCTATCAATAATTTCACCTGGTAAATAAGATGAGTCTCCAGAATTTTTAACCTCTACTTTTTTCAGCATCTGTCTTAAAATTGTTTCTATATGTTTGTCGTTAATAATAACACCTTGTAATCTATAAACTTCCTGTACCTGATTAACGAAGTATTCAGTTAAATCTTTTATACCCATTATTCTTAAAATATCGTGTGGTAAAGGCTGACCATCTAACAAATACTCACCCTTTTTTATTTTCTCACCTTGATTAAAATTTATGTGTTTACCTTTTGGTATTAAATAATTTGAGGGTTCAGAACCGTCTTCAGGAACTATTGAAACTCTTTGTTTGCCTCTTACTTCTTTACCAAAAATTACCTGACCATCATTTTCAGCTATAATTGCGCTGTCTTTTGCTTTTCTGGCTTCAAATAATTCTGCAACTCGAGGAAGTCCTCCAGTAATATCTTTAGTTTTAGTTGTCTCTTTTGGTAATCTAGCAATAACATCTCCTGCTGAAACTTTTTGCCCATCTTTAACAGATAAAATGGAGTCTGGAACGAGGTAATATCTTGCCTCATTATCATCAGCTTTTTTAATAACATTTCCTTTTTCATCTCTTAGAGTAATTCTAGGCTTTAAGTCAGAACTTTTAGATTGAGATCTCCAATCAACAACTGATTTTGATGAAATCCCTGTGGCATCATCAGTTGTTTCTTGTATTGATACACCATCAATTAAATCTACATAACTCGCTATTCCTGATTTTTCGGCAATTACAGGAGTAGTATATGGGTCCCATTCACAAATTTTTGAATTGGCTTTTATTTTATCACCATTTTTAAAAAACAATTTGGAACCATAGGCAACTTTATAAATTGCTGTTTGAACTCCATTATCATCCTCAATTGACAATTGGGTATTTCTTCCCATAACAATTAAATTCTTTTTTGAATCCTCAAGAATATTTGAATTAATAATTTTTAAAATACCATCGTTTTTTGTAACTATTTGTGACTCCTGTTTTACAGAAGCAGTTCCACCCACATGGAATGTTCTCATTGTTAATTGTGTACCCGGTTCACCAATAGATTGTGCAGAGATCATTCCAATTGCTTCTCCAACATGAACCATTTTACCTCTAGATAAGTCTCTTCCATAAGAGATTGCACAAACACCTTCTTTTGAACCACATGTCATAACTGAATACACTTTTATGGATTTAATACCTGCAGAGTCAATTAGATCACACGCAGCTTCATCTATCATTGATGATTTTTTAATTATAATTTCACCAGTTAAAGGATGTTTAACGTCATCAAATGCTATTCGACCTAGCGCTCTCTCGGAAATACTTACAACAACATTACCACCTTCTAAGATTTCAGAAAGTTCTATAAAACCAGGTTTTTTACAATCACACTCTTTTTTAGTAATTGTTAAATCTTGCGCCACATCACACAATCTTCTAGTTAAATAACCAGAGCTTGCTGTTTTAAGCGCAGTATCTGCTAATCCTTTTCTAGCTCCATGTGTAGAATTAAAGTACTCAAGAGCAGTTAATCCTTCTTTAAAATTTGACGTAATTGGGCTTTCAATGATTTCTCCTGATGGTTTAGCAATCAAACCTCTCATACCAGCTAACTGCTTCATCTGTGCTGCAGACCCTCTCGCTCCACTATCTGCCATCATAAATACAGAGTTTATTTTTAATCCTTCAGGAGTTTTTTCTGTAGCAGAGATACCCTTCATCATTTCTCCAGCTACTTTATCAGTACATTTAGACCAAGCGTCTACAACTTTATTATATTTTTCTCCTCTAGTTATGAGACCTTCGGCATATTGAGTCTCATAATCTGATATAAGCTTTTTTGTATCATCTATTAACTGACTTTTGTTTGCAGGTATTACAAGATCATCTTTACCAAAAGAAATCCCAGCTTTGAACGCGTGTTTGAATCCTAGATCTTTAAGTTTATCACAAAATATAACAGTCGTTTTTTGACCACAAAATCTAAAAAACGATATCAATCACCTCTGAAACAACTTTTTTAGGTAATAATCTATCCACCAAAGAGAACTTAATATCTTTATTTTTTGGTAATAAATTAGCTAATAAAAATCTTCCTGCTGTTGATGTATATTTTTCGAATTTTTTAATACCTTTTTCATCTACCGTCTCAAATCTAGAAATTATAGTGCTATGAACTTTAATTTGACCAGATGATAAAGCAAACTCAATTTGGTCTGCATTTAGAAAATATCCTGCTGGTTTATCTGTCAATGGTTCTTGAGATAAGTAATAAATACCTAAAATCATATCCTGACTCGGAACAATTATAGGTTTACCGTTAGATGGTGACAATATGTTGTTTGTTGATAACATTAATATTCTAGCTTCCAGCTGAGCCTCCAAACTTAACGGAACGTGCACTGCCATTTGATCTCCATCAAAATCAGCATTGAAAGCTGCACAAGTTAAGGGGTGAAGTTCAATTGCATCTCCTTCAATTAATTTTGGTTCAAAAGCTTGAACTCCTAACCTATGTAAAGTAGGGGCTCTGTTCAGTAATACTGGATGTTCTCTTACAATTAATTCTAAAGCATCCCAAACAGCATTTGTTTCTTTCTCAACTAATTTTTTAGCTTGTTTAATAGTTGAGGCTAAACCTAATTTATTTAATCTTGCATATAAAAATGGTTTAAAAAGTTCTAACGCCATCTTTTTTGGTAAACCACATTCATGAAGCTTTAAATCAGGACCAACAACAATTACAGATCGTCCAGAATAGTCGACTCTTTTGCCAAGTAAGTTTTGTCTAAATCTTCCTTGTTTACCTTTAAGCATTTCAGCAAGAGATTTTAATGGTCTTTTTCCTGTTCCTGTTATAACTCTTCCTCTTCTACCATTATCAAATAACGCGTCGACTGACTCTTGAAGCATTCTTTTCTCATTTCTTACTATAATATCAGGTGCTTTGAGATCTATTAATCTTTTTAAACGATTATTTCTGTTAATTACTCTTCTATACAAATCATTTAAATCTGAAGTTGCAAACCTTCCACCATCTAAAGGAACCAAAGGTCTTAACTCAGGTGGTATTACGGGTACAACTGTCATGATCATCCATTCAGGTTTCTGACCTGTTTCGATAAAAGACTCTATTAATTTTAATCTTTTAATCGCTCTTTCCTCATTAACTTTTGATTTAGTCTCTTTTATGTATGACGCTAGATTTTTTCTCTCATTTTGTAAGTCTAAATTTTTTAACATTTCAAGGACCGCCTCTGCTCCTATACCTGCTGTAAATGCTTCCTCACCATATTCATCTTGATATTTAGCTAATTCTTCCTCATTCAGTAATTGATTTTTTTGCAAACCTGTCAAACCAGGCTCGATAACTATGAAATTCTCAAAATACAAAACTCTCTCAATTTCTTTAAGTTTCATATCGACTGCTAGAGCAATTCTGCTAGGAAGCGATTTAAGAAACCAAATGTGAGCAACAGGAGTAGCGAGATTAATATGACCCATTCTTTCTCTTCTCACATTTGATTTTGTTACTTCAACTCCACATTTTTCACAAATAATTCCTCTGAATTTCATTCGTTTATATTTTCCACATAAGCATTCATAATCCTTAATTGGGCCAAAAATTCTAGCACAGAAGAGGCCATCTTTTTCTGGTCTGAAAGTTCTGTAATTTATAGTTTCAGGTTTTTTTATTTCCCCATATGTCCAAGACTTAATTTTTTCCGGACTTGCGAGTGAGATTTTGATGCTATTAAAATTTTGAGCCTCTGAAATCTCTGAATTTTTAAATAGATCTGTTAATTCTTTTTTCATAAATTATTAATTTAACTCCACATTTAGGGCTAGAGATTTTATCTCTTTGACTAAAACATTAAATGACTCTGGTATTCCGGACTCGAAGTTTTCCTCTCCTTTAACAATCGTTTCATAAACCTTTACTCGTCCTGCTACATCATCAGATTTAACTGTTAAAATTTCTTGAAGGGTATAAGATGCTCCATAAGCCTCTAAAGCCCATACCTCCATCTCTCCAAATCTTTGACCACCTAATTGAGCTTTACCGCCCAATGGTTGCTGTGTAACTAAACTGTATGGTCCAGTCGATCTAGCATGGATTTTATCCTCTACCAAATGATGAAGTTTTAACATATATATAATTCCTACTGTTACAGGTCTGTCGAACATTTCTCCTGTCCTTCCATCCCATAAGTATGTTTGTCCTGAACCGGGCAATTTAGCTAATTCGAGCATCTCTGTAACATTTTTTTCTTTAGCCCCATCAAAGACAGGTGTGGATATTGCAACACCATTTTGTAAATTTTCACATAAATCTTTAAATTCAGTTTTGCTTAGTTTATCGACTTTGTTTTGAAATATTTCCTCACCATATACAGATTTTAAAAAATTTGAAATTTTTTCTGTTTTTTCAATTTTTTTATTATTCTCATTAACTAATCTTTTGACTTCTTCTCCAAATTCTTTACATGCCCAACCCAAATGAGTCTCTAAAATTTGACCAACATTCATCCTACTTGGAACACCAAGAGGATTTAACACAATGTCGACTGGTCTACCATCCTCTCTATATGGCATATCCTCAACTGGAACAATCTTACTTACTACTCCTTTATTTCCATGTCTTCCAGACATTTTATCTCCAGGTCTTAACCTTCTTTTTATAGCAACAAAAACTTTAACCATTTTCATAACACTAGGTAACAGGTCATCACCACTTCTAATCTTTAAAACTTTATCTTCGAACCTTTCGATTATATCCTGTTTTGCCGAAGTGTACTGATCTTTTAGTTGAATAAGAGCCGCCTCACCTTTTGAGTCACTTGATGAAATTTTAAAGACATCATTAATAGAAAATTTATCTATAGTTTCAAAATCTAATTTTGTTCCTGCTTCCACATCTCTAATTTTTTTTGCTAATGAAGAGCCAGATAAAATTTGAGAAGCTCTCTGTTTGATGCTTCTTTCTAAAATTTCCTCCTCTACTATTTTGTCTTGCTGAACTTGGTCAATTTCAGAACGTTCAATAGTTATAGATCTTTCATCCTTTTCAATACCATGTCTATTAAATACCCGCACATCAACAACAGTTCCGCTACTTCCCCTCGACATCCTCAAAGATGTGTCAGTTACATCTATTGCTTTTTCACCAAAAATAGACCTTAATAATTTTTCTTCTGGACCAGATGCGGAATCACCTTTCGGTGTAACTTTACCAACTAATATATCGCCTGCATTTACCTCTGCTCCAATGTAGACAATTCCAGACTCATCTAAATTTTTTAATGCTTCCTCGTTAACATTTGGAATATCTCTAGTTATTTCTTCTTCACCAAGTTTTGTGTCTCTGGCCATTATTTCATATTCAACTATGTGAACAGATGTGAAAACATCGTCTGTTACACATCTTTCAGAAATTAATATAGAATCCTCAAAGTTGTAGCCCTGCCAGGGCATAAATGCTACTGTAACGTTTTTTCCTAAAGCTAACTCTCCCAATTTTGTGGAAGGTCCATCAGCAATAATATCACCAGATTTAACTTTATCTCCTACCCTAACTAGTGGTCTTTGATTAATGCAAGTGTTTTGGTTTGATCTTTTAAACTTCTGTAGGTTATAAATGTCTACACCAGATTTTGAAAAATCAGTTTCCTCTGTTACTTTAATTACAATTCTTTTACCATCTATTTTGTCTACTATTCCATTCCTTTTCGCAACTATAGTAACCCCAGAGTCTAGTGCAACATCACTTTCTATGCCAGTGCCGACTAAAGGTGCTTCTGGTTTTAATAAAGGCACCGCCTGTCTCATCATATTCGAACCCATTAATGCTCTATTAGCATCATCATTCTCTAAAAAAGGTATTAAAGATGCCGCTACAGATACTAATTGTTTAGGGGATACGTCGATATAGTCTATTGTATCTGGTTTAGCCAAAAGGAAATTTAAATTTTGTCTGCAAGATACAAGTTCCTCAATAATCTTACCATTCTTATCTATTTTCGTATTTGCTTGAGCAATTGTAAATTTTGTTTCCTCCATAGCTGAAAGATACTCTACATTATCCTGAACTATACCATCTTTAACTCTTTTATAAGGGCTCTCAATAAAACCGTATTTATTTATTTTAGCGTAAGTTGATAAGCTATTTATTAAACCAATATTTGGTCCCTCTGGTGTTTCAATTGGGCAAATTCTTCCGTAATGAGTCGGGTGAACATCTCTTACTTCAAAGCCTGCTCGTTCTCTTGTCAACCCTCCAGGTCCTAAAGCAGAAACTCTTCTTTTATGTGTTATTTCAGAAAGAGGATTTGTTTGATCCATAAATTGTGAAAGTTGAGAACTAGCAAAAAAGTCTTTTAAAGATACTGTTAGCGGTTTTGCATTAATTAAATCTTGAGGCATTGCTGACTCGACATCTAATGTTGTCATTTTTTCTTTAATAGCTCTTTCCATTCTATAGACACCAATCCTTGCCTGATTTTCAACCAATTCTCCAACAGACCTAACTCTTCTGTTACCTAAATGGTCAATATCATCAACTTCATCTTTGCCATCTCTTAAATCTAACATTTTATGAATTATTGCAATTATATCATCATTTCTTAAAATTGTGATTTTATCTGAACACTCCAAATTTAATCTTGAATTCATCTTAACTCTTCCAACATCAGAAAGGTCATATCTATCAGAGCTAAAAAATAAGTTATTAAAAATCTGAGCTGCGATTTCAATTGTTGGAGGCTCACCTGGTCTCAACATTTTGTATATTTCTGTTATTGCTTCATCTTTTGTGTTATTTTTATCATTAAGTATTGTGTTCAATAAATAAGGCCCTTTGTTTATTGAATTAGTTTTTGATATGTCAATGGAATATATCTTTGCTTCTAGTATTTTGTCTACAACAGTCTCGTTTATTTCAGTGCCTATCTTAAAGATATCGGTCTCATCACCTCCAAATTTAATTTCTGTGTGTAAAAATTTTCCATATAATGATTCCTTCGAAACAAGAATATCTTTTAAACCTTCATTAGATAATTTTTTGGCATTGAGAAAGTTAATATTTTCTCCTAAACCTATAACCACTTTTCCTGTTTTTGCATCTACGACTTCTTCAGAGAAATTCTTTGATTTATAATTTTCAGGATCAAATTTTGTTTTCCATTTAAGAGTTTTAGTATCATAAGAAAATTTCTCTTTTTGGTAAAACTCATTTGCAATTTCTGATTTTGTAAAGCCAAGTGCAAGTAATAATGTAGAAGCAAGTATTTTCTTTTTTCTATCTATTTTAAAATATAATAAATCTTTAACATCATACTCAAAATCTAGCCATGAGCCTCTGTTAGGTATAACTCTGCAATTAAACAAAAGTTTTCCACTAGCATGAGTTTTCCCCTTATCATGATCAAAGAAAACACCGGGACTTCTGTGCATTTGGTTTACAACAACTCTTTGGACTCCATTTGTTATAAATGTTCCACTGTTAGTCATCATTGGAACTTCACCCATGTATACTTCTTGCTCTTTTGCTGACAATATATCTTTAGTATTGCTTTCTTGATCTATATCATAGACAACCAACCTTAAAGTACATTTTAGTGCAGATGAATATGTTAAACCTCTCGCGATACACTCTTCAACATCAAACTTTGGTTTTTCTAATCTGTAAGATACATATTCTAGAGTTGCTTTATCATTTAAGTCCTCAATAGGAAAAATACTTTTAAACACTCTGTCAAAACCTTTAGCTAAATCTCCAGCTTCTGATTTAAAATGAGTTAATTCATCATAAGAATTTTTTTGAACTTCTATCAAATTAGGTATTGATAAACTTTCTTTTAATTTACCAAAACTTTTTCTGATATTTTTTTTTTCTGTAAAAGATATTTGCATCAATACTTCAATACTGACTAAAAAAATTAACCAGTATTTAAAAAATTCCTCTTTAAATTACTTAAGTTCTACTTTTGCGCCCGCAGCTTCTAGCTTCGCCTTAATCTCTTCTGCTTCTTTTTTTGGAACACCAGCTTTAACTTCTTTTGGTGCACCCTCAACAAGGTCTTTTGCCTCTTTTAATCCAAGCGATGTTGCTGCTCTTACTTCTTTAATGACATTTATTTTCTTATCACCTGCAGAAACAAGCATGATTGTAAATTCATCTTTATCTTCTGCTGGCGCTGCACCTCCAGCTGCTGCTGGTGCTGCCGCTGCCATTGGGGTAACACCCCATTTTTCCTCAAGTTGTTTTGAAAGCTCAGCTGCTTCTGCAACTGTTAAGCTTGATAAATCTTCTATAATTTTATTTAGGTCTGGCATATTTTTTACTCTTTGGGTTGTGTTTCAGAATTTTCTGGTGGTAAACTACTCATTTTTTCCGATCGTGCAAGTAAAATACTAACCAATTTTGAAGCAGAGGCATTCAAAATACCTACAATATTCGCTCTTGCTTCATCTAATGTAGGTAAATTTGCTACATTTAACACTCCAGCTTGATCTAGAACCTCATTATCCATCATTCCACCAATTAATTTAAGATTCTCATTATCTTTTGCAAATCTTGATAGAATTCTTGCCGACATAATAGCGTCTTCACCAAATGCTACTGCAGTTGGACCAGTGAATAAATTTGATAAATCTTTACACTTAGTTTTTTCCAAAGCTAATTTTGTAATTCTGTTTTTTGTTATTTTGAAAATAATACCATGTTCTCTCATTTTCGATCTCAATTCATCTAATTGAGACATTGTTAAGCCTTGATAATGTGTAACTAAAATTGCTTTACTATTTTCAAACTGAGTAGTCATTTCAGATATATAATTTTTCTTTTGTTCTTTATTCATCATAATAATTAAATACTCTTCCCTAATTTAAGTCTATAAGAAACACCCATGGTAGATGTAATAAAAGCAGAACGAATTAAATCACCTTTAATAGTGTTGTTTGACTTTTCTTTTTCAAGTGTTTCCAAAATTGCATTAAAGTTCTTTATTAATTTATCATCAGCAAATGATTTTTTTCCTATACTAACACCTATATTTCCATCTTTATCGTTTCTAATTTCTGCCTGACCTGATTTTGCATCACTAATAGCTTTTTTTAGATTATCAGTAACAGTTCCAAGTTTAGGATTGGGCATTAGTCCTTTAGGTCCTAAAACTTTACCTAGTTTTGAGAGTTTAATCATCATCGAAGGAGTACAAATTAGTTTTTCAAAATCCATTTCTCCATCTTTAATTTTTTCAATAAAATCATCACCACCCACAATATCCGCGCCTGCTGACTTTGCATCTGAAGATTTTGAGTCTTCACATACTACAGCAACTTTTATTTTTTTACCTGTACCTCCTGGTAAATTAACCACATTTCTAATGTTAATTTCACTTTTCTTTTGTTTGTTATTTATTTGAAAACTTAAATCAACAGATTCGTCAAACTTAGTCGTACAATTTTTTTTTATGACTGATAATAACTTATCTATAGTCTCAGCTGCAAGCTCAGTAGTTTTATTTGGTAACTTTTTAAATCTTTTTGAAGACATTTTAATCTTTAACCTCTATCCCCATTGATCTAGCTGATCCTGCAATAATTTTTACAGCTTGCTCGAGATCCAATGCATTTAAGTCATTCATTTTTTGTTTTGCTATTTCTTCAGCTTGTTTTTTTGTTATTGATGCCACAATATTTCTTCCAGGTTCCTGTGATCCACTTTTTAATTTTGCTGCTTCTCTAATAAAGAAAGATGCTGGTGGAGATTTTATTTTAAAATCAAATTTTTTATCTTTGTAGACAGTGATTTCAACTGGAACTGGCTTGCCAGCTAATGATTTTGTTTTATCATTAAATGCTTTACAAAATTCCATTATATTAACTCCACGTTGACCTAATGCAGGACCAACTGGTGGAGCTGGATTAGCTTGGCCACCTTTTATTTGTAATTTTATAAATCCACTAATTTCTTTTTTTGCCATTAACTTACTTTCTCAACTTGATTATATTCTAAATCTACCGGTGTTGGTCTACCAAAAATTGAAACTGAAACTTTTAGTCTAGATTTTTCTTCATCTATCTCCTCAACCATACCGTTGAATGATGCAAAAGGACCATCAACCACCTGTACTTTTTCACCCACGCTGTACTCTATACCAGATTTTGGCTGGGCAACACCATCTTTAATTTGACCGAGTATCTTTTCTATCTCTTTATCTGACACAGGAACTGGCATACCCTTGGTTCCTAAAAATCCACTCACTCTCTTAATATTTTTAATCATATGATAAATATTATTGTCCATCTCACTTTTAATTAAAACATATCCTGGGAAATATTTTTTTTTTCTTTGAATTCTTTTACCCCTTTTAACTTCTGTTACATCGTGAGTTGGAACTATAATTTCCTCAAATTTTTCAGAAATCTTTGCTTTATCAGCCTCTTCCTTTATTAAGCCAGCTACCTTATTTTCAAAGCTTGAATGAGATTGAACGATGTACCAATTTTTCATTAAATGCTCACTTTAAGTAATAAATCTAAAAAAAATTTTAGAACTTGATCTAATAAAAGAAAAAATATTGACATAGCTAGTGCCATTAAAAAAACCATAATAGCACCTTGTAAAGTTTCTTTACCTGTAGGCCATGAAACCTTGAAAGCCTCTTGTTTTACCTCTTGAATAAATTTAATTGGGTTCTTCATTTTTATATTCTTTTTTTTGGCAGGAGCGGAGGGACTCGAACCCTCAGCCTCCGGTTTTGGAGACCGGCGCTCTACCAATTGAGCTACACTCCTATATAGAGCTTACTCTATAATTTTAGTTACTACTCCTGCTCCTACAGTTCTTCCTCCTTCTCGAATTGCAAAGTTTAACTTCTCTGACATTGCGATTGGAGTAATTAATTTTACTGTAAATTTGGCATCATCACCTGGCATCACCATTTCTGTTCCCGCAGGTAATTCAACTTCACCAGTTACATCTGTTGTTCTAAAATAAAACTGTGGTCTATATTTTGTAAAAAATGGAGTATGTCTTCCCCCTTCTTCTTTTTTAAGAACATAAGCTTGAGCTTCAAATTTAGTATGTGGTGTGACAGATCCTGGTTTACATAGAACTTGACCTCTTTCAATGTCAGTTCTTTCAACACCTCTTAATAGAACACCAACATTATCACCTGCTTCACCGGAGTCCAAAAGTTTTCTAAACATTTCAACTCCAGTACAAACTGACTTCTTTGTTTCTCTTATACCAACTATTTCAATCTCATCACCTGTTTTAAGCACACCCGACTCTACTCTACCAGTAGCAACTGTACCTCGTCCTGAAATTGAAAAAACATCCTCAACAGGCATCAAAAAATCTTTATCTTTTGGTCTATCAGGTTGTGGAATAAACTCATCAACATTTTTCATTAACTCCATAATTGATTTTTTTCCAATTTCTTCGTCTCTTCCTTCAACAGCAGCTAATGCAGAACCTTTGGCAATTGGAGTTTTATCTCCTGGAAACTTATATGATGTTAACAATTCTCTTATTTCTTCTTCAACAAGATCAATCATTTCTTTGTCATCAACTTGATCAACTTTATTTAAATAAACAACTATTGCTGGGACTCCAACTTGTCTAGCTAAAAGAATATGTTCCCTAGTTTGTGGCATTGGTCCATCAGCAGCATTAACAACTAAAATTGCTCCGTCCATCTGTGCTGCACCAGTAATCATGTTTTTTACATAATCAGCGTGGCCTGGACAGTCAACGTGTGCATAGTGTCTTTTTTCTGTTTCATATTCAACGTGCGCAGTTGAAATTGTTATACCTCTCTCTTTTTCCTCTGGAGCTTTATCAATTTGATCATACGCTACCGCTTGGGCACCACCAGTTTCAGATAAAACTTTGGTGATAGCTGCAGTTAAAGTTGTTTTACCATGGTCGACATGACCTATTGTACCAATATTACAATGCGGTTTATTTCTTACAAATTTTTCTTTAGACATTACTTTTTTTCCTCACTTTTCAATATTTAATTTTATTTCTTGGAGCGGGTAAAGGGAATCGAACCCTTACATCCAGCTTGGAAGGCTAGCGTTCTACCATTGAACTACACCCGCACAACCCCAAGAGTAACACTCCAGTATTATTTGAAATTTATTGAATGGTGGAGGGGGAAAGATTCGAACTTTCGAAGACCGAAGTCAACGGGTTTACAGCCCGCCCCATTTGACCGCTCTGGAACCCCTCCCTTAGGGGAAGTGTCCCCTTGTTCAATAAGCTTCAAACAACATGCGTTTTATATATTTTATTTGTGTAAATGCAATACGTGATTTAATGAGAAAATATGAAAAAAAACGTATAAAATATGAATATTTTATGAATAAATCATCTTTTTTTATAGTTGGTCAACACGCAGTTTTAGAAGCTCTTAAAAATCCAAAAAGAAAGGTCTTAAGAGTATTTTTAACTGAGGAAAGTAAAAAAAATATACATAGAAAAAGCCCAAATAAAAATCTTTTACGAGAGGTAAAAGTTTATTTTAAAACTAAAAAAGAATTAGACAAATATAGCACTAAAGAAAATTTGTTACATCAGGGTTATGTTGCTGAAATAGAACACTTGGAAAAACCAATTCTTAAGGAATTTATTAAAAAAAAAGATAATATTACTTTAGTCTGTTTAGATGGAGTTACAGATCCTAGAAATATTGGAGCTTTAATTAGAAGTGCTTCTGCTTTCAAAATTGATGGGATTATCATTAAAGAAAGACATTTTCCAAGTGAAAGTAAACTAATGTACAAGGCCTCAAGTGGAGCAATTGAGTATGTGAATATTTTTGAAGTATCAAATATAAATTCTACTTTAAAAAATCTTAAAAATAAAAATTTTTGGGTTTATGGCTTTGATAGTAAAGGTAATAAAGATTTTACAAATATGAAGTGGAAAGGAAATAATATACTTTTATTTGGCTCAGAGGGCTTTGGAATGCATAAACACACATCTAAATATGCTGATTTTTTAGTAAAAATAAATATTGATAGTAGAGTAGAAAGTCTAAATATCTCCAATAGTGGTGCTATTGTATTTCATCATTTAAGTTATTTAAAAAAAAAGAGTTGATTAATTTAAGAATTGTTAATAACTATTGCGCATGCCCTTGTAGCTCAGCTGGTAGAGCAATTGATTTGTAATCAATAGGTCCGCGGTTCGAATCCGTGCGGGGGCACCATTACTCAATAAAATCACCACTAATTATTTTTGCTAAATCTAAAAACTTTTAACTATTGTGTCGAGGTTGTGTCGAACTAGTGTCGTGATCAAGTAGTCCTAATTATGTTCTTTGAAAAATGCTTTTCTATTTTCTGCTTGAGAGATTCTTTTTTTAATTTTTGCAACTGTCATATGACATTCCAGATAAACTGTACCTTTAGTAATTAACTTTCCTAAATCTTTATTTGAAAGATCTCTGTAATTTGGTGATGTAAAATTCAACCCGTTGGCACTAGCAAAAGTTTTTAAGCTTGATGATTTAATTCCAAAATGAACTCCTTGAACACCCTCTTCAACCCATGTTGCAACAGCAATACCAACCACATTACCTTTTTGATTTACTATTGGTCCACCACTGTTACCAGAATTGATCGCTGCATCAGTTTGAAAAAATGAATAGTTGTCACCAGCACCAGCAAGAGAAGTTACAACACCTTTGTTAGTCTTTATTGCTGAACTAAGTCTCTCACCCAAAGGAAATCCTGCAACAATTACATCTTCTAATAATGAAACATCTTCATTTGAGACTGGAAATATTACATCTGGTTTTGCATTAGATTTTAATATTGCAATATCATTTACTTTATCAACTGCTAAAACTTTGACTTCAGTTTGTGAACCTTTGAATGATAATTTATTGACGTCACATCCTTCTATCACATGATAATTAGTTATTGCGTGTCCATCTTTAGATACAAAAAAACCAGAACCTGAACCTGCTGGCACTATCTTATCATCATCTGGATTAATTTCTGGTTTTTTAAATTTTTTGTTATGTGCAATTAAATCATTAGGCCATATTCTAGTCATGGGAGCTTTCATTTTTTGTCCGCCTAGTTCGATCAAATAATTACCAAAATTTCCCTCATCAACTTTAAATCCAACTGTTATTTTATTGCCTGTTGACCTACAATTGTCATCAAGATGATTAGTTGTTTTTTCATAGAAATTTTTTGAAACTTTTGTAAAGGGAATGCCATCAGGTGGGCATTCACCAGATCTATCTATTCTTTTTGTCTCATATCTGTCGTTTCCAACTTTATAAATAGCCGTCGTAATAACTATATTTAGATCTCTTGTAAAATCTACTTCCCATATACCTTCAACATTTGAAAGCTCTCTATCTAAAAGGTATTTTTCAATAACCTGCTTTTCTGACATTGCATAGGAATAATTAATCCAAATTAAACTGATTAATATTATTCCTAAAAGTTTTTTCATGGTCCAAGATTATCATTGTGTCATACGTGTGTCGAGATTACTTATGATTGTTTATAAGTATTGCTAAAGCATATTTATTTGATTGGCGATACAAGATTTGTAATCAATAGGTCCGCGGTTCGAATCCGTGCGGGGGCACCATCACTTAATAAAACAAATTAGTAAATATTATTTTTAACATAATAATTTATTAATTTGTGAATCATTTTTTTACCAAAAATTTTCGGCTTCCAGCTAGGATCAATATTTTTGATATTTTTTTTAAAATCAGATTTTTTAAATTTAAAATCTTTTTTTCTATAATATTTTTCTTTAATGTTAACAAATTTTCTATAATCCAACTTAAAATATTGAAAAGCATAATTTAACATTTGATAACCTGAGTATTCTTTCCCATTAGATAAAATAAAATCATTTGGTTTTTTAGTTAAACATTTTGTAATAAGGTGACATTGCTCTTTACACCAATTCCACTCCCTAATTACGTCTAATTTTCCAAAATCAGTTTTCTTATTAGAATTTTTTGCATTAATTGCTGCTAGGCATATTTTTGAAATTAAATAATTTTTTTCTCTAAAAGTAGATTCTGAATTAAAAAATACAAAATTATAAGCATTTAAATCATCAATTTTTCTTAATTTTTTTGTGATATTAAAAGAGAGTAATTTAGCCATTCCGTAGGGGCTGATTGGTTTTTTTTTGCTATTAATTGTTATTCTTTTTTTTGTATCAGAAAATATTTCAGATGAACTTGCATTAAAAAATTTTGATTTCAAATTTAGTTTTTTTAATCCTTCTAGAAAATTTTTACATCCTAAATAATTACTTTCAAATGTCTGTTTTTTTTTTTTAAAAGACACACTAGGTGAACTTTGACCAGCAAAGTAAAAGATATAGTCGTATTCATTTTTTAAGATTTTTAAAATTTGTTTTTTATTGAGAATATTAAGATATATTACTTTGACTTTATTAATATTTAAATCTTTAAGTATTTTCTTTGTCTTAAATACAGATCTAGTCGTTATTTGAATATCGTATTTTTTTTTCAGTAAGAGTTGACTTAAACAAATACCAAATTGACCAGAACCTCCAACAATTAAACATTTCATGATCAAGCCATAAATTTATATAAATAGATCTCCGATGTGAGTCCTTTCGGGTGCACTATCAATAAATTTCCCTTCTTAATTGTTCAATTTTAATTTTTTTTTGAAGGCTATTATTTTGATCATATAAAAGATTAAATTTAATTTTTTTATTAGTTTTTATAATTATATTTTTGGCGTTTCTCACCTCTATATTATCAGCGACTGCACTTATGGGTCTTTTTTTTGAATTAAGATTTTTTATAATAATTTTTGAGTTATCATTTATAATTTTCCCTTTCCATCTTCTGGGTCTAAAAGGACTAATAGGAGAAATAGATAGCTTTTTTGAATTCAAATTTAAAATTGGTCCATGAACTGAGAGATTGTAAGCTGTGCTACCCGCTGGCGTTGATACTAACACACCATCGGAAACTAATCTTTTGATTATTGATTTAGAACCCTGAGATATTGACAAGGATGCAGCCTGTCTACTTTGTCTTAAAATTGAGACTTCGTTAATAGCAATATGTTTTTTTTTTAAATTATTACTGTTAGTGACTGTCATTTCTAAAGGTGAAATAGAAATCATTTTTGCTTTTGATAAATTCTTTATTACATTTTTTGGTGAAAACTTATTCATTAAGAAACCATAATTTCCTGAATTAATACCATAAAAAATTTTTTTAGAATTTTGGTTTTTTTTCAATGTCTGTAGCATAAATCCATCTCCACCTATAACTATTGAGATATCAGATTTTCTTAATTTGCTATTTAGTGTAATCTTTGAAAGAGACTTTTTAATTCTTATGGAATTACGATTTTTATCTGAAATAATCTTAATTTTATTCATTGTGGTGCCCTCGGCCAGACTCGAACTGGCACTCCGCAAGCGGCAAGGATTTTAAGTCCTTTGTGTCTACCAATTTCACCACGAGGGCATTAATGAATTTCATGAGTGTTTATGCCAATATTTATAATTGAACAAGATGAATAAGTAAATTTTTTTTATTTTATCTCCCCAGGTTCTAGTCTAGTTCTAGTTATCTTATATTATTCTACAGAGTTTTGTTTAAATTTACTAAAATGTATTTACAATTTCTAGGGTTGCACCATATTCAGGTATTTGATTCATCAAGCTATAATTCGAACTCATTCTGATATCAAAACCATTTAAATCTCTCTTATAACTTAAAGATGCTTTGTCATTATCTAAAGTCATAGCATATTCAATATCGTCTGTTGGTATAAAACTAAATCCTAAATATAAAGTATCGCTATGAGCATTGTCACTTTGATTTCTCTCATAAATAGTCATTATGGAAAAACCATTATCGGATACTAAATCAAATCCAATATTTGCTCTTAAATTTTTAGAGTCTTGATCAATTGATTTTGTATATTCTGTAGTTTCCGATAGATAACGATAAGTAGCATCTGAGGACGGACTAAAATCTATTCCAAGCTCTAATCCACCATTTGGTTTAAACGTGAAAGAATTATAATCTAAAATATCACTTATGGTAAAACCAGCAGATATCATTCCAGTTTCAATTGTTTGAGCTTTGTAAACTAAGGCTGCAGAACCTTTTTCTCTATATTTGGATAATTCAGTATAGCTTAAATCAATTCTTAAATTAGGAGTAATATTAAAATCTTCTTTTTTATATGTTGTTAAGTAGTTAAGTGAACCAAATATTTGTGCACCATCTCTTTCTCCTGTTCTAGTACTACCTCCTCCTTTTCTAATATGATCAGTCTTTAAAGTGCTCACTCCAATGATACCTTCAGTAAATTTTTCATCATCATGAGGAAAAGTTCCATAAACAGATAAACTAAAAGACTCAGTATCTAAATTAGTCCCAGATGTGCCGACATCAACATCATCATTACCAAATCTAAGAGCATAACCATATAATCTATTTTTGCTTATCTTTTTATCCATGCCAAGTGTAATACCTTTGGTATTAATTTTTTTAGATGATGAAGTAGATGTATCTCCAGTTCTACCAATACTTACACTACCTTCACTCCAAAATGACCAATCATCTGATAATTTGTCTAGAACTTCATTTGTTTTATTTGATATGGGAATAATGTTAGAAAGCGATGCCACCATTGAATTAGAAAAGTTTAATCTAATATTTTGGTTACTTAATTGATCATTGGTTCTATGTCTTCTTAACCAATACATACGGTTTAATACTGGCGTAGTGGCGTGGATAGCAATTTGTTTTGCTGTTGCAGTTTGAGACTCGATTGAGCTTAAAATATCTTTACCCTCATCAGAAGTGGTTATTGGATCATCACAAGCACCATCAATTATGCTCCAATTACAACTTAGGTTAAATTCATGAACTTTATCATTATCATCATCAATGATAAACATTTTACTTCCATCATTACTAAACACAACTTCTCTTGAATCTCCACTAACAGAACTTACAGTATAAGTGCCTTCAAGTGATAAAGTAGAAACATCATAAGGTGTAGTTAATTTAAACTGATACATCAAATCTAGTGCTAAAGATGGAACCTCGGAATTCATTAATGTAATGGTATACATTTTAGTACCATCGTAATTAAAAGTAACTCCATCTATGTGATTTTGAAAAGAAATTAGGTCTTCAGTATTAAGTTGAGTAACTGTGGAGCTAAGATCAAATGCTGTATCTAGTGAAAATTCATGAACACGCACTTGTGAATTATTTCCTACACCAGCAATAAACATTCTGGTACCATCATTATTAAATGCAATTGAATTAGCTCTTTGTTCTTTACCAATGAGACTATATTCGCCATCAAATGTAGCAGTTGAAACATCAAATGCGGTACTTAGTGACCAGTAATCTACTGTTCTTCTACCATGATGGTTAACAATAAACATTTTTGTTCCATCGTTATTGAACACTACTTGTGTTGGTACATGAGAGTCGTTACCTCCACTTACATGTACTACTTTAGTATTATTTACGGTTGCCGTTGAAATATCATATGCGGTAGTTAATGTATGTTCGATAACTGCATCGACTTTTAATTCACTTCTTAAAGTATACATTTTTGTTCCATCATTATTGAACGTTAATCCAAAATAAGTGGATGCCTCGATTGATTTGCTTTGCACAAAGGTTGGCTCCGCTATAGCTTTTGAAAAAAATAAAGCTAAAAAAAATACAATGTAATGAATTTTATAAATATTTTTCACAACAATTAATCATCAATACCTCATAAAAATTAGAGAAATGAGTGTTAAAATTTAAAACATTACAGTTGAAATGTCTAGGTAGGACAAAATTCATGATGAATAAACATCTTTAATAGTTATTATTATTTAATGAAAAGCAATATTGTTAAATCTCACTTAAAAAAAAAGTCACAGGCAAAGCTTGCTCTATCAATTAGCCTATTTTTTGTGCTTTTAACCGCAACTGGATACCTCTTTAATTCTAAAGAAGTAATTTTTCTATTTTATATTTTTTGTTTTGTATTTCTCTACAATTTAGTAATCCAATTTTTATTAGAAAGGTTTGATATTAAATCATGATAAAAACACTTATTAAATTAAAGATATTAAAATTAATACTAATTGGTGGGGTATCAACGGCCTATGTTTTTAAAAAATACTGTGATCAAAAAAACGAAGTTAAAAGTAAAAAAGAAAAAAAACTTTTAAATTAAAAGGAATACCAAACAAATCATTTGAACAAAATTAATTACTACAGATATAAAGTGTGAATATTTAAATTTCTTATCCTGTTTTTCGTCTCTATATTTATTAATTAATGGCATTAATAAATAGTTTGATGTGGCGAATAAGATTGTTATCAATAAGATTAGATAAAAATCGACGCCTAATTTACTTAAAAATAAAAATGTTAGTAGGACAACAAAGCTAATCGCTAAATTAACATTATAATAAAAAGGAAATATTCTTCTAATAAACTTTCGAGCATTATCTTCATCTAAAGTAGTAAATACTACTGGAGCAATCACAAACGAGAAAAATAACATTATCCCTAGAATCATTGCTATTAAATAAATACTAACTTGTTCAATCATAATTTAATTTTCAATTGAATTTTCTTCCTTCATTAATATTGATCTTCCATCATGAGCAGTATTAAATCTTTTAATCTCTATCATAAACTTTTTCTCTCCAAATAGATCTTTTTTCCTCAAGGTGGATATTCTCATCTTTTTTCTTTGTGTGCCTGATATTCGTTTCAAATGATAAAGAAGAAGGAGGTAGCTGATAATTTTTATCTATAAAATTTAATATAGACGAATAGGACGGATAAAAGTCTTTTTTTTCGTCAAAATTACTAAATTTCTTGTATTTTCTTGAAAATAAACCATTGCCGTCATCATAAAATCTTTCTGTGGTTAAACCATATTTTTCATAAGGATAATAATTTAGATCATCTTTATTTATATGATTTACCCAACTGGCATAAGTCCAATATTCACCAAAAGAACCATATATATTTGCAGCTTTTATTACTAACTCAATCCAATTTTGATCTGATTTGAAATGATCTTTAAATTTTAACTTAAGACTTTTTAAATACTTTTTATTAAAAACCATATGATGTGAAGTAAATGTTCCTCTGACGTCCTCAACAGGATTTATTTCCAATATATTGATAATTAAATTTTTCCATGAATTTAAAATATCTTGATTTCCATATGATTTATCCTGTAATAAAGCAAACTTTTCCTTTTTTTTATCAAGTATAGGCCATGATCTTACTGGTAATAAATCTGCATCCCATATTAAAAAAACATCGTCTAATTCATCTATAATATCACTAGCTCCTAATTTAATAATCTGTTGATACAACCATCCAGGAGTGTAATTAGGTTTGTTTTGAGTAATTTTAGAAACGATATCTTTTTTTGTTAAACCATATTTATTTAAAAAAAAATTATCTTCATCCAACAAATTTAAATTTTTGATATTCCAAAATTTAGATTTTTCCTTTAAAATTTTTATCTCTTGATCTGACGTTACAACAAAAATTTGTTTTGGTTTATATTTTTGAGAAATTCCCTCGAGAACTGATCTTGTACTCCAATTCACATGGTGAATTGGAATCACAAATTGGTACATTTTATTAATTTAATTTCGCTTCTTTTTCTATATTTTCATCTGCTTTAAAAACAGTGACTGGATCTTCAAGACCTGCGTCTGAACAAAGAGGTTCAACACCCAATCCTTTTCTAGGGTATTTTAAAACTACTTGTTTATATTCTTGTATGATTTCTTTTAATTCAGGTTTTGTTAAATCATTAATATATTTACATTTTCCGATAGCAATTGGAACTGGAATAGCTAGGTTGCCTCCTCTTTTTTGAAGTATCTTATCAAAACCTTCATTCATGCATTTTTCGTCTAACAATATGTCATGCCATAAACTTAATTCATATTCACTAAATAATTTTAAAATTCTATGCAAATCTTTTTCACTTAACCAGCCTCTTTTATAAGACATAAAAGAGCTTAAGGTCATTTCAACACTAATGGCATGACCATGTAATAATCCTGCTTTAAGTTCAAAGTTTGCACTTAATCCATGGCCAAATGCATGATCTCTGATGCTGTGAACTTCGTGTAAATTATCATATTCACTCTCAACATAGCTCTTTAAAGACAGTCCAATAATTTTTTTTGATTTAGATACTATTTCATCTTGAGAATTACAATTTATTGTACCAAAGTGAGTTTTCATCAAATCAAGTCCTGTATCCTCAAGTAAAGTAAATAATTCTTCGTCTCTAATAACTGCCATTTTATGAATTTCCGCAATCCCGTGTCTAACCCAAGAAGTTTTTAAACTTTTAAAGAATGATCGATCAGATATATTTAGCACTGGAGCATGAAAAGAGCCTAAGAGGTTTTTAAATCCACCAGCATCACAACATGATCTTGGACTGGGTCCACTATCTATTGCACTCACAACTGATGTTGATAACATTATATACGGAGTACTTCGATGATAAATAGATGCAGCAAAAGCTCCAATATCTCCAATAACTCCTCCTCCAACTATTAAAATAGGTTCATTTCTATTTACACCTAATTTTCTAAAATCCTCTACTATTTTTTCCACATTTTTAATATGCTTATCAACCTCCATAGCTCTATAAACCAATTTCTCTAATATAATAGAATGATGATTAAAATAATTTTCGATTTTTAATCCATAGTTATCCTCAATATTTTGATCTATTAAACAAACACATCTTCCAAATGATTTGTAATTATCTCTTAAGAGGTGATTATCGACATTTAAGGTGTCCTCTTCCACTTTAATTGAAGTAAATGTATTCAAGTTCATTGTTGCTTCTATTTGTTGATAATCATTCGAGCTAACAACATGTCCATTTGAATTTCTATAACTGGAAGTTGGATACAAAGCTAAGGGATTTTTCTGCTCATAATTTAAAATAAGCTGTTTATAAAAATCATGTTTGGAGCTATTAAGTAAATTTGAAATTAATTTAGAGTTTCCAAACTCTGTATCGCTAATACTTGAAGATAAAAAATTTAAATTTTTTGATAAATTTTTATTAAAGGGTAAAACTAAATGTGAAAGTTCAAGAAAAAATCTTTCAGTTGTTAAATTTAGAGAAGTTTTTAAAATTCTTAAATGAGGTAGTGAGGAAATAGCATTTAATTTTGAAAACTCATTTGCTATTCTTTCATCATAGGGATTTATTTCTGTAAGATCTATCAACAAATTTTCAAAATTATTATTATTTACAAAATTTTCTATTAAATCTTTATTAATTACAAAATTTTTTTTACCTAAAATAAAATGTTTTGAAAATTTATTAATCGAACTTAAAATCACAAATCTTATTTAAAATATATAAAATTTTAGTCAAACTGCACTATGTCTCATGTTTGTATATCTCAACTCACAAATTCGTCCTCTACTAGAAATTATTAATAGTTAATAATATTTTGATTGATTAGTATTACTCTTTTACACTACCAGCTGTTAGACCACTGACTAAATATTTTTCAAAATATATGAAAATAAAAAGGACAGGTAAAGTAACAATTACCGAACCTGCCATTAAGTATTGACGTGGTGTCTCTGCATCTCCACTTAGATATTGAATAGCTCTTGATAATGTAAATGATTTAGGACTATCTAAAAACATCAATGAAAAAAGAAATTCATTCCAAGCAATCATAAAGACATAGAGTGCAACGGATGCAATAGCAGGCAAACTTAAAGGAATAATAATCTTTAAAATTATACCAAACCAATTTTGACCATCCATAATTCCTGCATCTTCAATTTCTTTTGGAATACTTTTGAAATACCCTTGCAACATATAAATAGCGACTGGCAAAGTTGTAGCTGTATAAACTATCAATAAACCAAAGATTGAATTTCTTAATCCCAATTGACTAAACACTGTATATAGAGGAATCACTAATACTATAGCTGGAAACATATAAATAATTAAAATCGAGGTTGATAAAAAGTTTTTGCCAAAGAAGTTTAATCTAGCAACTGCATAAGCTGCAGGGATTGCAAATAATAATGTGACAATAACAGTTCCGATAGAAACTGCTGAGCTTATTAAAATATATCTACCAAAATTATAAGTTTTAAAGATAACAAAATAAGACTTAAACAAATCAGTTAAGCTTTTGGTAAAATCTAAACTAAAATCTAAAGGATTAACTAATAAAGCGATCTGAGTTTTAAAACTTGTAACCAGCATAATGTAAAATGGAAATAGGATTACAAATGCAAAGAAAATGATGCCAAATAATGTAATAAAATCGAAAATAATTTTTTCTGATATAAAATCTTCCTTTAAAGATTGCGTAGTATATTTTTTGAGTTTGTTCGTAAAAAATAAAGTAATTAAGAAAACTCCAAATATATACCAATATGGAGATGCCTCATTTAAGTAAAAATACAAAAATGAAAATATAAATGATAATGAAAAAATCTTAATTAAGTGATTAATTTTATTACCAATTAAAACAAATGCTAAAGATAATAGAATACCAATCAAAAAAATTGGTGAGATGTTTAAATTAGTAAAACTTAAACCTTGCAGTGTAGCCATGATTTTCCAAATTGACAAAATACATGTCAGAAAAAAAGATGAAATGATCAAAAAAATTGCAAGAGACTTAAACTTCATTGGCCCTCTTTCCAATTAATCTGAAATAAATAATCATAAAACTAAGAAGTAACATGACAATAACTATTGAAACAGCTGAGCCCATTCCAATATCTGATACCGCAAAGCCTTGTTGATAAACATTGATAGGTAAAGTTCTTGTACCTGATGCCCCACCCGTTAATAAAAAGATATCTTCAAATTTATTAAAGTTCCAAATAAACCTAATCATAAATAAAATTGAAATGATGGCTGTAATTTGAGGCAGAGTAATATGGATAAATTTTTGAATTGGGCTTGCTCCATCCACCTCCGCTGCTTCATACAAACTTTGTGGTATTGCCTGCAATCTTGCTAGAATAAAAAGAAAAGCGAGTGGAAAGTAGCGCCAAATTTCAAAAAAGATAACTGTGGTTAAAGCCAACCTTAATTTAAATTCAAATCCTAAAATACTCATGGTTATGTATTTTTGGCCTAATAAATTTATTGGTTGTTCAATAATATTAAAATTAACTAATAATGCATTTAAAGTTCCACTATTAGGATCTAATAATAAAGTCCAAGTATAAGCTAAAGCAACTACAGGGCCCACATACGGAAAAAGTAAAATACCTCGCATATAGGTTCGACCTTGAATATTTTGATTAACTAATTGTGCTGCCAAAATTCCAAAGATAATTGCACCTACTGTGCCAAAAAAAGTGAAGTAAAATGTTGTTAAAAGTAATTCAACAAAATTATTTTCATAAAAAACTTTTTTAAAATTTTCTAAAGTAAAATTTGTAGTCAGTAGTGGATTATCTGCTTTTCCACTTAAAATTGGTTTTTGAGATTTAATTATTTTTTTGTCAATTATTTCACCTTTGTTATTTACTACGGTTATTTCAAAATTCTCCCTATATTTCGCCTGCCAATTTCCAAAGTTACAAACAATCTTTTTAGATTGAAAATTACATCTTGGATCAAGATTAATTGGTGAAACATTTGTTGGAAATTTATCTTGAAACTGAACATTTCTTATTTCTTGAATTAATGAACTATTTCTTAATTTATAGATAATTTTTAATTCTGATTGATTTTCTGAAATTGATTTAACAATTTTCTTTGCTCTAGGTTCTGGAATTCTAATATCTTTTAATTCAATGTCTTTTAAACTAATCCAGACATTTGCAAATATAGGAAATAATACAATGGCAAAAACTAATAAGACTGCAGGTAAAACTAAAGTGTAAGCAGTTCTTTTTTCTAATTTTGATAATGAATCACTCATAATAAAAAGCGGATAATAAAATATTATCCGCTCTTTATAAATTTGTTATTTAAAACTTAGCTAATTCAGCGTTAATTTTTTTAACCGCTTCATCAACTGAGATTTGATCATCAATATATTCTCTAGTGATTCTGTTTAAGAATTGAGAATTAATGATTTTTGATGCTCGAGATAGTTCACCTTCTTTAACACCCCATCTGTTGGCAGTATCTAGACCTGCAACGATGTTATCAATAACATCTGCAGAATAAAGATCCGTTAAAGGAGCTTTTCTATCAACACCTACAGGTAATTTACTCCAAGCTTTAGTGTAAGCACTAGGATCACTTTTATTTCCTCTTCTTACTGGAAATTTTCCTTCTGGAGCAATTCCTAATGTAGCCGTATAACCTTCACTCATAGAGTACTCTATGAATTTTTTAGCTTCATCAGTATCTGCATCCGCAGTTATTCCAAAGTATCTTACATCCGCCCAAGCAGCTCCTTTTCTATTGTTAGGTCCACTAAAGTTAGTAATGAAACCTGTTTTAGAAGCTAACTCTGAAGATGTTGGATCACTGTTTATTGTAGGTGGAGCAGAGTCTCTTAAACCTGCTAATTCATCCATAATAAATGGTGACCAAATAATCATTGGTGTTTTTCCCGCAAAGTATAATGCTCTAGATTGTTTCCAGAATAATTCCCCTGGAGGGCTAGCTTTTGCAATTACTTTGTAAAATTCTAAAGAATTCTTTAAAGCTTTACCTTGCTTTTTAGTTCCACCTTTCTTAACGAAATTTACTCCATTCGCTAAAAGCACATGTTCAAGTACCTGGCTCATAAAATTTTCATCTGTTTTCGTAGCAGCTACAAAACCAAACATGTCATTACTTGATAATGTGTTAACAGCTTTAACTATGTTAGCGTAAGAAGTTGGTGCTTCTAAACCAGCTTTTTCAAATAGGTCTTTTCTGTAGACAACCATTTGTGTCCAGCCATCAACTGGAACAGCTGCAATTTTTCCGCCTTTCTTAGCCATATTTAATGCACCTGGTGCAAATGTTTTCTTGCCTAACGATTTTACGACGGCGTTATTTGCATCAACATCTAATATGCCAGCTTCAGCCCATGGTAAAACATATTGCAATGTGTGATAAATCACATCTGGAAGATCTCCGGCCGCTGCTGCTGCAGTAGCTCTGGTACCAAGATCTTTCTCCTCAATAGGTATGACTTCAACTTTAATTCCAGTTTTTGCCTCAAATGCTTTAGCCATTTCCTCTTGTTTAGCCATTCTCGCTGGCTGAACCTCTGTGGTCCAAAATTTGATATCTGCAAAACTTGTATTAGAAATTAGAAACACTAGAACAGATATATTAATTATGATTTTTCTAATCATTCATTCCCCCTCTTATATTGTTTTCCCAAACACTCGAGATTTTTTCATTGCGATAAATCTAGCAGTGTAATAAATTTTTAACAACATTTAATGGTTAGTTAAAATCCTCTTAAATCTAATAAATGTCTAAAATTACAATTAAAAATCTCGAAAAATCTTTTAACAACAATAAAGTTATAAAAAATTTTAACATAAACATTGGCGATGGAGAGTTTATTGTTTTAGTAGGTCCTTCAGGTTGTGGAAAATCAACTTTATTAAGAATGATTTCAGGATTAGAAAGTATTGATCAAGGAGAAATATACTTAGATACAAAATTAATTAATAATCTAATTCCTTCTAAACGTGAAATTGCAATGGTCTTTCAATCATATGCTTTGTATCCTCACATGAATGTTTTTGAAAATATGTCTTTTGGACTAAAAATGGAAAAAATTCCAAAAAATGAAATTCATGAAAAGGTCAAAAGTGCAGCTGCTACACTTCAAATAGAAGATTTGTTAGAAAGAAAACCTAAGCAACTTTCCGGCGGGCAAAGACAAAGAGTTGCAATTGGAAGAGCAATTACAAGAAATCCAAAAGTATTCTTATTTGATGAGCCTTTATCAAATTTAGATGCAGCTTTAAGATCTGAAATGAGAGTTGAAATATCTAAATTACACAAGAAATTAAAGTCAAATATTATTTATGTAACTCATGATCAAATAGAGGCGATGACATTGGCTGACCGGATTGTGGTTCTTAATAATGGAATTATCGAACAGTTTGGAACACCAGATGACATATATTCAGATCCAAACAATATTTTTGTAGCTGAATTTATTGGTTCTCCAAAAA
>CACGVC010000013.1 GCA_902576335.1 uncultured Pelagibacteraceae bacterium
TTTATTTTTATGATGTTTTTCATAAGTGCATAATTGGTAATCTTCTGCCATAAAAAATAGGTGGTCTTTTTTGAAGCGGTCCAAGTATTTTGGTGGAAATAATTGATTGCCAAGTATAAAAAATAACTTCATATTTAAATATAACTAATAAAAATTTTTATGTCAGAAAAATATCTTATTTTTGGTGCGACAGGATCCATCGGTTCTAGTTTGGCTGAACAATTAGTAAATTCAGGGAATTCAGTTCATTTAGTTGGTAGAAATGAAAATGAAACTAAAAATATTTCTGAAAAATTAGGTTGTGCATTTACAATAGCTGACGTTTTGCAAGATGGATTTGTTAATAAGGTTAAAAATGATATTTCTGACGTGAAAGGTATTGCATATTGTGTAGGGTCAATTGATCTGAAACCTTTAAGAATGGTCAATGAGCAAGATTTTAATAAGTGTATGAAATTAAATTTATATTCAGCAGTCGAGATTATAAAGGGATACCAGGATAGTTTGAAAAAAAATAAAGGTTCGGTGGTTTTATTTTCTACAGTTGCTGCTCAAAGAGGTTTTACAAATCATGCAATAATTGCCTCTACAAAAGCTGCCGTAGAGGGTTTGACAGTTTCTTTGGCTGCAGAATTTGCTCCAAACATAAGAGTAAACTGTATTGCACCAAGTTTAACCAATTCTAAAATCGCTGAACCAATGTTAAAGAACAAGGCTTTAGCAGATGGAATTGCAAAAGCTCATCCATTAAAGAGACTGGGTGAGGGAAAAGACTCAGCATCTTTAGCTAAATTTCTTATTACAGATGATAGCTCATGGGTGACAGGTCAAATTATAGCGGTTGATGGTGGAAGATCAAAGCTTTCGTAAAGTGAAAAGGTTTATTTTTTCAGTATCTTTATTCTTACTCTTAACAAACCTCTCATTTGCAAAAAATTTCAATTTAGAAAAAATTGTGGATTTAAATGGTCCTTGGGGCTCATCATTTATTAATAATGAAGAGCTTATTATAACTGAAAAAAGTGGAAAAATAAAAATTATAAATATTGTTTCAAAACAAATTTCTGAAATAAATCACAATCTTAATTTTTTAGAACATGGCCAAGGTGGAATACTAGATATTCTTTTTAAAGATAATTTTATTTATGTATCTTACACAGAAAATAGAGGTAATGGCAAAACCAGCACCTCAATTGCAAAAACAAAATTTTCCAAAAAAGAATTAAAATTTGAAAATATTTTCCAAGCAAATCCTCCTATTAATTCTGGTTATCATTTTGGATCAAGATTAGCGATAAAAGATGACTACCTTTTTGCATCTGCTGGTGAAAGAGGTGAAGGTATGATTGCGCAAGATCCAACAAAACATCCAGGGAGCATTATAAGAATAAATTTAGATGGAAGTATTCCAAAGGACAATCCTAGATTTAAAGGGAAATCTAACTGGCTTCCAGAAATATATCAAATCGGTATTAGAAATCCTCAAGGCTTAGTTTTATCTCCATTTGACGGAAAAATTTACATGAGTAATCACGGAGCAAGGGGTGGAGATTGGTTTGGTGAGGCTAAAAAAGGTGAAAATTATGGTTGGAAAATTTTAGGATGGGGAGGGACAAATTACTCTGGTATCCCAATTGGACCTAAATGGAAGCCAGGCTTCACAAAAGCAATTCATTATTGGGTACCCTCAATTGCCACAAGTGCCATCACAATTTACAAAGGTAAGGAATTTAGTGAATGGAATGGTCATGCACTTATAACATCATTGAAAGATCAATCTTTAAGAAAACTGATATTTAAAGATTTATCAAATGTAAAGGAAGATATTGTTTTTCAAAAAAAAATTGGAAGATTAAGAGATATACAAGTACATCCAGAAAATGGTAAAATTTATTTTTTAGCAGGAGATAGTTTGTGGCTAATGCAAAAAATTCAATAGTTTTAAATGACTATTGATTTCTTATAAGTGGATAAACCTTTGGATTTAAATATTTGATGTTAGTTAATAATATCAGTACTAAAGTTACAAAACCAATAGATAGTCCAAGGTAAATTAAGACTTCAAGATTAAACTTCCAAGATAACTCAAAAATATTTTCAATTATAAATTTGGAACCAATTACAGCAAAAAAAATTGCAATCATTATTACTGATATAAAAATGATCATAAATTCAATTAATGAAGAAAAGATAATTTCTTTTCTTGAAAACCCTAAAATTTTAAAAACTAAATTTTGATATTCTCTTACTTTTCCTTGAACCATAATCGCACTTGATATTACTATTAAGCCAATAACAATGGTAACTGTTGAAATTACAATAACTGCTATGAAAACTTTATTTAAAACATTTGTGACTTTATTTAAATAATCTGCAATTTTAATCATTGATAAACTAGGGAAAATTTCAAGCATTTTTGTTTCATCAAATTTATTTAAATTATAGAACTTTGTGGTCGCTAAATATTCGTGGGGAATATTTTTTGCAAAGTCAGGATTAAACAGCATTGCAAAATTTATATTAAGATCTCTATAATCAACATTTCTAAAGTTGACTATTTCACCATCAACTTCTCTACCATAGATATTTAAAGTAAATATATCCCCTAATTTAATATTAAAATCCCTAGCAACCTTAGCGTCTAATGATATCTGAAGTTGGTTTGGTTTAGACAAATCCCACCATTTACCATCAATAATTAGATTATCTTCAGGAACTTCTTTTGTCCAAGATGATCTCCGTTCACTACCTATAACCCAATAGCTATCATTTTCAGGTGTAATATATGTATTTGGATTTATACCATTAATCCTTAATATTCCTGAAGAAACCATTGGCACAATTTCAACATTAGCATCAGAATCCATTGATAAAATTATTTGTTCAAACTTTCCACGCTCTCCATTTTGAATACCCACAAAAAAATAATCAGGAGCGATGTCGGGAATTGATTTTGCTATTTCTCTTTTAAAGTTAGTTCCAACTAATGCCAAAGTCAAAAGTAATGTGACACCTAGGCCTAAAGACATAATTGTTATAGGTGTGATACTTTTTGATTGTGTAATATTTTTAATAGATACTTTTAAAGTAGTGCTCGAATTAAATCTAAACTTTTTTAATGAAAATATGATTAATTTTGAAAGTAGAAAAAATATAATCAAACAAATAAAAAATGCTCCAAAATACCCAAGACTATAAGTAAGATTTTCTGATTTATAGGTAAATATTAAAATCAAAATTGATAACATGAAAATACTCATAAAAATTAATTTCTTTGAATAATAAAATTGTAAATTTTGGAAAATATTTCTAAATAGACTTGATGCTTTGACTTGATCAATAGAACTAATTGTAGGAATGGAAAAAATTGTCAAAACTAACAGACCTATTAAAAATATTTTGAAAAAATTAAAAAAAGAAAAAAATAAGTTTATCTTAAGTCCAAAGCTACTTGACAAATATTTGTCTGCTAATGGCACAATTAGTAAACTACTGAGGTACGCCAAAATAGTAATTATAAATAATAATATTACTAATTGAAGATAATAAAGTTTTTTAATATTACCAGAATAGAAACCTAAAGCCTTTCTTACTGCTATAGACAAGTTATTTTGATTTATAAATGACAGAAGAGTATTAGCAATTCCAATACCAGCAATTAGCATTGCACTAATTGAGACAAGGGATAAAAATTGTGAAAAGTTACCAATTACTCTTTTTAATCCACTCGCTGCATTTTCTGGATATCTAATTTTTACCTTTTGATCGTCTTTAAAAATACTTTCGATTTTTTTTATGATTATTTCTGGGTCATCATTATTATTAAATTTTACTTTGTATTCGTAATTTAAAAAATTTCCTATTCCATTAAGTTTTAAGATATCCAAAGTTTGTTTACCTGTTAAAACCCAATCTCCAAAAGTCACGAATCCACTTACATCTGGAACAGATCTTACCTTACCAATAACAAGAAATTCTTGATCTTGAATTTTTACAATTTCATTTGTCTTGATATTTAAGGTTTTTGATAAACTCTCATTAATTAAAATTGTATAAGGTTCATTTTGCATTCTTTCATAAGCACCAGCAGGTTCATAAGTTACCTCACCATATAAAGGATATTTTTGATCAACAGTTTTTATTCTAGTGAATAAAGATTTATTTTTCTTTCGATTTGTTGTTGAGAGCATTGTACTAAATTCAACCATCTCTGACATAATTGTAAACTCTTCAACTTTATTTAATAAATCTATATTTCCTTGATTTCTATTATAATCAATTTCTAAGTCTCCACCTAAAAGCTCTTTGGCATTTTCTTTGAGTTCTTTTTTCAAACTATCCTCAATAGTAAATATTGCACTTAATATGAAAAGACTTATGAACAGGGTGATGATTATACTTGAGATTTTTTTATAGTTCCTTTTTAAATCTCTCAGAGCATATATTAAGATAAACTTGTATTGATAAAATTTATTTAATTTTTCCATCTTTAATCTTAATTTTTCTGCTTGCACGGTTAGCAAGTTTTGGGTCGTGTGTTACCATTATTAACGAGGAACTTTCCTCTTTGACATACCTAAATAAAATTTTAGAAATCATATCGGAATTTTCTGTATCTAAATTTCCTGTAGGTTCATCAGCTAGAATTAGCTCTGGCTTCATAGCAATAGCTCTCGCGATAGCGACACGTTGTTGTTCTCCTCCAGATAACTGACTGGGTAGATTGTTTAGTCGATGTTTTAGTCCAAATCTATCTAAAAGAGATTTTGCTTCTTTCTCAGGATTTTTGAATTTATTCAATTCAAGAATTAAGGTTACATTTTCTAGGGCCGTATAATTGGGGATTAGATAAAAAGACTGAAAAATTATACCAATATTTTTTTTTCTGATTTTTGATACTTCGTCTTCACTCAATTTTGTAATTTCTTTGTCTAGAAAGTATATCTTGCCTGAAGTTGGACGCTCTAAACCACCAATTAACATGATTAAACTTGTTTTTCCTGAACCGCTTTCACCTACTATTGAAATAGTCTCTTTTTTTTTTGTGGTCAAATTTATGTCTTTCAAAACGCTAATATTATCTTTACCAGTTTGGTATTTAAGATTTATTTTTTTTAATTTAAGAAGAGTGCTCATGAACAAAAGTTTTATTATTAAAATAATTATTATATGTCTACTAACCATTAATGCATATGCACTCGAAAAGGTTGTGTTATTTGGTGATAGTTTGATGGCCGGTTATGGTTTATCTGATGCCGATAGTTTACCAGTCGTTTTAGAAGAGAATTTAGAAGCAAAGGGCTATAATATTGAGATTGTTGATGGCAGTGTTTCTGGTAGCACATCTTCAGGTGGCTTAAATAGAGCTGATTGGACTTTAACTGAGCCAGATATAGATCTAATAATTTTATGTTTGGGCGCCAATGACATGTTAAGAGGTATCGAGCCAAAAGAAACAAAAAGCAATTTAGAAAAAATCATAAAAATTGCTCAAGATAAAAATATTGAAATTATTCTAGCTGGAATGATTGCTCCAACCTCACATGGTTTTACTTATAAAAAAAAATTTGACAAAATTTTTCCTGATTTAGCCAAAGAATTAAAAATTGAGCTTATTCCTTTTTTATTAGAGGGAGTGGCTATGAAGCCTGAATTTAATCAAAGTGATGGCATACATCCAAACGAAAAAGGGACAATAATAATTAGTAGAACCTTAGAAGAGATAATAATAAAAGCTCTAAATAAAAAAAATTAATCAAAGTGCAAAGAAAACCTTATCACCATTTAGTAGACGGTAGTTTCAGAAATCCTGAGGGTTCACCAAAAGCTGACCCTAACATTAGATGGTCCTTCAAAATTTTTAATAAAGAAAAAAAGAAACTAGATATGACAGTTCCTAAAGAGCATGTAATTGAAAAAAAAAAGGTTTTATCAGATCTGAAGAAATATCAAGAAGATGATTATGTGGCTTGGATTGGACATGCAACGTTTTTAATAAAACTTGGTCAAACTACAATAATCACAGACCCTGTGTTCTCTAAAAACGCTGGGCCACTTATATTTGGCCCAAAAAGATATACAGAACCAGCACTAACTCTAAATGAAATACCAAAAATAGATTTATTTTTATTAACTCATAACCACTACGACCACCAAGATGCATACACGATTAGAAAGTTTCCATATAAAGATGCAAAGGTGTTACTGCCTCTTAAACTTGGGAAATACTTCAGAAGATATAAAGATATTAATGAAATGGATTGGTATGACGAAATAAAAGTAAATGAAAAATTGAAAGTAACATTTTTACCCGCAGTTCATTGGTCAAAACGTAGTCTAACTGATACCAATAAAACTTTATGGGGAAATTTTTTAATTCAATATGACGGAAAGAAAATTTTATTTGCCTGTGATACAGGAATTGGAGACATATATAAATCTATTGGTCAAAAATATGGTCCAATTGATTTAACATTTATAAATATTGGTGCTTACAATTTTTATCCGATTATGCCTTATAAAGATAAATCTACCTATCATACAAACCCAGAGGAGGCTTTAGAAATTGCTCAAAATCTCAAAAGTAAGAAAGTGATTGGCATGCATTGGGGAACTTTCGTTCTATCTTTAGAACCTATAATGGAGCCACCAAAAAGATTTAAAGCCAGTGCCAACAAGTATGGTTTTAAAAAAGAGGATGTTTTGATTTATAAAATTGGTGAGTTTGACTCACTTAAAAAATTACTTAATTACAATTAGTTGTCTAAAATTTTTCTTTTTGCTTTCTCAAATTCTTCCTGGGTTAAAACTCCATCTTTCAAAAGTTTATTTAATTTTTCAAGCTCATGACTTAAACTATCTTCATCAACTAAAGGAGGATCAATTATTTCATTATCAGAATTTTCATTTATTTTATTTGCACTTTTGGCACTAAATCCATTCATTATTGCAGTAGCGCCAAGATATAAAACAAATCCAAAAATTGGTATTACCAAACCAAGAAAGATAATTTTTTCCATTAATTAATCCTCATCTTCCTCTCTCCAATTTTTTTCGTACATAAGCCATGCTGCTAATATTACTGAAAAAGTTCCAATAATCATACCATAATCAAATCCAGTTTGTTGATCGTATAGATACCAACCAAGTTGAGTTGCTCCAATCGGAGGTATAGTAAGTATAGCCATAATAATTAAAATTCTATATGGGTATTTTGGCTTTCTCATAGCTTAACTTACCAAAAATTTTTTAATGATTTAAATATTAAATTTGCGATCTTTTGAAACAGTCAATCGTATTTTTAAGCAAACACGCGATTGTCATTGGACCAACACCTCCAGGAACTGGTGTGAGAGCCTTTGCATTTTTTGAAACTTCATCAAATGCAACATCACCAACAATTCCCTTTTCAGTTTTATTAATACCTACATCAATCACAATTGCATCCTTTTTAACCCAATCTCCTTTTACCAACTCAGGAATACCGACGGCAGCAACAACAATATCTGCCTCTAAACATTCAGCTTTTAAATCTTTAGTTTTTGAATGAGTTATCGTTACAGTGCAGTTTTCTTTTAAAAGAAGTTGTGTCATTGGTTTGCCATTTAAATTCGATCTACCTATTACAACAGCTTTTTTACCATTTAAATTCGGCTCAAATTTTTTAATTAATAAGTAGCATCCTAGAGGAGTACAAGGTACTGAACTTTCATAACCAGAAGAAAGATTGCCGACATTTATAGGATGAAATCCATCAACATCTTTTGTGTGATCAATCGCTTCAATAACTTTCTTTTTATCTATATGTTTTGGCAAAGGTAATTGTACTAATATACCAGAAACACTTTTATCATTATTTAATTCATTTATTTTTTCTAAAATTACTTTTTCCTCGACGCTATCAGGATACTTTATTACTTCGGACTTTAGTCCAACCTCATTAGCTGATTTTTCTTTATTTCTTACATAAATTTGACTTGGAGTTAAATCTCCAATTAAGATTACAGACAGACCAGGAACTTTATTATATTTTGATTTAAGTTCAGAGACCTCTTTTTTAAGCTCTTCTCTTAATAGTGCAGCTTCTTTTTTCCCATCAATTAAAATCATAATTTATTTAAAATATCATTGGTGCAACGTAAAGCTTCATACACATTTCTATAAACCAAATCAATAGAAGTAAAATTATAGGTGAAATATCCAAAGCACCTAAATTTGGCAAAAAACGTCTTATCTTATTTAAAATTGGATCAGTTAATCGATAGGTAAAGTCTAAAACTAAATAAACAAACCTATTTTGAGTATTTAGAATATTAAAAGCAACTAGCCAACTTATTATTACATTTGCAATTACAACATAGGAATAGAGTTTTAGGATCTGTAAGACTAAATAAAAAACAGCTATCATTTCTTTTCAACATAAATCGACTGACTTGGAAACGCGAAAGAAGCTTTGTTGCTTTCAACAATTTGTTTAATTTCTATTGCTAGACGCTCTTTTACAGACAACCAATCATTCCAGCTGCTAGTTTTTGTAAAACAACGAACATACATATCTATCGAACTATCTGAAAATTTATCAACTCTAACTGCAACACCAATACTTTGCTTAAAGTCATCACTTTTATTGATATGGTTTTCTATTTGATCTCTTATGGTTTTTAATTGATCAACTGTTGTGTCATATTGAAGAGTGATAATCCAACTTATCAACCAGTTTGAAGTTTCACTTACATTAATAACTGCATTTTCTGCAAATTGAAAATTAGGAATTATTGCTAAAGATTTATCAAATTTTCTAATAGTCGTAGATCTAAAACCAATTTTTTCAACTATGCCCTCTATTATTCCATCAACTAAAATCCAATCTCCTATTTTAAATCTTTTTTCAACAAGAACTAAAATGCCTGATATTAAATTTTTAAATAAATCTTGAGCACCTAAAGCCACAGCCACACCAAATAAACCTAAACCCGCGATAATGGGACCGATTTTGATACCCCATAATTCTAAAACAGCAGCTAAACCTAAAATAAAAATCAAAATCTTTAATGATTTAATTATCCATCCTATTAACTCCTTGGTTAAAAGTTTATCAAGACCACTTAGAACATATGAGACGGGTTCAATAATTTGATGCATTACCCAAAAAATTAATATTGTTATTAAAGTTCTGTTTATTGTATCAACAATATCTCTGCTTTCTGCAGAAAAAGTCATATAATAACTTGCAATAAAAAATCCTAAAACTATTGGTAAAAATCTTGCTGGTCCTACAAGAGCGTTAACAAAAGTATCATCTAGTTTATTCGTTGTTCTTTTTGAAATTATTTCTAATTTTTTTATTATTAGTTTGCTTAAAATTCCTCTGAATATTAAGAAAATTAAAAAAATTCCTAAACCGATTAATATTTGAAAAATATCAACACCTAGAATCCCTTTATTCCAAACTGATAAAAAAATTTCTGAAAAGTTATTTATTAATTCCATAACTAAATTTTATATAGCAAAAACTCCTCTTCACCAGGATTAAAAAGAAATATTTTTTTCCATTTAATTTCATTCAATATAGACGAGGTTTTCTCACCAATACACATCAAATTTGTATTCATCCATAAAGTCTCAGTTTGATATATTTTTATAAAATTAAGAAAACTAGAGGCACTATTTTGTGAATAAACATAAACTATGTCAGGTAAATTTTCTTTTAATTTAATTATAAACTCGTCATCAAATTTTTGATTATATTTTGCTCTATAATTAATAATTCTTTTTACAACAAAACCCTCTAAGGCCAACTGGTGATCTAAATCAACAGATACCGTTTCTCCACTAACATAAATAAGTTTTTTATTTTTAGTATCGTACGTCCTTAAAATTAATTCTTTTAAATTTGAAACATTTCCCTCTGCGGCAACTGTATTTTGAAAACCTAAATCACGAGCTTTTTTTTCTGTTACATTTCCCACACAAAAACACTTAATTTTTTTATCTATATTTTTTAAATCTAAATACTTAACAGCGTTAGCACTAGTGAAAATTATTCCCCCAAATTCAGAAAAATTAATTTTATCATAATTAATTTTTTCAATATTAAGTAAGGGAAGATGGGATATTTTATGGCCAAGTGATCTAAACTTCAAAGCTAGTGCCGAGCAATCTTCCAATGGTCTAGTCAACAAAATATGCATATTATTTCTTATAAGAATTATTAGATTTTTTTTTTAGAATCCCGCCAATCTCTTCACCAACCTCTCTAAACTTTGATTTTTCAACAATTTTTTTTTCATAGTATCTCTCTGATCCATCTAAAGAAAAAAGCTCAGCTTCTAATGTTAGTTGGTCACCTTCTATTTTTGAATGAACACCCACTGCAGTTTCACAGTCGCCCTCTAAAACTTTTAAAACATTTCGCTCAGAATGTGCCCTTATGTAGGTTTGATCATGATTAATCTTTTTTAAAATTGAAATAACTTCATCATCGTTTTCTCTACACTGTATAGCAATAATACCTTGTCCAGCACTGGGTATAATTTCTTCAGTTTCAAAAGTTTCTGTAATGTGTTCGTCAAGTTTTAAAAATTTCATTCCAGCACTTGATAAAAGTATTCCATCATAAAGTCCATCTTTTAACTTTTTGATTCTGGTATCTACGTTTCCTCTTATGAGTTTACAATTAAGATCAGGTCTTTTTTTTTTTATTTGAAACTCTCTACGATAAGAAGAAGTTCCGATTATAGAATTAACATCTAAGTCTTTAATTTTTTTTTTATTAAATGTTATAAGAATTTCCCGTGGATCATTTCTTTCAAGAAATGAGTCAGTTATAAGCCCTTTCGTTTCATTTACTGGCATGTCTTTAAGAGCATGAACAGCAATATCAATCTCTTTTTTTAGAAGTTGTTTTTCAATTTCACTAGAAAACAAACCTTTGCCACCAACTTCAGATAATCTTATATCTTTAATCTGATCACCTTTTGTTGATATTGACTTTATAAAAATCTCATCCTCTCTAAAACTAGCACTTTTAATAATCTGATCTTTCACTTTTTGTGCATAAAGTGTAGCTAGCTTGCTTCTTCTTGAACCAATTGTTATTTTTTTTTTCATAAAAAATATATTTCTTACTTGTATTGAGATTGTACAATTATTAAAACTTATTTGAATGAGCAAAAAACCCTTAATTCTTGGAATAGAATCAAGTTGTGATGAAACAGCAGCATCTTTAGTTACTGAAAATGAGCAAGGGATACCAGTTGTTTTATCTAACATTGTTTCCAGTCAAGAAGACGTTCATAAAGAATTTGGGGGAGTAGTTCCTGAATTAGCAGCAAGATCACATATCGAAAAAATAGATTGGATTGTAAAAAAAGCTATTGAAAAAAGTGGAAAAAAAATTGATGAAATTGACGCAATAGCTTCTACAGCAGGGCCTGGTCTGATCGTATGTCTATCAATCGGGTTAAGCTTTGGAAAAACTTTTGCACTTACAACAAACAAACCATTTATTGCTGTCAATCATCTTGAGGGACACGCCTTGAGCCCAAAATTAAATTCTAAACTAGACTACCCATATCTGCTCTTACTGATTTCGGGAGGACATTCTCAATATTTAAGTGTGCAATCTATTGGTAAATATAAACGATTGGGTACGACAATTGATGATGCTTTAGGAGAAGCATTTGATAAAACTGCGAAACTTTTAGAAATAGAATTTCCAGGAGGACGTGAAATCGAAGTTTTGGCTGAGAAAGGGAATCCAGAAAAATTCAAACTACCCAAACCAATTATAAATAAAGGTGGATGCAATTTATCTTTCGCAGGATTAAAAACTGCTGTGCTTAAAATATCCAAAACAATTAAAAATGATCAAGAGAAATTTGATCTTGCAGCTTCTTTTCAAAAAACGATTGAAGAAATTTTGTATAAGAAAACAATTGTTGCTTTTAATGAGTTTGAAAAAACAAATAACCCAAAAGAGAAAAAATTTGTGATTGCTGGTGGTGTAGCTGCAAATAAAAAAATAAGAGCGATGTTAATGAAATTATGTGAAGAAAAAAATTACCAAAGTATTTTCCCCCCAATAGAATTCTGCGGTGATAACGCGGCAATGATTGCCATGGTTGGTTTAGAAAAATTTAAACTAAAATTATTTAGTGATTTAGACCATCCCGCAAAACCTAGATGGCCATTAGATGAAGATGCGGCATTTCTTAAAGGAGCTGGCGTCCAATTATAATGAGTTATTGGTTACTTAAACCAACACTTGTGATACATCGATAAGACTCTACAGACTCCCACTAACCTTTATCTTATCTTTATAATTAAAAATTTTGATTAAAGCTGATTATAATCAGCAAATGTATAGTACATCGCATAGTACGATTTAATCAAATTTGTGCCACTTTTAGATATTATATTATTAATTGTTAAAGTTCATATTCGTAATTTTAACAACTCCAAACATATGCAACTAGAACTATTCGATTATAGAAGGGATCGCCTTTTCGACTCTGAAAATCAAATTGCTCATTATTACGATGTATTAAGTGAGAATCACAATTCAATTAGTTATTCAGAGCATATTGATCCCAAAAAAGGATATGCAATTTGTGGAATGGAATATGAAGAATATGTAGATGTAAAAAAGAATATGTTAGGAGGGCTTACTTATGACCAAATTCTCAACTATTTAAAAAACACAAAAAAGGAGGATAGACTTAAAAAATATAAGGCTCTTTTGAAGTTTAGAAACATCCCCTACGAAGCAGATATCTTTACATGGAACAATGAAGATTTATAGTTTATCGTGTAATATTAAGGGGTATTACCATTAAATTATAAACTTTATGATTAAAGATTTTATTTCAGGAATTCAGGTCAATGAAACACCCGAAGAAATTGAAGCTGTCCAGCCTTTTCTTAAAATTTTAGTTGAAGATTACAATTATCCAAAAAATTTAATACGATCAAAACCTCAATATAGAGTCAAAGTTAGCCCTTCTGACACAAAAAAAGAATATCCAATAGATATTGCTGTCTTTTCAGATATCAAAATGAGAGATGAAGACCTTCATATTATTGTTGAGTGTAAAAGGAAAAATAAAAAAGATGGTATTAACCAACTAAAAGATTATCTAAGACTTTCTAATGCTTTCATTGGAGTTTGGTTTAATGGAGAGGAAAAATTATACCTGCGTAAATATGAGGGAAATAAAGGTCAAATAAATTTTGAAGAAATACCAAATATTCCAGTCTATGGTCAAAGACTTGAGGATATAGGGAAATTTAAACGAAGAGATTTAAAAGAAACACATAATTTAAAATCTGTTTTTAAATCAATAAGATTCCATTTGGCTGCTAATAATGTGGGTACAAAAAGAGATGAGGCACTTGCTCAACAATTAATAAATATAATTTTTTGTAAAATTTTTGATGAAAAATTTACACCTCCTGATGAGATTGTTTCATTCAGAGCTGGTATTAATGAAGAACCAAAAGTAATAAGAAAAAGGATTGATAAACTTTTTAAAGACGTAAAACTTAAATACAAAGACGTTCTCGATGAAAGTGATGATATTTCTTTAATAGATGATAGTTCATTAGTTTATGTTATTGGAGAACTTCAACTTTATTGTTTAATAGATGCAGAAAGAGACGTCGTTGCAGATGCATTTGAAACTTTTATAGGTGGAGCTTTAAAAGGTGGTCAAGGTCAATTTTTTACACCAAGAAATGTAATTAAAATGATGATTGATATTTTAGATATAAAAGAGGACGAGACAGTACTAGACCCAGCATGTGGAACTGGAGGCTTTTTAATAGAAACACTGAGAAATGTCTGGGAAAATATTGATAAAAAAAGAAAAAAACTAAAATGGGATGTAAGTGCGATACAAGAAGAAAAAATTAAATATGCTTATAACAATATATCTGGAATTGATGCTGATTACTTTTTAGCAAAAGTAACCAAGGCTTACATGGCAATTTTAGGTGATGGAAAAGGTAACATATTCTGTGAAGACAGTTTAGAAAATCCCAAAAATTGGTCTAGTAAGACAAAGCAAAATATAAATTTAGGTAAGTTTGATGTTGTTTTGTCTAATCCTCCATTCGGAAGTAAGATTCCTGTCAAAGGAAAAGAAAAATTAAGTCAATTTGAATTTGGTTACAAATGGAAATTAGATAAAAAAAATTATAAATGGTCCAAAGAAAAAATTAGAGAAAAAGAAGCACCCCAAATAATTTTTATAGAAAGATGTTTAGAGTTTTTAAAAGAAGGCGGTAAATTAGGAATCGTCTTACCAGACGGGATATTTGGTAATGATAAATTGGGTTATATACGAGAATATCTTCTCGAAAAAACAAATATAATTGCGGTCATTGATGTTCCATTTGAAACTTTTATGCCTAACACACCTACTAAAACTAGTATTTTAATATTAAGAAAGAAAAAATCAGAAGATAAAGATAAAGTTTACCCAATATTTATGGCTGTTGCCGAAACTTGTGGTCATGACAGAAGAGCTAAATTTGTTGATGATGACGATATTGCAAAAATTGCTCCAAAATTTAAAGAATGGCAATTAAACAATAAAATTAAACTCTAATGACTGTTAAAACCATCTCCATTAACTCTAGTAAAATATTATCTGATAACAGATTAAGTCCAAAAGTTTTTATTATTAATGATTATTTAGACAAATTCGAAAAAAAAAATAATTTTAAATGTATAAGATTCGGAGATCCAGAGTTTTTGCACAAAATGACAGATGGTGAACATGCGGGTCAAACATTTGTTAAACAAGGAATAAAGTTTATAAAAAATTCTGACGTTAGAGATTTTAATATTGATTTATCAGAAGATTTTTACATATCTGAGGAAAAGCACAAAATGTTGAAAAGATCAGCATTAAAAGATGGTGATATACTTTTTACTACTATTGGACATCTTGGTTCAGCTGCACTTGTACCTAAAAACTTTGGAGAGGCTAATATAAACCAAAATCTAGTACTAGTAAGGATTAATGAAAAAATTTTGAGTAAACACTTTTTAGTACCTTATCTAAATAGTAGAATTGTTAAAAAGCAAATTTATGCAATTTTAACAGGTAATATACACAGTATTTTAACATACCCAAAAATCAAAAGTATTCGAATTTTTTTGCCCTCGAAAAGCTTCCATAAAAAAATTGTGGAGTTATATGAAAAATTTATAAAAATAGAAAAAGAATCAAATGATTTAATTTCTAAATCGATAGAATTATTTTATGAAAAATTTTCAATTAGTGAAAAAAAACAAAAAATTTTTGAAGTTAACAGCAATTTAATTAAGAACGGTGAACTCTGGACTCCAAAAAATTTTTTTCCTTTATATAAAAATACAATTTCAAAAATAAAGAAAAATTATGAAGGTGTATTTTTAAAAACCGAAATAGAAAATATAATGAATGGAGAAGAACCAGGAAGTAAATATTATACAAACTATTTGGAAAAAGATAAAAATGATTTACCATTTATTAGGACCTCAGATTTAATAAACCATCAAATCGATTTATTTCCTGATAATTTTATACCTGATAACATTGCTAAAGACTTTGTAGTTGATTTAAAGCAAGGCGATATATTATTTACTAAAGATGGTAAAATAGGTTCGACTGGTATGATTGTAAAAGAAGACGAGGACAAAGCCATTCTATCAGCTGGTGTATCAAGAATAAGACTAAAAAAAAATTCAAAGATTACTCCTGAGTATCTTTTTTTAGCCTTAACCGTTAAAGAAATTGGTTTTTATCAAGCTGATCGTAAAACAGTTGTTGCTTCTACTCTGCCTCATTTAAAAGAAAGTGAAATTTTAAATTTTGTAATTCCGCAATTAGATGAAAATACTTCAAAAAAAATCTCGAAATTAATCAAAAATTCATTTGAGAAAAAAAATGAATGTAAAATTTTAATAAAGGATATAAGAAAGTTAATGGATAATTATTATCCAATTTAAATGTATAGTACTTTGCATAGTACGAGTTAGAAAAAAACCAAGGAAAATGAAACACCGATGATTCAAAAATGGCGTAAAGATTGGAGAAACAATTAGATGAAGTACTGGTTATTAAAATCTGAACCAGATGTTTGGTCGATTGATCAACAAAAAAAAGCTGGAAAGAAAGGAGCCCCTTGGGATGGTGTTAGAAATTATCAAGCCTCAAAAAATTTAAAGAATATGAGAAAGGGAGATCAATGTTTTTTTTACCATTCAAATATTGGAAAAGAAATTGTAGGCATTGTTGAAGTCATTAAAGAGGCTTATTTAGATAAAACTGACAAAACTGGTCGTTTTGTAGCCGTAACAGTTAAATTTATAAAAAAACTAAAAACACCAATTTCATTAGAAACTATTAAAAAAAACAAGGAATTAAGCCATTTATCATTGATAAGACAGAGTAGGCTTTCAGTTATGCCAATAGACTCTAAAAGCTGGAAAATCTTGAATAACATGAGTAAAATTTCGCTATAAAATTAATCTTATGCCTAAAAAAAAAATCTAAAAATAGAAAAAAAGCCAAAAAAAAAACTAAGAGAAAATTCAAAAAAAAAAGTCCTAAAAATAAAAAAATAATTAAAAGAAAATCTTTATCTAATAAAAAAAATCAAAAAAAAAGAGAAAGCTCATCAGTCTCTGAATTAATAATAAAAACTAAACCTGAATGGGTTAAGAGTGGACTAGCGAATAAAGCCCAATACTTAAAGAAGTACAACGAGTCAATTAAAAATAATAATGCTTTTTGGAAAAAAGAAGGAAAAAGAATTACTTGGATGACACCCTATAAGAAGATTAAAGATGTCAAATATAGTAAAGATGATGTTAGAATTAAATGGTTTGAAGACGGAACTTTAAATGCATCAGCAAACTGTATTGATAGACACTTAAAAGATAAAAAAGATAAAACTGCTATCATTTGGGTTGGTGATGATCCTAAAGACAGTCAAAAAATTTCTTACAAACAATTACACCAAAAAGTATCAAAAGCTGCCAATGGATTAAAAAAACTTGGAATTAAAAAAGGAGACCGAGTTACAATTTATTTGACTATGATTCCAGAGTTAGCAGTTTTAATGCTAGCTTGTGCAAGGATTGGCGCAATTCATTCTATTATATTTGGAGGATTTTCAGCTGAATCTATTTCGGGGAGAGTTAATGATTGTGAGTCAGAATATATAATTACTGCGGACGAAGGTGTCAGAGGAGGAAAAAAAATACCTTTAAAGGCTACCACTGATGAGGCATTAACAAATTGTCCAAATGTTAAAAAGTGTATTGTTGTTAAAAGAACTGGAAATTATGTATTTTGGGATAGTGATAGAGATGTTTGGTATCACGATTTAATCAAGGACGTTCCAGCTCACTGCGAACCTGAGGAGATGAATGCAGAAGATCCTTTATTCATATTATATACTTCAGGCTCAACTGGAAAACCCAAAGGTGTTTTGCATACAACTGGCGGATACATGGTCTATGCATCAATGACTCACCAATATGTATTTAACTACAGACCCAAAGATATTTATTGGTGCACGGCAGATATTGGATGGGTTACTGGACATAGTTATATTATATATGGACCGCTTTCTAATGGTGCAACAACTATAATGTTTGAAGGTATACCTAATTATCCAGATAGCTCTAGATGGTGGCAAATAGTAGACAAGTATAAAGTAAATACATTTTACACAGCACCGACGGCTATTAGAGCATTGATGAGAGAGGGTAGTGATCCAGTCAATAAAACCTCAAGAAAATCCCTAAAATTGTTAGGCACTGTTGGAGAACCAATAAACCCTGAGGCTTGGATGTGGTACTACAAGACTGTTGGAAATTCAAAATGCCCAATAGTAGATACGTGGTGGCAAACAGAAACTGGAGGAATACTCATCGCACCTCAGACAGGAGCTATTCCACTTAAACCTGGTTCTGCGACCAAACCTTTTTATGGAATAAAACCGTGCTTGGTAGATAAAGATGGAAAAGAAATAAAAGGAGCAGGAGAAGGTAGACTTTGCATTTCTCAATCTTGGCCAGGGCAAATGAGAACAGTTTATGGTGATCATCAAAGATTTATTGACACTTACTTTTCCCAATTCGATGGTAAATACTTTACTGGAGATGGATGTCGTAGAGATAAAGATGGTTATTATTGGATCACAGGTAGAGTAGATGATGTCATCATAGTATCAGGTCACAATCTTGGAACGGCTGAAATTGAAAGTGCTTTTGTTGCACATCCAAAAGTTGCTGAAGCAGCAGTAGTTGGTTATCCTCATGATATAAAAGGTAATGGACTGTACTGTTATGTAACTCTCAACGCTGGGGAAACGGAAACAGGTGATCTAGAAAGAGAATTAAAACTATGGGTAAGAAAACAAATCGGCCCATTAGCGACACCTGATCTTATACAATTTACTCCTGGATTACCTAAAACCAGATCTGGAAAAATCATGAGAAGAATTTTAAGAAAAATTGCAGCTAATGAGCATGGTCAACTTGGTGATACGACCACTTTAGCAGATCCAAATGTTGTTAATAGTTTAGTTGAGAACAGAAAAAATAATTAAAAATTTATTCTTTCTTGAAATTCTTTTTTCACTGTATCCCATTTTAAAATAACTGAATTTAAAACAATTTTTCGATCCAAAGTCTTTAGTTCTTCCGCAATTGGTGCCCATTTATATAATGATAATGCACTTAGGTTGAATGGAAAATCATTATAGTAATTATCCCAATTTATATTATGCAACCTTTCACTAAAATTATTTTTTGCACCATCTATAATATTAAGTGGCATCTTGTTGGAAATTTCATCATCTAAGATTTTTATAAAAATCTCTTTAGATTTTTCAACATCCTTATAATCAAAATTATTTTTAAGGTATGAAAAAGTATAAAGAGTAAGATCTTGCAGAGCTACTGAGTAAATGTTCCATTTTGCCAAGTTAACTGATGACATAAATTCATCATTTTCAAAATGAAGAACATAGCGTGTTCCCATTCTAGTTTTCAAATATCCATAAAGTGTAACTTGGGTTACCCAAGCAGACTTAGATTGAATAAATTCCTCCAAATCATCGAGACTCTTAATTTTTTTTTTTGGAATGAAAGCTTTAAAAAGAGCAAACAAGTAAATTTTAAAATCTCTTAATGTGAGATCTCTCCAAGTAAGCTTATATTTACCCATAAAATTAGATATTTTTATTATATATATCCCAAAAATAGGGGGATTTTGAACAATTTTAACACTTTAAATCTCTTTGATAATGGTTATGGTTTTAAGCAGTTATAACTAAAAAGAGAGAGGTATAAATGTCAAAACAAGAACAACACTGGGAAAAATCCAAAGGTTTGCTAATGATGACGTTAGCAATTTGGTTTGTTTTCTCAATTGGCATCTTCCTTTTCGGAGCAGAAATGAACGAAGTCACAGGACCATTTGGTTATCCATTGACTTATTGGTTCACATGTCAAGGATCTCTTGGAATATTCGTAATACTGATTTTTTGGTTTGCAAATAGACAAGAAAAAATTGATGAAGAGTTCGGCTTCAGTGAAAAAGGAGATGACTAATGATTAAAGGTAATTTTATAGACAATCTGCCTAAAGTTTATGGAATCTATACAGGAGGTTTCCTTGCTTTCATAATCATTATGTCGATTGCCGAGCAGATGGGCGTGACTGCAAAAACAATTGGAATTTGTTTCGTTGCTTTTACAGTAGCCATCTATGCTATAATTGGTTATCTATCACGTACAGCTCAAGCTGATGCGTATTACGTAGCTGGAAGACAAGTACCAACTGTGTTCAACGGAATGGCAACTGCAGCAGACTGGATGTCTGGTGCATCGTTCGTTGCAATGGCAGGTGGTATTTATTTTAAAGGTTACGGATATATGGCACTGCTTGTAGGTTGGACTGGTGGATATGTATTAGTCGCATCACTATTGGCACCTTACCTAAGAAAATTTGGCTGTTACACAGTTCCAGATTTTATTGGTACAAGATACGGTGGTAATTTAAGTAGATTTATGGCAGTGGTAGTTTTAACCGTTGCTTCATTTACTTATGTGACTGCACAAATTAACGCCACAGGTACAATTGCATCTGTTGCACTTGATATTCCATTCCAATACGCTGTATACGTTGGACTTATAAGTATCTTACTTTGTTCAATGCTTGGTGGTATGAGAGGAGTAACTTGGACACAGGTAGCTCAATATATCGTACTTATCATAGCTTATTTATTACCAGTATTCTGGATCAGTAACAAAATGGGTGCGGGTTTCTTCCCTCACTTTATGTTGGCTGATGAAGTTTCTAGAATAGCTGAATTAGAGGCTCAGTTCGGTTTTGTGAAAAACAGTGCTGAAAATCTAAAAGAAGTACCAAAAGGTTTGGCTGGAATAACTAAAGCTCACTCAGCGGTGAACGCAACACCTTGGGCATTTATTTCATTAGCGTTAGCGATGATGATGGGAACAGCTTCATTGCCTCACGTTATGATGAGATATTTTACTACCCCAAGTGTAAAAGCGGCTAGAAAATCAGTAGGTTGGTCATTATTCTTTATCTTCCTACTTTATTCTTCTGCTCCAATGTTAGCGACACTATCTAAGTTGTCATTGATTGATCCATCACTACCAACAGGTATTATTGGTAAATCAATTTCAGAAGTTCAAGCGATAGATTGGTATCAAAACTGGAACCAAGCAAACTTAATGTTTGTAAGCGACTTTAACGGAAATGGAACTCTTGAATTAAATGAGTTTTTCATGGGTGGTAAAGCCGTTGTGTTAGCAACTCCAGAAATAGCTGGATTACCATATGTGATCTCAGGTCTGGTTGCTGCTGGAGGTATGGCTGCTGCCATGTCAACAGCTGATGGTTTGATTTTAGCAATTGCAAACGCAATCTCACACGATGTTTACTATAAGATCATCGATCCAAAAGCTGAGACTGCGAAGAGACTAGTTGTTGCAAGGGTATTACTTGTAGTAATTGGTTTTGCAGGGGCAACAATCGCAGCTCTTGAGATTCAAGGTATTTTAGGTTCAGTAATCTGGGCTTTTGACTTTGCGATGTCAGGACTATTCTTCCCACTAGTACTTGGTGTATGGTGGAAGAGAGCTAACAAAGAAGGTGCTATAGCTGGTATGGCCTTAGGATTAATTTCCGGTGCTGCTTACCTAGTTTGGGTAAGAACAGGTGGAAGTGGATTCTTAGGTATTACTCAGTTAACATTTGGTATCTTTGGTTCGGCTGTCAGCTTAGTAGCTATGGTTGTAGTCAGTTTGATGACACAAGCACCTAACGCTGCGACGCAGAAAATGGTTGATGAGGTTCGTGTACCAGCTGGTAAATCGATCCTTGGCAAACAACACTAAATAATCTTTATTAAGGGGCGATTAATTTCGCCCCTTTTAATTTCAATCTTTTTCCAATATAAATTTCTTAATGTCGGCTAACTTTCATCCTTTAGTATATATAATTGACTATATTCTAGGGGTAATCATGTGGACTTTAATTGGAAGAGTTGCAATGAATATTTTTCAAAGAGAAGACTCTCAATTTTTTTTTATGAGGGTTTTTGTTAAATTTACCAATCCTCTTATTAACTTATTTAAACCTATAACTCCCTCTTTTATAATTCAACCAATCGTGCCCCTTTATGTTGCTTGGTTTTTTTTTATGATAAGGTTTTACTTTATGCCTTGGGTTTTAGGATACTCAGTAATGGGTATGCTATCATTTCCATTAGAAAGTGAGATTTCAAGGCAAATTTACCAATTTTTTAATTAAATAAAATTTTAAAATTTGGTACTAGTTAGTTAAGTAATCTATGAAAAAAATACAAATTTCTCCTTCAATTTTATCTGCAGATTTCAGTCAATTAGGAAGTGAAATAAAGAAATTAGAAAACGCAGGTGCGGATATGATTCACGTTGATGTAATGGATGGTCACTTTGTACCTAATTTGACTATTGGACCTCCTGTAATTAAGGCACTAAAAAAGAATTCACAATTACCCTTTGATGTTCACTTGATGATCTCACCAGTCCATAAGTATATTGAGAGCTACGCAAGTGCAGGTGCAGATATTATAACTATTCACCCAGAGGCAACTGATAATCTTTTGGAATCAATAAATAAAATTAGAGAATTTAAAAAAAAGGTAGGTGTATCATTAAATCCGGAGACAAAAATTGAAATTATAAAGGAGCATTTAGATCAAATAGATTTGATCTTGATAATGAGCGTAAATCCAGGTTTCGGAGGACAAAAATTTATGCCTGGAGTTTTGAACAAGGTAAAAAAATTAGATGAAATTCGAAAAAACCTAAAATTGAATTTTGTTATTGAAATAGATGGTGGGATTGATTTCGAAAATTCAAAACTAGCAATTGAGTCAGGAGTAGATATTTTAGTTTCGGGGACTACTATTTTTAAAAATAATAATGGGGATATCAAAAAAAATATAGATTTATTAAGATCGATTTAATTATTAATCTAAATTAATTTGATTGGGATATGTTTGATTTTATAAAACAGATTTATCTTAATTCCATATTTTATGACAAAAAAATATCATCTAAAGTAATTGGCGAATTAAAATATAAATCTAGTTCATATTTACTATCTTCTATTGTTAAAATTAGAACAAAAAAATTTAATATTAAAAATTTTTTGTACGATAATTTCTGGACAAATAAAAAATTAAATCAAATACAGTTGCAAAAAATGAGTAATTTTTATTGGCTTTTTAGTCTCGATTTAAAGTCCTCAAAAGAATCAGTTCAGATGGTAATAAAAAATTGGATAGAGAAAAATTACAAATACGACTCTAAAAATTGGGATTTTGTAACAACATCAAAAAGAATTATATCTTGGTTATCTAATACACAGCTTACTTGCGATGATAGTATTAATCAGTATCAAAAAGATTTTGACTCAATTTTACATAAACAAACTTTTCACTTAATCAATCAAATAGATGGAGAGAGAAAACTTAAGAATAAACTTAGAGGTGTGGCAGCAATTATTCTTGTGGGTCTATCTTATAAAAATGAAAAAAACTTTACTTCAAAAGGGTTGGAATATCTTAAAAAAATTATTAAACATACGTTTGATAATAATGGTTTTTTGAAATCAAGAAATATCAAATCATCCATTTTTTTTCTTAAGCATCTAATACTTATAAGAGAGTGGTTTAAAGAATCTCAATCTGAAATACCTAATTTTATTGATGAAAATATTTTTAATCTTGGACAATCTTATGCTTTTTTTTGGAAAAATTTAAAATTTGATCCTTTGTTTAATGGAAACAACAATTCTGATAATCAGGAATTCGATAATTATTTAAAAAGACTTGGTTATTCGTTTAAAAATAATGATTATGAATTTTCAAATTATGTAAGCTTAAAAGATAAAAAAATCAATTTGATAATGGATATTGGTTCATCACCAAATAAAAAATTTTCTGAGGAATACCAAGCTGGTGCTCTTTCATTTGAGTTTGTTTCAAATGGAAAAAAAATATTTACTAATTCAGGTTATTATGATGATGGAAATACTAAATTTAAAGAAATTTCAAAATCCTCAGCAGTGCACAATGTTTTGATTGTTGATGATAATTCGTCTTGTAAGTTCGTCAAAGATTCAATGTCTAAATTTGAGATTAAAGATGGATTAAAAACTCTTGGAAAAAAAATTAGCTTCGAAAAAGATGAATGGAAGGTAATAGCTTCACATGATGGTTATTTAAAAAAGTATAATTTAATTTACGAAAGACAGATTCAATTTTTTCCAAAAATTAATAAACTCGTAGGAATTGATAAACTATACTCTAAAAAATTAATTCCAAATATAAAATTTGATATAAGATTTCATTTGAATCCTCTTGCAAAAATAATGAAAACACAAGACCAGAAATCAATTCTGATCGAAATGGATACCGAGGGGTGGAGATTTATTTGTGATAATCATAATATTGATATTGATAATGGTTTATATTTCGGTAATAAAAATACTTATATTGAAAATCAAAATATATTTATCTCAGGAATTACAAATGAAAAAAATATGAATATCGAATGGGAATTAAATAAAATATAATGAACAAAATTCGAAAAGCTTTAATTTCGGTGTATAATAAAAAAGATTTAAAGCCCCTTGTAAATGCTCTTTCAAAATTTAAAATTGAAATTATAAGTTCTGGAGGAACCTACAAAGAAATAAGACGACTCGGATTTAAATGTATTGAGATTTCAAAATTTATAAACACACCTGAGATTTTAGATGGAAGAGTTAAAACACTTCACCCAAAAATCTATGGAGGTATTTTGAATAAAAGGCAAAACAAGAAACACTTAAGAGAAATAAAAAAAAATAATTACGAAAATATAGATCTAATAGTTGCTAACTTTTACCCTTTTGAAGATAATTTGTTAAAGAAAGTTGATCACAAAAAAATTATAGAGAATATAGATATTGGAGGTCCAACAATCGTAAGGGCAGCAGCAAAAAATTACAATGACGTAGTTGTTATTTGTAACCCTAATCAGTATGAACGGTTTATAAATGAATTGAAAACTAACAAAGGATCTACGAGTCTAGATTTTAGAGAAAAGTTGGCGGAGGAAGCTTTTATGGAAACTTCTTATTACGAGTCAAACATTTTCAGGTACTTTAATGAAAAATCTGACAATATTTTTCCACAAAAAAACATATTTTCAGGTAAATTAATTGGGCAAACGAGATACGGTGAAAATCCACACCAAAAAGCAGCGATTTATAAAAAAAATAACTTACAAGATATCATACAGATTAGCGGTAAAGACTTAAGCTACAATAATTATAATGATCTTTATTCTGCATTGAGTACCACACAATTATTACCAAATAACAAAGGGGTGGCTATAATAAAACACGCTAATCCTTGTGGAGTTTCAATTAATCAAAATAAAGTAAAATCTTTTAAAGAAGCTTTAGAGAGTGATCCTGTAAGTGCCTTCGGGGGTATTGTTTCATGTAACTTCAAAATGAATATCAATTTAGCAAAAGAAATCAATAAGATCTATTTTGAGATAATAATGGCGAAAGGTTTTGACAAAAAATCAACGAATCTCTTAAAAAAGAAAAAGAATTTGAGAATAATTGATACGTCAAATTTTAAAGGTGAAAGCAATTTTAACTTCACAAGTAAATACAATTCAATTCTAATACAAAATGTAGATAATAAGAATTTCTCTAAAAAAGATTTTAAAGTTGTATCTAAACGAAAACCAAACACTGAAACTTTGAGTAAACTTATTTTTGCATTTAATGTTTGTCGTAATGTCAAGTCAAACGCAATAGTGATTACTAATAATTACAAAACAATTGGAATAGGATCAGGACAACCAAGTAGATTAGATAGTTGTGAGATTGCAATTAATAAAATGAAAAAGTTTCAAAACTTGGAGGAAAATAGTGAAATATTTGCGGCATCAGATGCTTTTTTTCCATTTGTTGATGGTATTGAAAAATTGGTACAATCTGGAGTTACTGCTGTTATTCAACCATCGGGATCAAAAAATGACAAGGAAATTATTAAATTTGCTAATTCAACAAATACAATTTTGGTGTTTTCAAAAACAAGACATTTTAATCACTAATCAGCTAATTTTATCTATCTTCGCTGCAAGAATAAAATCACTTTCTGCTAAACCCTTAATAGCATGAGTAAAAATTTTTATTCTTGCATAACCCCAACCAAACCATAAGTCAGGATGGTGTGCCTCTTCCTCAGCAATTCTGCTAACTTTATTTATAAATTCTTGACTAAGTAAAAAATTATCAAATTTAAAATTTTTTATTAGGTGAAATCCATCAATCTTATCTTCAACGACCTTCCAACCATCTACCTCTTTTAGATATTTATGAATTTCTTCCTCATTAAAAGGAGGGATATTTCCCTCACAAGGAATACATTTCTTATTTGCTAAATCGCTCATAATCAAATTAAATAATGGAGCGGGCAAAGGGGGTCGAACCCTCGACCTTCTCGTTGGCAACGAGACGCTCTACCACTGAGCTATGCCCGCACATGAGACAGTATATTAAGCTGCATTTTATTATTCAAGCAATATTAAATGTGGTATAATTAATTTTATGAAAAAAGAAGATCTGCCCAAAAAAATTGCTGTTTTTCCTTTAAGCAATTTTATAGTTTTTCCCAAAACAACTGTCCCACTAAATATTTTTGAACCAAGATATATAGATATGATAAACGACAGCATAAAATCTAATAAACTGATTGGTATGATCCAGCCAAAAATTCAAAAAAATGAAAATTTAGATTCACCTGAATTGTATAAAATTGGTTGTATGGGCAAAATTATAAATTCACAGAAAACTGATGATGGTAGATATTTGATAGAACTTAAAGGTTTAATTAGATTTAATATAATTAGTGAGGTTGTATCAAAAAAAAAATATCGTGAATGTGAGATTAATTTTGACAAATTTTATGATGATTTGTCAGACCAAAAAGAAAATTTAAAATTTTCTGATTTAGAGTTAATTTTCAAAGATTTAAAAAATCTTTTTGAAAAGAAAGGTTTTATAATCAATTGGAAGGCTTTAGAACATCAAAGTTTAAATGAGACAATAAATGCATTAGCTATGGCGTCTCCATTCACTTTAGAAGAAAAACAAGTTTTATTGGAAACAAAAAATTTAGATGCTAGAAAATCCAAAATAGCAGATATTTTGACTACATACACTTTTGATCAATTTAATAATACAACTATTCAGTAAAAACTAATTTTAATATATTATAAAACATCATACAATTTTGCATGTCTTGGACAAATTTTTGGTTTTTAATTCTTGCCCATAGGTACTTGGATCTTTACCAAATCAAGACCCTCTTTTGAATAGTCAATCGCAGTCTTAATTGTCAATGGATCTAACTCTTTATCCCCAAAATTAATTCTACCTTTATTAAAAAAATTTGGATTTGGACTTGTTTTTCTCATTTTATCTAGAGAAGACTCCTCGATTACTTTTGAAATAATTTTATCGTCATGATCACAACCAAGATGCTGAAATATCTTTTTAACAACCCTTTTTTTATCCATACATAAATCTTCATAAGTGATTATCAAAAATTTATTTGGAATTTTTTCAGTTTGTAGTAACAAACTTTTAACTTGTTTATTCCACAACTTAGACCTTTGGATAATGTATTTATTTAAGTCTAATTCTCCATCTATTCTCATAATATTTAAGTGCTCCTGTGACTTTTCTATTTTATACATACGTTGATTATGATCCCATGCCGATAAAGCGATATCGATAGGGTTTCTGAAAATTATGATTGTTTTACTATTTGGAAAAACATTAGATAAATTCGCTAAATTTTTTAAGAGAAAATTATTATCACTTAGACCAATAAATTTAACTTTTTCATTACGATTTATGGCAATATCTTTTATAAGATAATAAAGATTCTTCAAAAAAACCTCTTTATCTATTTTTTTATATTTTTCTGCACCAGTTCTTGATGCCAGTGATGAAAGAATAAAGTTATATTTATTGTGAATATCTAAAAAACTTTGAGCTAAAAATTCTATATTATCTTCCGAATTACAACTTACTTCTGGATGGAGATCTAAAATTCTTTGAAGAAGGGTGGTGCCAGATTTTGGAAGCCCACCACAAAAAAATAAATTTGACATATTCTTAAAAACTACTCCACAGCAGAAGATTTAGCAAGATTCGGTAGCTTATCTAAAACAAGAATCCATTATCAGCAATTTCAATAAATTTTTTATTCAAATTGAAATTTTTACCCAAAAATTTTGCTGTTTTACTAAAAATTTTACTTTTTGTTTTTCTTTCAAAATTAAAGAATTCGTAAATAAAATCAATTCCGTTTGAGAAAATATAATTAAAATGTTTTGATTTTTTTTCAAATTCTTCATTTACTGATAGATCTAAAGGAAGGCCTAATTTTAGTTTTTTTTGAATTATCTCGGAAAAAGTTTTAATATCTCTTAAAGTCATATTAAAACCTTGTCCAGCTAATGGGTGAATTTTATGTAGCAAATCTCCAAAAGCTAAAATATTACCATGATAATAATTTCTTAAATTTGACATTTGAAGTTCAAATCGCGAAAAATTATTAATATGTAAAATATTATAGGATTTATTATAAAATCTAATTAGATCTTTAAAATCAATTTTTTGATTCCCTTTTACAGAATAAACTACAGACGTCTCAGTTCTAGAAACTGGTAAAAAGGCTAATGGACCTCTCGAGGTAAAAATTTGAATTGCTTTATCATTAATAGTTTTTGAATGTTTAATAACTGTTGTGTAGGCATAATTATTGTAATTTTTTGTGATTTTTTTGGTGAAGAATTTTT
>CACGVC010000014.1 GCA_902576335.1 uncultured Pelagibacteraceae bacterium
CCTTAGAATTCAAACACCAGCAGGTGTTGTTTTACATACTGGTGATTGGAAAGTTGACCCAAATCCCCTGATTGGTGCCGAAATTAATTCAAATAGATTAAAAGAAATTGGTGATGAAGGTGTTCTAGCAATGATTTGTGACTCTACTAATGTTTTTAGTGCTGGGCGCTCAGGTTCTGAATTAGATGTGAGAAAAAGTATGTTGAATATAATGAGTAGGCTGAAAAAAAGAATTATAATAACCTCATTTGCATCAAACGTTGCAAGAATGGAGTCAGCTTTTTATTGTGCAGAAAAAACAGGAAGACAAATTTCTTTAGTTGGTAGATCTATGCATAGAATATACAAAGCAGCTAGACAATGTGGATATCTTAAAAATACCATTGAACCAATAGATCCAAGAGAAGCAAAAAATTTTGCTAGAGAAAAAATTGTATATCTTTGTACAGGTAGCCAGGGTGAACCGATGGGAGCAATGATGAGAATTTCAAATTATACACATCCCGACGTATTTATTGAGAAAGGAGATGCAGTAATTTTTTCCTCAAAAATAATACCAGGAAATGAAAAAAAACTTTACAAACTTCACAATCAATTAGTCAAGGACGGGATAGAGGTTATTTCAGAGGAGACTGAATTTATTCATGTTTCTGGGCATCCAAATAGAGAAGATTTAAAAGATATGTATGATTGGGTTAAACCAAAATGCGTAATTCCAGTTCATGGAGAACATAGACATATGATTGAGCACATCGCTTTTGCTAAAGAAATGCAGGTACCTTATCCTGTTCAAGTAGAAAATGGCGATATAGTAAAATTAGCTCCAGGAGAATATCCAGAGGTTTATGATAAAGCTCCTAGTGGAAGACTATATTTGGATGGCAATGTAAGTGTTGAGGAAAACTCTCAATCTATAAAAGATAGAAAAAACTTAGGATCTAACGGTTATCTGGAAATAACTATTTTAATCACACCTAAAGGGAATATTCACAATAATCCAATAATAAACTTTAGAGGATTACCAATTTATGAAACAGATGAATTTATTTACTTATTAGAAGAAGAAATAGAGAAAACAGCAAAAACATTTAATATGGGAAATAAAAGTCAAAGACACAATCTTATAGATGCACTTAAAATTGCAGCTAGAAAATTTACAAAAGAAAAAACAGGCAAAAGACCTTTCACCAATATTAATTTAGTTGACATTTAATGAGTGCTACCGGACTTGCTATAATATATATAATCATTTGGTGGATTGTTTTTTTTGCGATTTTACCTATTGATGTAGATAGAATAAAGATTGAAAAAATTGAAGGTGAGGATCCTGGATCACCAGAAAATCCTAAGATTTTAAAAAAATTCATTTATTGCACTGGAATAACAACTATTTTATTCACAATTATATATTTGTTAATGAGGTTTGAATATTTAAACTTAAGAAATATAATCATCTAACATGCATATTTCAAAATCTTTTATTCCAATTTTAAAAAATAATCCCTCAGAGGCAAAAATTAAATCTCATCAATTAATGTTAAGAGTTGGTATGATAAAACAATCATCAGCAGGTATCTACTCCTGGTTACCACTTGGTTTCAAAGTTATGAAGAAAATTGAACAAATTGTAAGGGAAGAGCAAGATGGGATTGGAGTTCAAGAAATTTTAATGCCAACAATACAATCTAGTGAAATTTGGAAAGAAAGCGGAAGATATAAAGATTATGGTGAGGAAATGCTGAGAATAAAAGATCGTCAAAATCGTGAAATGTTGTATGGCCCTACAAATGAGGAATTGATAACAGATATATTTAGAACCTCGATTAAATCTTACAAATCCCTTCCACAACTTTTATATCATATTCAATGGAAATTCAGAGATGAAATCAGACCAAGATTTGGGATAATGAGATGTAGAGAGTTCTACATGAAAGATGCTTACTCTTTCGATATATCTGACGAAGAAGCACTTTTTTCTTATAATAAATTTTTCTTGTCATATCTTAAAACATTTAAAAAATTAAATTTAAAAGCTATTCCAATGGCAGCAGATACGGGTCCAATTGGAGGAAGTCTATCTCATGAATTCATTATTTTAGCTGAAACTGGCGAAAGTAAAATTTTTACTGACAAAAGAATTTTTGATTTAAGTATAGACAATGCAAAATTAGAGAAAGAATCTCTGGGAAATATGAGAAAAGAATATGAACAATATTATTCAGTTACCGATGAAAAATTTGATAAGACTGAATTTGAAAAAAAAGTTTCTGAAAACAATAGATTAATAACAAAAGGAATTGAAGTTGGTCATATATTCTATTTTGGAGATAAATATTCTAAACCAATGGGCGCATCGGTTGATTTACCAGGTGGAAAAAAAGATTTTGTTAAAATGGGTTCTTACGGCATAGGAGTTTCTAGATTAGTAGGCGCAATAATAGAGGCAAAATATAATGAAAAAAATGAAGTCATGAAATGGCCAATTTCTATTGCTCCTTATCACGTTGCGATAATTCCAATGATCAACAAAAATGATAATTCACAATTAGATAAAGCTAATAATATCTTACTAGAACTTGAAAAAAATAATATTGAGGCAATAATTGATGATACTGATGAAAATATCTCATCAAAAATTAAAAAGATGAATTTAATAGGTGCACCTTTTCAAATTATAATTGGTAAACAGGTTGAAGGCAATAAATTAGAGTTTAAAGAAGTTGATGGAGCATCTCAAAAAATTGAATTAAAAGATATCATTAAGATAATTAATAAACAAAAAGTAAACAATTGATTTCTCGATTAGAAAAAGAGATTACATTTAGATTTTTAAAAGCCAGAAAGAAAGATGGTTTTCTAAATATTATTTCAATTTTTTCATTTATTGGAATTGGGCTTGGTGTTGCTGTTTTAATAGTTGTTATGTCCGTTATGAATGGTTTTAGAACAGAATTGGTAAATAAGATTACTGGTTTTAATGCCCATATGACAGTGAAACCTTATGAAAACAAAATTGCAAAAGAAAAATTAGATAACCAAAACTTAAAATCAATTTCTGAAAGTTTAATTTTTAGTAATTCAGGTGAGGGAATTATGATCAAAAAAGATATTACCAAAGGTATTCTTTTAAGAGGATATTTTGCAAAAGATTTTTCTAAATTAGACATTGTTAACAATGGAAATTTTTTAGGCAGTGAAAATGAATTATCAAATAATTTTATATCTATAAGTAAAGAATTGAGTTTTTCTCTAAACTTAGAGATTGGTGATGAGATTACATTGATGTCTTCATCTGGGGTGCAAACAATTATTGGTAATCTTCCTAAGCAAAAAAAATTTATAGTAGTTTCACTTTTTGATAGTGGTGTAATTGATTTCGACAATAATATTGCTTTTATAAATCTTGTCACACTTGAAGATTTTTTTAATTTAAAACCAAAAAAACGTAATTTAGAGATTTATTTAAAGAACCCTAAAAATATTGAATATCAAAAAACTTTAGTTCAAAAAATTTTTACTAATGAGTTTATTTATACTTGGTCTGATATGAATAAATCTTTGTTTTCAGCATTAAAAGTCGAACGAAATGTTATGTTTATTATTCTAACATTAATCATAATCGTTGCAGCTTTTAATATAATTTCTGGTTTAACAATATTAGTAAAAAATAAAACAAAAGAAATTGCTATACTTAAATCGATTGGTGTTCTTAATAAATCAATTGTAAAAATTTTTTTCTTAATTGGTGTGATTATAGGAAGTTCAGCAACAATCTTTGGTATAATCTTAGGGATTACTTTTTCTATGTATGTAGAAAATTTGAGACAATTTCTAAGTGAATTTTTTAACATAAGCTTATTTCCTGAGGAAATATATTTTTTAAGCTCCATGCCTTCAGAAATTAATCCCATATCAATATTAATGATTTCAGCTTGCTCTATTTTAATAACTATTTTGGTATCAATATTTCCAGCGTATAAAGCTGCAAAACTAGATCCTATAAAATCCCTTAAATATGAATAATTTAATTAAAATTTCTAAATTAAATAAATCTTTTAAAGGTATAAAAAAGATCAATGTTCTGAAAAGTATTTCTTATAATTTTAAAAAAGGTAAAATTTATTCTCTGATGGGCCCATCGGGTTCAGGTAAATCAACATTACTAAATTTGCTATCTTTAATTGATAGACCTACTTCAGGTTCAATTATATTTGAAAATAAAAAGATAAATTATTATGATACTAATGAAAATGATATTTTAAGAGCTAATAAAATTGGAATTATTTACCAACAAGATAATTTACTTCCAGATTTTACTTCATTGGAGAATATTTATTTAGCTGCATTAGCTGGAGGTATTAATGAGAAAATTGCAGTTAATAAGGCAAAAAATTTATTGAAAAAAGTTGGGCTGACTAATAGATCAGATCATTATCCTTCTCAATTATCTGGCGGTGAAAAACAGAGGATTTCAATTGCAAGAGCAGTTGTCAATAACCCTCAAGTAATTTTAGCTGATGAGCCAACTGGAAGTTTAGATTTACAAACAGCAAAAGAAATTTTTAAACTTTTAAAAAATCAGATAAATAAAGAAAGATTAATAATATTTGCAACTCATAATAGATTTTTTGCTAATAAGGCTGATTGCTTATTGGAAATAACTAATGGTAATATAAAAACCATTAATGCTCGAATCTAAATTTCAAAAATTTAATCATTTAAAATTACATACTCAATATTCTATTTGCGAAGGTGCAATAAAAATAGATAAAATAAAAGAATCATCAAAAGAAAATAAAATTAAATCTTTAGCTATATGCGATACATCAAACTTATGTGGTGCACTAGAATTTTCAGATAAACTATCTAAAATTGGAACTCAACCAATAATAGGAACTCAAATCAATTTTAAGTATGAGGAAACTACAGGTTTAATTCCACTCTTTGCAATGAATGAGACAGGTTACAAAAGGATTATTGAACTTTCTTCTTTATCATACTTAGATAATGATGAGTTATCTGAGCCCAATGTTCCTTTTAATGAATTATTAAAAAAAGATGAGGGTGTTGCTGTTTTTTCTGGAACTGTATTTGGCTTATTTGGGAATTTATTTGATAAAGGTAAATATTCGGATATTGAAAAATTATATTTAAAACTCAAATCAATTTATAAAGATAGATTTTATATTGAATTACAGAGACATGGAGATCGTAATGAAGATAGTTTTGAAAAAATGAATTTAAAAAAATCTAAGGATTTAGAAATTCCTTTAATTGCAACGAATGAAACTTTTTATATTGATAAAGATATGCACGAAGCACATGACGCATTAATCTGTATTAAAAATAAGACATATATACATGAAAAAAAAAGAGTAAGGTTTAGTAATAAACATTATTTGAGAAATGATAATGAAATGTATGAATTATTCTCTGATATTCCCGAGGCACTTGAAAATAATTACAATTTTCCTTACAGATGTAGTTATAAACCCTCATTCTCAAAACCTATTTTACCTAATATTAGTTCTGAAAAAGATGGAAATGCAGATGATATCCTCAAAAAAAATTCTCTCATTGGGTTAAAAGATAAATTCATCAAAGTTTTTAAAAAAGATATCAATAACTTAAATTCAGACAGTGATTATCAGAAATACCTTGATAGACTAAATCATGAATTGAATATTATTACTGAAATGAAATATTCAAGTTATTTTTTGATCGTATCTGATTACATTAAATGGGCAAAAACAAACAATATACCTGTGGGTCCTGGGAGAGGATCGGGTGCTGGATCATTAGTTGCTTGGTGTCTTTCAATTACAGATGTTGACCCAATTAAATTTAATTTAATATTTGAGAGATTTTTAAATCCTGATCGTATATCTATGCCTGATTTTGATATTGATTTTTGTGAGGAAAAAAGAGATCTTGTTTTTGAGTACCTTACAAAAAAATATAAAGACAGTGTTGCACATATCATTACTTTTGGAAAATTAAAAGCTAGAATGGTAATACGAGATGTTGGCCGTGTAATGGGTTTGTCTTATGGTTTTGTTGATAGCATCTCAAAAATGATACCATTTGATCCGTCAAGGCCACAAAATTTGACTGAATGTATTACTGGAGAGCCAAGACTTCAAAAGTTAATAAAGGAAGATCCTAGAGTTAAAAAATTAATTGATTTATCTTTAAAACTTGAGGGGCTAAATAGAAATGTCGCTACACATGCAGCTGGTGTTGTAATAGCCGATAAAAAATTAACTGATGTAGTACCATTATATAAAGACAACACGGCAGATTTACTTTTACCTTCAACACAGTTTGATATGTATTCAGCTGAAAATGCTGGCTTAATAAAATTTGATTTTTTAGGTTTAAAAACTTTAACAGTAATAAATAATACTCAAAATATTATAAGGAAAACAAATAAAGATTTCGACATAGAAAATATTAATTACGATGACCAAAAAGTTTTCCAGCTTTTATCTTCAGGTAAAACAGTTGGATTGTTCCAAATTGAAAGTACTGGAATGAGAGAGGCTCTTATTCAAATGAAGCCAAATCACATTGAGGATATTATTGCATTAGTAGCACTATATAGACCGGGTCCTATGAGCAATATACCAATCTACAATGATTGTAAGCATGGAAAACAAAAACCAGATTACCTTCATCCATTATTAGAGGAAATCCTTAAGCCAACTTATGGTGTTATAATATATCAAGAACAAGTAATGCAAATTGCACAAAAATTATCAGGCTTTACTGCTGGTCAAGCAGATATATTAAGAAGGGCAATGGGAAAGAAAAAAAGAGCTGAATTAGAAAAGCAAAAACAGAATTTTATTTCTGGTGCCGTAAATAATGGTATCAGCAAAGAAGTTGCAGCTGGAATATTTCTAAAGATAGAACCCTTTGCAGAATATGGATTTAATAAAAGTCATGCTGCAGCGTATGCAATTATTTCTTATCAAACAGCTTATTTAAAAACATATTTTCCTAAAGAATTTATAGCTGCCTCAATGACAATGGATATTTCAAATCAAAATAAATTAAGTGAGTTTTATGAAGAACTTAAGAGGCTTGATATTGAAATCAAAAGGCCAGATATAAATGAGTGTTTTGCGGATTTTAGAAATGATGACCAAAAATTTTATTATGCACTTGGAGGTATTAAAGCAGTTGGTTATGAAGCAGTTTCAAATATTATTAAAGAAAGAACAAACAATGGTAAATTCAAATCTATTAACGATTTTTTGAATAGGATCAATCCCAAAGATATAAATAAACTTCAGCTTGAGGGATTGGTTAAAGCTGGTGCTTTTGATAGTTTAAATGAAAATAGACAGTCTTTATTTAATTCAATACCTAATTTTATATCAAAATCTAAAAATATTTATGAAAATAAATCAGCAAATCAAATTGATCTTTTTGGAGACAGTGAAAATAAAAACGATGATTTTATACCGAATATACAAGATTGGAATTTTGAAGAAAGATTATCTAAAGAATTTGAGGCAGTTGGTTTTTTTATATCCGATCATCCATTGAACCAATTTAAAGAAATTTTGAATGATTATAATATAATTGATTATCAAAAATTTAATAATAAAGATGAGACGAGTGATTCAAATATAGCTGCAACTTTACTAAAAGTTCAAGAAAGAAAAACATCTAAAGGTAATGCTTATGCAATATTGAAATTAACCGATCTTTCTAGCGTATTTGAATTATTTATATTTTCCGAAACTTTAGAATTTAACAGGAATATTTTAAAGGAGGGAAATTCATTAATAATAACTGTCATCAAATCTTTAT
>CACGVC010000015.1 GCA_902576335.1 uncultured Pelagibacteraceae bacterium
GTTATTTAACAGCAATGTAGTGCTTCCAAATTCAAAAATATTTTCAGCTTTTATAAGCATTTTATTTGCAATTTGTTTAGTAATTTACATGAAAAAATCTAAGCTTGGTCGTGCAATTAGAGCTACAGCCCAAAATGCAAGAGCTGCAAAGATTTTAGGTGTTGATACAGAAAAAGTTTATGCAGCAACTTTTGGTATAAATGCAGCTCTTTGTGGTGTTGCGGGAGCATTAATTTCAATTACTTTTACAATTCATCCTTATATGGGGCTTCCATACACAATTAGATCTTTCATGATTGTTATTGTTGCAGGATTAGGAAATTTACCTGGTGTTGCAATGTCAGGAATGGGACTAGGAGTTTTTGAAGAATTTGCCGATTATATTTTAGGCACTGAGTTTAGAATAGGTTCGGTGTTCTTATTATTAGTATTAATCTTAGTTTATAGAAGATTTAAATTATCAAGAAAAAGGGAATACTTAAAATGAAGAAAATATTACTAATTATATTAATGTTAACATTTCCAAATTTATCTATAGGAAATGAAAGATTTATACCGTTGGAACTTTTTACTGGGGGAGAGATAAGAGATGATAATGAAATAAAATTTACTCCTGCGAACAAAATTTTTGGTGAAAAACGCAGAAAAAAAATTGTAGGCCCTATTGATTGGAGAGCTCCAGGCTCTAAGGAAATTATCAAAGTTTACAAGAGAACGCAAAAAAATAGAGAGGGTAGAGTAAAAAAAACACAACTTTTTACAGTTACTAATGATGGTCAGTGTATGGGAAGAGTATATGATCAAAGAAGATCAGGAACTAAATACATCAAAAATGGATGCAAGTTTCCTTTAGGTTTTTGGAAAAAAGGTGAAATTAGAACATTCTCAGTTACTGATCGTGGAGCAAGGACTGTAGAGCTTAAAATACTTAGTTTAGGAAAAAAACCAAAAGATTGTGTAAAATTTAATTGGAAATTGTTTGATGATGCGACTGGAAAAAAATTAGGAGATAATGATTACAAGTTTTGCAAAGGTAGAGCTATGACAAATTTGAAGATCAGAAAGATAAAATCTAATTGATGTTTAAAATGATAAATAAAAATTTAATTTTATATATTGGAATTTTAATATTTGGTATAGCTGCTCCATTTTTGTTTCCAGCTTTTAAAGTACAACTCTCAATTCTTTGTGTTTTAATAGTTTTAGCAACCACATGGAATATTCAAGGTGGTGAAATGGGATATAATTCTTTTGGTAATATTTTATTTTATGGACTTGGAATGTATCTTTGTGCTTCCGTCCAAGTTGGAATGTTTTTTCCATTAGCAGAATGGACGGAAAGTGGTGGTGAGAAAACATTTGTACACACTCCAGCACAATTTTTTCAAGGAATGGCTGTTGGATTAATCGTTGCGGCGGTTGTACCAACTATTGTGGCTGGTTTAATTGGATATTCTATTTTAGGACTTAGAGGGCATTATTTTGCCATTTGTACATTAGGATTAGGAGTTGCAGCTGGCGAGATTTCAGGAGGAATTGAAATCATTGGAGCTGGACAAGGTTTCACTACACCACCATTTCCTGATGTTGGATCTTTAGATTCGAGAGGTGAATTTTTCTATTTCTTAAGTTTTTTTGTTTTAGTACTAACTTTCATAACTGTGAGGGTAATTTACTCAACTAGATTTAAACTAATACTAAATGCAATTAGAGATAATGAAGATAAAGCTGAGGCTATGGGAATTGAAACGATGAAGTATAAAATAGTTGGTTGGATGATATCAGCTTTCTTTTGTGGTCTTGCAGGAGGGATCATGGGAGGTTTAGTTGGATATATTGATTCAACAGACGTTGCATTTGACGGAAGAGAGATGGGAGTTTTCATGGTTTTAATGGCAATCTTAGGAGGTAAAGGAACTCTTTGGGGACCAATAATTGGCGCAACTGTGTTTCATATCTTTAAAGAGGGTTTTTGGACTTTCTTCTTAGGTTGGCAGTATGTTGCATTAGGAGTTTTAATTGTTGTAATAGTTATCTATTTTCCGGAGGGGATAATGGGATGGTTAAGAGAAAAATATCCTGAGCGATTTGGTGAAGTTGTGGATGAAAAAGATCGTAAGGCACAGGTGGAGCTTAAATGAGTATTTTAGAAGTAAGCAACGTAAGTAAATCATTTGGTGGTGTTAAAGCGAATGTTGATATATCAATGAATGTTGAAAAAGGTAGAATAGTTGGACTAATTGGCCCTAATGGATCTGGTAAAACAACATTATTTAATTCAATAGTTGGGACATACCCAATTGATAATGGTTCAATCAAGTTTAATGATAAAGAGGTTTCAGAACTACCAGTGCCAGTTATCGCAAAACTTGGGTTGTTAAGAACTTTTCAACAAACTCGAATTTATGGAAAGCTTAATTGTGTAGAAAATATGCTCATCAGTCACAAAGGTAGTGATGAGAGTTTAATGAAGATCTTTTCAACAATCCCAAAAGAACTCACAGAAAAGGCAGAAAATTTGCTAAATTTTGTAGGTTTATATCAAAAAAGAAATTTGAGAGCAGGCGATTTATCCTTTGGACAGCAAAAATTATTAGAATTAGCCATGGCATTAATGAATGAGCCAGAAATGTTATTATTAGATGAACCAACTGCTGGAATTAATCCTACGTTGATTAATGGAATTATAAATAGGTTAATTAAAGTAAATCAAGATTTTGGGATTACTCTTTTAGTTATCGAGCACAATATGAGAGTAATAATGCAACTGGCTGAAAATATTTTCTGTTTAGCACACGGTAAAATGTTGGCTAATGGAACACCTGATGAAATTAAAAATGATAAGCGTGTAATTGATGCTTATTTAGGAGCGCAATAATGTCTAATCAATATGAAGTTTTAGGTAAGGCGCCAGTAGCTGAAGATCTAAAAAAACTGTCACCATCAAATTTGCATCTTACAATTAAAAATATGAATGCTGGTTATGGTAAAATGGAAATTCTTCATAATTTCGATCTATTTGTTAGTAAGGCTCAATCTTTATGTCTAATTGGACCAAACGGAGCTGGTAAATCCACTATTCTTCACTCTATTTATGGGTTTACAAATATTTTTTCAGGGCAAATAGAAATAGATGGAAAAGAAATCACAAATTTAACACCAGCTGAAAAATTGAAAACTGTTGGAATAGCATACATACTCCAGGATAATTCTGTTTTCCCAGATATGACTGTGGAGGAAAATTTATTAATGGGTGGATTTATTAAAGAAAAAACTGAAGAGTCGTACGCGGAAGCTGAGCGAATTTTTGAGAAATACGAAAGATTAAGAAACAGAAGAAACCAACCTGCAAAAGTATTATCAGGCGGAGAAAGAAGATTGTTAGAAATTTCAAGAGCATTGGTAATGAAGCCATCAGTTTTATTAGTTGATGAACCATCAATTGGTTTGGAGCCAAGGTATATTGATATGGTATTTGAAATTTTAAGAGATCTCCAAGAGAATGAAAAAAAGACAATTATTTTAGTTGAACAAAATGCTAAAAAAGGACTCGAGTTCGCAGATATTGGTTACGTGCTAGTATCTGGTCAGACTGCAATTGCAGGTAAAGGGGATGATCTTTTAAATAATCCAGATGTTGGTCGCCTGTTTTTGGGTGGTTAATGATTAGTACAAAATATTTTTTAAAAGGCTTCAGTGCTATAAAAGGTGTTGGTAGTCCTGCCATAGCTTTAGGTGCAAGTTTTATAGCTATAGGCGCACTATTAAAAAATTTAGGTTTCACAATTCAACAAAGTATTTTTTCAACTTTCCTCACGTATGCTTTACCTGGCTCACTAGTGATGGCAGAGTCAATGTTAATTGGAGCATCTTTGATAAATATTTTTTTAGCCGTTTGGTTGGTTAATGCGAGATTATATCCAATGACTGTTGCGCTAATGCCGTTGTTGATGCATGAAGACCAGCCAAGATGGAAATATTATTTGTCCTGTCATTTTATAGCAGTTTCTTCCTGGCTGATTATGAAGGATAATTATGAAAATATAGAAAAAGAAAATAGAATTGATTTTTGGATTGGAATTGGAGTAGCAACCTGGTCTGTTGCGATATTCTCAACAATTATTGGCTATGTAGCTTCTGATTTTTTTAACAAAGACATACTTATTGGTCTAGCAATTATAAATCCAATATATTTTATATGCATGATGGTTGGAGCTATGAAAACTTTTCAAATAAGTTTATCGGTTATTTTAGGTGCAACGCTTGGTCCTATTTTTTATTTTTTATCAGCTGAGTGGTGTATTTTGTTTGGTGGCTTCACGGCTGGAACTATAGCGTTTTTAATTGGAGAAAAAAATGGCAAGTAATATATTAATTGTTATATTTGTCACATCTCTAGCCACATATTTATCAAGATTTTTAGGAGTTGTTAGTTCAGAAAAAATTAAAGAAACCTCAAAAATGTTCAGATGGTTTAATTGTCTTGCTTATTCAACTCTTGCTGCATTAATTGCTCGAATAGTTATTTTTCCATTAGGATCTTTAGCAGAAGTAGATTTATCAGTCAGAATTTTTGTAGTTTCTTTATGTATAATTATTTTCTTTTTAACTAAAAAAAATTTAGTTTACCCTACAATTTTCTCTGCTATCATACTATCTCTTATTACAAGTTTTGTATGAGCGAAAAGATTAATGGATTTCAAATAGAAAAACACGAACTGTCATCTAGAATTGTCAATATTGACATCAGCGATGAAGTTTTGAGTAAACTTATTTTTCCATTTAATAAGTTCGATATTACTGCTTTAGAATACAAACCTTTTACAAGATTCACTATTGCAAAAAGTTTAGACGACTTGAGTAATAATAAATTATCAAAATTTTTAAATGAAATTTTAAAAGATCGAAATACAGGATGTTTTATTATTAAACCTCAAAATTTAAATTCAAAAATTGATGATAATTTTTTAGTTAAATTATCAACTGCCATCTCTCATTTAGTAGGTATACCTAATTACGATGCTATGGCTGGTAAATATTATGCAAGATTTCATGTAAAGCACGTTGATAAAAGCGACTCTTATTTAAGGAAAGCGTATACAAACATGGATCTTCATACAGATGGCACTTACGTAAAAGAGAAAACTGATTGGTTATTAATGTCAAAATTAGAGGAAAGAAATGCAGAAGGTGGTGAAACTGCCATGTTGCATCTCGATGATTGGGAACATTGTGATGAATTGTTTAATGATCCAACAGGACAGGAAAATTTTCTTTGGGGATCACCAAAAAGTAAAAATATAGACTATAAAGTTGAACATCCTATATTTTCAACAGATCAAAACGGTAGAGCTCAAATTTCTTATATAGATCAGTTTCCAGAACCAAAAAATATGAAACAAGGTATTTTTTTACAAAAGTTATCTGACAACTTAGAAGAGAGTAAAAATAAAATAATCACAAAACTTCCCGTGGGATCTTCAATTGTAGCAAACAACTATTTTTGGCTTCATGGACGAAGACCTTTTAAAGAAAATAAAGATTTAAGTAGAGAATTATTAAGAATAAGGGGTTCTTTTTTTATTAATTAATATAAACAATTCTTTATAAGTATTTAAATTATGAAATTAGGTTTTATTGGAACGGGTAAAATTACATCATCAGTTATAACTGGTATTTGTAATTCATCTATAAAATATAACAGGATATTTGTTTCTTCACGGAATAATAAAATCTCCAAAAATCTCAAAAAAAGATTTAAAAAAATTTCTATCGAAAAAAATAATCAAAAAATAATTGATAGTTGCAGTTGGATATTTCTAGCTGTCACACCAATTGTAGGTAAAAAAATATTAAAGGATCTTAAATTTAGATCAAATCAAACTGTAATAAGTTTTATTTCAACAATCACGATACCACAATTGAAAAAAATGATAAAAGTCAAATCAGACATAGTAAGAGCGATACCGTTACCTCCAATTTCATTAAAAAAAGGACCAGTTCCAATTTGTCCTCCAAATAAAAAAGTAAAAAGTTTTTTTTGATAAACTTGGCTCAACTGTAGAGATTAAAAATGAAAAGTTATCAATTAATTTTTGGTCAACATCGGGGATGATGGCTGCTTATTATGAAATTTTAAAGATCATGAGTGATTGGTTGGTAAAGAAAGGAGTAAAGAGACAAGATGCACAGAAATATATCACTTCTCTATTTGTAGCTTTGTCTGAAGATGCAGTTGTAAACTCGAAGAAGGAACTCAAATATTTAGTAAAAGAGTCGCAAACCCCTAAAGGATTAAATGAGCAAGGTCTTAAACTTATGAGAAGTAAAGGTGTTTATAATTCAGTTGTAAAAACTTTGAATGATATACACAAAAGACTAAGCAAATAATTAATGTCACAAAATATTTTAGAAATTAATAATTTGTCAAAATATTTTGGAGGACTAGCGGCAGTATCGGAGTGTTCTCTTAAAGTTAAAAAGGGAACTATTACAGGTATTATTGGACCGAATGGTTCTGGCAAAACCACTTTATTTAACCTTATTGCTGGAAATTTAAAATCCTCTGCTGGCAGTGTGATTTTTAATAATGAAAACATTACTGATGTTCCTTCCTATGAATTATTTTCAAAAGGATTGCTAAGAACTTTTCAAATAGCTCATGAATTTACAAATTTATCTGTTTTAGAAAACTTAATGATGGTTCCAGGAAATCAATCTGGAGAAAAATTGGTTAATGCTTTGTTAAAACCTTTATTAGTCGCAAAAGAAGAAAGTCAAATTAAAGAAAAGGCTATGGAAGTTATTAATTTTCTTAATCTTAGCCATTTAAGAAATGAGTTGGCGGGAAATTTATCTGGGGGACAAAAAAAATTGTTAGAATTAGGTCGAACAATGATGGTTGATGCAAAATTAGTATTGTTAGATGAGGTAGGTGCTGGTGTAAATAGAACTCTACTAAAGGATCTTGGAACAGCTATTGAAAAACTTAATAAAGAAAAAGGTTACACTTTTTGTATGATCGAACATGACATGGATTTTATAGGAAGAT
>CACGVC010000016.1 GCA_902576335.1 uncultured Pelagibacteraceae bacterium
GAAACACCTCTTGCATTAATATCAACATCAAATTTTTTGTGTAATGGTGGAAAAGCTCTTTGAGAACAGTCTAATCTATCACAGGTTCTACATGACACACCGATAGGTATCTCTGTTGATTTATCACTCATATTTAAATTTTCTGTGTAAATAAAGTCTTTTGCATATTTCGCTTCACACCCTAAACCTATAGATAAAATACTTTTAGTTCTACCAAACCTGCCTATCCCCTTTTCAACCGTTCTGGCTATACAAACATACTTTTCACCATTTGTCATTTTGCTAACTGCACTTTGAATAACCCCTGGTCTAGTAAATGCTGAATATACATTCCATCTAGGACATGCTCCTCCATATCTTGGAATTTCAATACCTGATAATGAAAATCTTTTTGAAATATTTCCAGCCATGTCAACTCTCAAAAAATGAAATGGAATTCCAGGTAAATTTGGATCCTGCAAACAAGTTACTCTATGTGCAACTTGTTCAAAAGATGTTGCAAAAGTATTTTGAAGTAATTCTAAATCATACTTGAGTTTCTTACACTCAGAGTGAAAAAGTTTATACGGCATTAAAATTGCGGCACCACAATAATTTAATAACGCTACCTTAGAAAGTTTTTTAGACTCCTCGGATGGAAAAGAAAATTTAGATAAATAATTTTCTATATCTTTACTTGCACCCTGCTGTGCAATTTGAGCGGCGGCGTGAAGTTTTTTTGTTTCTAACGAACTATAATCACTCAATAAAAGCTCCTTTTTATTTTTGTTAAAAATTTTTGAAAATGGCTTGTCTTCCTCGGGAATAACATCTTTAACTATAATTCCATACTCTGATTTTAAATAATCACATAGAGCAACATACCTGGTTCTATTATTTTTTTGTACTTTCTCAAAAACTTGATTTGCAAAATCCTCTAATCTTGGAAAATAATTATTGTTTTCTTGTAAAAAATCTGAAATTACTTCACCCGGAAAAGAATTTTTTCTATTATCTACAATTTTACCAGAAATTTTTTCTATTTTATTTACTAATTCATGATCCTTTTTTTTTAAAATATCACCTAAACGAACTATTGCTTTACCAATTTTAGGATTTGTGCTAACTAAGTCTTTTACTTCAGGACCCAGGATATCTAAGTCTTCAAACAACTTATCATCTAAAATTTCTGATAAACTATTTTCTAAATTTATATCAATTTTTGAGTTTAGTTGTGAAAGCTCTATGTTCAATTTATCACAAATCTTTAATAATAAATCTCCATCAATCTTCCTTTTTCCACCTTCAATAAGATTTAAATAACTTGGTGAAATGTTTAATTCTTCTGCAAGTTTGTTAGCTTGTAAACCTAACTGTCTTCTAAAAGCCTTTATTTTTGGGCCTATTTTCAAATTAAATTGACTCATATTTTCTATTAGTAAATTATGTAAATTTATATTTACAATATTTTTCCTTAATTTACAAGCTTTATTTACTTTTTTGTAGATTTTGTAAATTTTGTAAATTATAAGATTTACATGGACGAAAAATTAAAAAACTACGAAAATGAGGCTCAAATCATTAGTCATGAGGACTTAGCTCAGCATAATAGAAGAGGTACCTACATGAGAGACGATCATTGTGATTGGGGTTCAAGTGGAATGCAAGATTTAGTTGAGACTCCAAGAGAGTCAAACTAGTTTAATTTTTAACATCTCATTTTCACAGCCTAATTTAGAAAGAGAATAAATGAGTGCAGAGAATATATCATACGACCTAAAAAGATTTGCTGGAATAAAAAGGGATTATACACCTAAGGAAGTAGAGAGGTTACGAGGTTCAATTAAAATTGAATATTCATTATGTAAACAACAATCCGTTAAATTATGGAATCTTTTAAATTCAGAGCCATATGTTAATACTTTAGGATCCTTGTCAGGAAATCATGCAGTTCAACATGCAAAAGCAGGACTTAAAGCAATCTATTTAAGTGGATGGCAGGTAGCAGCTGATGCAAATAGTGCTGGTGAAATGTACCCAGATCAATCTTTATATCCTTATGACAGTGCACCCAAATTAGTTGAGTCTATGAACAACGCTTTAATTAGAGCAGATCAAATTCAACATATGGAAATTAATGATGGCGAAATGAAGAAAGAAAACAGAACAGATTACATGCTTCCAATTATTGCTGATGGTGAAGCAGGTTTTGGTGGACCATTAAACGTATTTGAACTAGCGAAAAAATTTATTAAAGCTGGAGCTGCAGGTGTGCATTTTGAAGATCAATTAGCTAGTGAAAAAAAATGTGGTCATATGGGTGGTAAAGTCCTTGTTCCTACAGGTACCATGATTAAAAATTTAAAAGCTGCAAGGTTAGCTGCTGATATAGCGGATGTTCCATTAATAATTTTAGCAAGAACTGATGCAAATGCTGCTAAACTAATTACTAACAATTATGATGATAACGATAAACCTTTCTTGACTGGCGAAAGATCTCCAGAGGGTTTCTATTATGTAAAAGCAGGAATTGATCAAGCGATTTCAAGAGGGTTGGCGTATGCACCTTATTCAGATTTAATATGGTGTGAAACTGCAACTCCTAATCTTAAAGAGGCAAAAAGATTTGCAGATGCTATCCATGAAAAATTTCCAGGAAAGCTATTAGCTTATAACTGTTCACCCTCTTTTAATTGGAAAAAACATTTATCAGATAGCGAGATAGCAACTTTTCAAACTGAAATAAGTAAAATGGGATATAAATTTCAGTTTATTACTCTCGCAGGATTTCATACTCAAAATATAGCTATATTTGAATTAGCAGAAAAATATAAAAAAGAAGGAATGACAGCTTATTCAAAAATTCAACAACAAGAATTTGCTCGAGAAAAAGATGGATACACGAGTGTTAAACACCAAAGAGAAGTTGGAACTTCTTACTTTGATGCTGTATCAAATACAATTAGCAGCGGAAAAAGTTCAACTACAGCAATGGAAGGTTCAACAGAGTCTGAACAATTCTAATTAATATAATTTCTCTGATATATTGGTAAATTACTGACCCAGGAATGGATTAGTTAGGATTTAACATTATAACCTTTTTTCAGTAATATTGAGACAGCTATCACACATATCACTAAAAATGAGACCATGGACCCTACGCTTATCCAAATATTGAAATCTGATATTCCATAAAATGAGAATCTTAAACCATCAATTAAGTAAACCACTGGATTAAAATAAGAAACAGTTTGCCAGAATGGTGGCAACATATCTAGACTATATAAACTGCCCCCTAAAAATACCATTGGTGTAATAACTAATGATGGAATTATAGACATTTGTTCAAAATTTTTACTTACTACGCCAATTAAAAAACCAAATAATGCAAAGGTAAAAGAGACTAAAATCAACAAAAATATCATCAGCATTGGATATTCAACAGATACATCAGCAAAAAAAGAGGCAGTAGTAAAGATAACAGCACCAACTATTAAAGTTTTAGTGGCTCCTGCTCCTACAAAAGCTAAGACTGTTTCAAGAGTTGAGATAGGTGCTGCTAAAATCTCGTTAATAGTTCCATTAAATTTTGGGAAAAATATTCCAAAAGAAGTGTTACTAATTGACTGAGTGAGTAATGTCAGCATTAATAAACCTGGAACGATATATGAACCATAACTAACACCATCAATTTTTTGAATATAACCTCCGATCACTGAACCAAAAACAACAAAATATAATGATGTAGATATCACTGGTGAAAGAATCGACTGACCTACAGTTCTTAAAAATCTATTCATTTCATGAACGTATATAGCTTTAAAACCATAATAATTAAATTTCATTATTTTCCTTAACTAAATTAACAAATATTTTTTCCAAATTACTTTGTTCTGTTTTTAAATCTCTTAACTTCAGGCCAGTATCTTTTAAATCTTGCAATAAATTAGTTATGCCTGTTTGTTTTTCTTGAAGACTGTAAGTATAATTTAGATACGTTTTGTTGTCTCCAATATTTAAATTATATTTTTCTAATGATTGTGGTATTTTGTTAATGCTTTCTTGTAATTCGATTGTAAGTGTTTTTTGACCCATCTTTTTTAACAATTTTTTTTTTTCTTCAACAAGTATTATTTCGCCCTGATTGATTACACCAACCCTATCTGCAATAGCTTCTGCTTCTTCAATATAATGAGTTGTTAAAATAATTGTCACTCCTGTTTTTCTTAATGTATCTACTACTTTCCACATTTCTTTTCTTAATTCTACGTCTACCCCTGCTGTAGGTTCATCTAAAAATAATATCTTTGGTTCATGAGATAAAGCTTTAGCAATTAAAACTCTTCTTTTCATCCCACCAGATAGTTGTCTTAATCTTTGATCTTTTTTATCCCATAAACTTAAATCTTTTAAAATTTTTTCTATGTGTTCAGGTTTTGGTGATTTACCATATAAACCCCTCGAATATGATACAGTATCAAAAACTGTTTCAAAAGACTCTAAACTTAGTTCTTGAGGAACCATGCCAATTCTAGATCTTGTCTCCCTATAATCTTTGATTATATCAAAACCATCGACAGAAACAGAACCATATGAGGGTGTAACAATGCCACAAATTATACTTATTAAAGTTGTCTTTCCTGCACCATTTGGTCCAAGCATTGCAAGGATTTCACCTTGTTTAACTTCAAGACTAACTTTTTTTAAAGCATTAAAACCATTATCATAAACTTTGGAAAGATCATTAATTACTATTTGATTAACTGACATTGTGTCAAATTTATAGACAATAATTTTTTTTAATGCAATCGACTAATAGAAAAACCTTTTGGCTTTAAAAACTATCAGTGGTAAAAATGTTGCAATTACAAAAGATAAAAATAGTAAAGACTGTGACACAATAGGTGAAAATAATTCTTTAGGTAAAAGGATACCAATTAATAAACTTTGAGAGAAATCAGGAGCAGGAAACATCAAAAAACCTCCAACCAGTCCAATTATAATTGAAACATATGCAGTTTTTTCATTTATATTTTTATTATAAAAGCTACTAAAAACAGTTAGCACAAAAGCACAGCAAAATAAATCAGCTAATAAAAATAAATATAAAATATCAAATCCTTTAGAGGCAATAATAAATGAAATAAAGGATAAAAATAAAATTACATATTTAGACAAAGTTAAATAATCTGTTTTTTTATCTAAATTTAATGTTGCTTTACCATCAACAACAATCAAGCTTGATATTGCATTTACCAAAGTATCTAGAGTTGATATGGTTAATGCCAAACCTAATATAATTACCACAATAGAAAGTAGTTCATTTTGATCTTTAAGTAATAAGGTAAAGAAACCAAGATCTGGTCTAGTAGTTGGATCTACAGAGAAAGCAACCATACCCGTAAACCCCATGTAAAATACTACAGGTGTAATAATAAAAAAAGATATAATTAAGCTTTTTTTAAGAGTTTCAAAATTCTTTGCAGCATACACTCTTTGCCAATTACCCTGATGAAATAAATTAGTTGCTGCTACCGCAATAAAAAAAGTTAAACCTGCTGTATAACTTGGTAGGTAAGACGAGCTTAATAGTTGAGGATTTTTTTCTTTTATAAAATCAAAAGAAAATTCAGATCCTGTAAAAGAGCTTATGTAAGCTAGAGAAATTAACAAAAGAACTCCAATAACGACCATCTGAATATTATCAGTAAATATTGATGCTCTTAAACCTCCATATAAAGTGTACGAAAGTGTGGATATAAGCACAATTAAAGCAGTTATCCAAAGCTCTGTGCCCGAAATATAATTAACTAAAACAGCTACAGCAGTAACTTCGGCACATAGAAAGATAAACATATAAAAAATTGTCATTAATAAAATTAATTTAAATAAACTTTTTCCAAACTTTTTACGCATAAACTCAATTAAAGAGGATCCTTTAGGAAATTTATTTCTAATTTTTTTTCCAAGATATATTAAAAAAAACATAGGAAAGGCGGTTCCTAATGAATATCCTATAACAGCTCCTATTCCTCCCCATGTTGCTGCTGATGCTGGGCCAAATAAAATCCATGCACCTAAAGCTGAAGCGGTTAAACTTGTTGTTAAAGAAAATGATCCAATATTACGATTTGCCGTTAAATAATTTTTTAACCCTTGATATTTTTTTGAGTTATATAAGCCTAAAAAAACAAATATCAAACTTATAATAATAACTAACGTTAATGATGTAGATTGGCTTAAAAAAAAATTGTTCATTTTTCCCTTTCTGAATTACCGGACAGGTTCTTAGGGTTTATTCTCAGCCCATTAGGACACCCCTGTTTATACCTTAATAATATATTTAATATATTTCAATTAAAATCTGTAAAAAACTAATCTTTTTGAATTTCACTAAAAATGAATTCAACTAATTTATTGTATCCTAAAGGTGAAAAATGTGCCCTATCTTGACCTAAAGCATACATCTTTTTATATTCGTCGTTATTATTCTTTAAATGTTCATAAAAGTTTAAAAAACTTAAATTATTTGATGTCCTACTTAATTCCTCAAACCTTTTACTGCATTCTAAAGCTCTGTAGGTAAAACAAGTAGTTTCAGGCAAATAAACTACATATATTCTTTTTTCTGGAAAAATATAAATTAGTTTTTTGAATATCTTTTCAAAAAACGCTTTTTGAAAAACAAAGGTGTCCTCAGGGTTTTTTTGCTGGATTAATTTATTCAATCTAGATATTACGGCTTTCAATTCAAAAAAACTTTCTTTTAATGAGAAGCCTTTTTTAAAACTTTCAAGATTGTCTTCAATATATTTTTTTTGAAAATTATCGATACTATCAATATTTTGAAAATACATACTGTCTTCATAATCATTATCAAGGTAATTTTTTAAGTAATTTGACTGGATTTCTAAATTTAAATCATAAAAATCATTATCAAATATAAACCAAACAATTGTATGAAAATCAGCTAAAGTTTTTATT
>CACGVC010000017.1 GCA_902576335.1 uncultured Pelagibacteraceae bacterium
GGGGAAGTTGTAAACAGATCAGATGAGACAATTAATAATGAAATAAACACAGGAGAGGTAGAAGTTGTTATAAAAAATTTTAATGTTTTAGGAACATGTAAAGAACTTCCAATGCCAATATTTAGCGATCAAGAATATTCAGAGGAGATTAGATTAAAATATAGATTTTTGGATTTGAGAAGAAAAAAAATTCATGAAAATATTATTCTAAGATCAAAAGTAATTTCCTTTATAAGAAATGAGATGAATAATCTTGGTTTCTTAGAATATCAAACACCAATTTTGACATCATCAAGTCCTGAGGGGGCAAGAGACTTTCTAGTTCCAAGTAGGTTAAATCCAGGGAAATTTTATGCACTTCCTCAAGCTCCTCAACAATTCAAACAACTAATTATGGTTTCAGGATTTGATAAATATTTTCAAATTGCACCTTGTTTTAGAGACGAAGATGCTAGAGCAGACAGAAGTCCTGGTGAGTTTTACCAATTAGACTTAGAGATGTCTTTTGTTGAACAAGAAGATGTTTTCAAAGTAGTAGAAACACTTTTAGTAAATACTTTTAAAAATTTTTCAAAAAAAAAATTATTAGAAAAAAAATTTCCAAGGATTCCTTACAAGGAATCTATGATCAGGTATGGAACAGATAAGCCTGATCTTAGAAACCCTCTAATAATTAGTGATATAACTGAAATCTTTTTAAGGGACGATGTCAAATTTGAGATCTTTAAAAAATTGGTTAAATCTGGTTCTAAAGTAAGATGTATAATTACAAAAAATACAAAAAATAAACCTAGAAGTTTTTTTGATGGGATTGACAAATGGGCTAAAGATCAGGGAGCTTCTGGTATGGCTTATTTTACTTTTGAAAAAGATGAAGAAGTTTTTGGTAAAGGCCCTGTCGGCAAATTTTTTTCAAAAGAAGCATTAGAAGAATTAATGAAAAAAACAGATGCTAAAATAGGTGATAGTATCTTTTTTGCGTGCAATAAAGAAAAAAATTTAGAGATAATCACTTCATTAGCCAGAGATAAAATTGCTAAAGATTTAAATCTAATAGATGAAAATATTTTTGCATTTTGTTGGATTGTTGACTATCCAATGTATGAGAGAGATGAAGTCACAAAAAAAATTAATTTTAGTCATAATCCATTTTCTATGCCCCAAGGAAATATTAATCAAATCGACTTTGATAAACCTCTCGAAATTTTAGCTTATCAATATGATATTGTATGTAATGGAATTGAGCTATCTTCTGGCGCCATTAGAAATCATATTCCTGAATTAATGTATAAATTATTTTCTATAGCCGGATATGACAAAAACCAAGTTAATCAAAAATTTAGTGGTATGATAAATGCTTTAAATTATGGTGCACCTCCACACGGAGGCATTGCGCCAGGTTTAGATCGAATAGTTATGCTTTTAGCGAATGAAAAAAATATAAGAGAGGTTACTATGTTTCCAATGAACCAGAATGCTCAAGATTTGATGATGAATGCTCCTTCAGAAGTTAGTAATGATCAATTAAAAGAATTGAACATTTCTTTAAAAAAAAAATAGTTATTTTTTACCTTTGAGAGTTATTTTTACGTCGGATAAATCCACCAGGTTTTTTTTATAGTTATTTCTCACAAAGCCTTTGCTGGTCATATCTTTTACAATTTTTAAAAGCTGATTTTGCTCTTCAGGATTTTTTTCATCAGAATTTATGTTTTCATTGTTTGCTATAGCTGGTGTGTGAGCTAAATCTTCTCTATTTTGGTAAGAAATAGCTAATTCTCTAAATATATAATCTAAAATTGAACTTGCACTTAAAATCCGATCATTTCCATAGACTTTACCAGATGGCTCAAATTTTGTTCCAACAAATGCATTAATAAATTCATCTAGTGGAACGCCGTATTGAAGTCCAAGTGATATGGCTATTGCAAAATTATTCATCAAGGCTTTTACTAATTCCCCCTCTTTACTGGTATCAATGAAAATTTCACCAATCTTACCATCCTCATACTCACCAGTATGTAAATAAACTTTATGGTCACCTATTGTTGCTTTTTGAATATAGCCTTTTCTTCTATCAGGCATACTAAATCTTTTTTCATGTACATCTGAATTATTAGATGTTTTTTTAATTATATTTTCTAAATTTTTTTGACTTGTTGGTTTGTTATCAGATTTAATATCCAAAGTGTTATTGTTTAAAATTTTTTTATTATTTGGGTCTAAACTCTTTGTTTTTCTATTATCAAGTTTAACATCTAATATTTCAAATTCCCCATCATCTCTTTTTTCCAAGTTTTTTAACTCGGTTTCGTTTATACTATCTAAATGATGTTTTACCTTAAATGTACAAGTATAATATGTTTCGACTAAAAATTTTGCCATAAAGCCTCTATATAAAAATAAATTTGATTAATGAATCAAATTATTTATATACAAAAACAAATTTTAGTCTAATTTATTTTATACAATTTTAAATTGAAAATATTTTAATTTTATATGTTGACACTTTTTAAAAAAATTTTCACTTGGTGGAATCGAGATACATTTGGCACGAAATTGGAAACAATTTTTTTCGGAAAATTTGTTGGTAAAGACGATTTTGGAAACAAATATTATGAAAGTAAAAAAGGAAAGAGATGGGTTATTTATGCAGATGAAATTGATGCAAGTAAAATACCTGTGGAGTGGTATTCATGGATGCATTTCACATCAAACAAAATTGAAAAAAATCATAAACTTGACAAATACAAATGGCAAAAACCACATAAACCAAACTTAACAGGAACAGATTCTGCCTACTATCCAAATAAAAATAAAAATGTTAAAGAAAAAAAATATAAAAGTTGGAAAAATTAAATTTAAATTTTTATTTTTAGTCTTTTTTTTACTTTTAAATCATAATACTAATTTGAGTTCAGGTTCTGACTTAGAAGGATCTATAACTGAAATTAAAGTATTGGATAAGATAAGTTCAAAAAATATATTATTGAAACTAGAGAACGGTAATGAAACTCGACATAAAGATCTTGCTATAAAAAGTATGAAGTGTAAAAATTCAGAATTTGACGACAATCCTGAAATCACAGCTTATATTCAAGTAAAAGACTTAAGCAAAAAAAATAGAGATGATGTATTTGTTTTCAATGGCTGGATGTTTTCTTCAAGCCCATCGATAGCACCGTTTGATCATCCAGTTTACGATATATGGCTTGTTAAATGTCATTAAACGAGTTTTTCATTATCAAGCCAACTCACATTAAAATCTGAATTAATAAATTTTTCATGATTGAGTAATTTTTTGTGTAACGGTATGGTTGTTGTAATTCCATCAATCACAAATTCATCAAGGGATCTATTCATTCTTTGAATAGCCTCAGTTCTATTTCTTCCATGGCAAATCAATTTACAAATCAAGCTATCGTAATATGGGGTAACTTTGTAACCTTGAAAAATTGCACCATCCACTCTAGTTCTAAATCCTGAAGGTTGATTACACATTGCGATAGTTCCTGGAGAGGGCTGAAAATTATTACTTGGATCTTCTGCATTAATTCTACATTCTATAGCATGACCTCTTGGATTAACGTCTGATTGTTCTAGTGCAGTCTCTCCTGTGAAAGCTATCCATATTTGTTCTTTGATAATATCTATGCCAGTAACCATTTCAGAAACCGGATGTTCTACTTGTACCCTCGTATTCATTTCTAAAAAGTAAAATTTTCCATCTTCATATATAAACTCTACAGTTCCAGCACCTTCATATCCAATCTTACTTACCATGTTGACAGTTTTTTCAAAAAGGTCTTTTCTAATTTCATCATTTAAAACTGGACTTGGAGTTTCCTCAATTAATTTTTGATGTCTTCTTTGAACAGAACAATCTCTCTCATGCAAATGAATTGTCCTATTTTTTCCAGCCAATATCTGAACCTCTATATGCCTAGGATTTTGAAAAAACTTTTCTATATAGACCTCGTCGTTACCAAAATATTTTTTTGCTTCTGATCTAGCAGTTGAAAATAATAAATCAAAATCTTTCTCATTGTGAACTATTTTCATCCCTTTTCCACCACCCCCACCAGAAGCTTTAATTAAGATTGGAAAACCAATTTTTTTTGAAAGTTCTTTTGCCTCGACTACATCCTTAACTCCACCTTCCGATCCCTCAATAATTGGTAGACCATTTTCTTCTGCAATCTTTTTAGCTTGAATTTTGTCTCCCATCATTTCTATATGTTTTGATGAAGCACCAATAAATTTTATTTTATTTTCTTCTAACATTCTGGCAAAGTTTGCATTTTCTGATAAAAAACCATAGCCTGGATGGACAGCTTCAGCCCCTGTGAGATCTATAGCGGATAACAAAGCAGGTATATTCAAATAACTACTAGAAGGTTGGTGTGAGCCTATGCATACACTTTCATCAGCTAATTTTACATGCATACTATTTCTGTCAACATCCGAGTGAACAGCAACAGTAGAAATTCCCCATTCCTTACATGCTCTTATTACTCTAACTGCAATTTCTCCACGATTTGCGATTAAGATTTTTTTAAACATTATTCTAGTATGATTAAGACTTGTCCAAATTCAACAGGTTGTCCATCATTCACCAAAATTTTTTTTACAACACCATTTGAAGTTGAGGGAACATGGTTCATTGTTTTCATAGCCTCAACAATCATTACCGTGTCTCCTTTTTTAATTTTTTTTCCAACTTCAACAAACTTTTTAGCTCCAGGTTCTGGCGCATGATATGCAGTTCCAATAATTGGAGATTTAATTTCTATACCTGAAATAATATCATCTGAAATATTTCCATCTGGCTTCGATGAAGAAACGAGGTTTGGATTCGGTAAAGATTGACTGTTTACCGAGATACTATTTTTTGAAACTTTAATCTTTGTATCCTTAACTGTATATTCTAATTCAGTGAGTTTAAATTCATCTAAATACTCAGTTAATTCTTTAATTATTTTTTTATCAATTTTCATTTTTCAAGAGCTTTTGCATAGAAATTATGGCTAAAATATAACCATCTATACCTAGACCAAAAATTCCACCAGTAACTATATCACTTATAAGAGATTTTTGTCTAAATTCTTCTCTCTTGTATATATTTGATATATGTAATTCTATAATAGGTTTTTTAAATACATCTAAAGCATCTCTTATAGCAACCGATGTATGTGTGAAAGCAGCAGCATTAATTATAATTCCATCAAATTTTTTTCTGGAATCTTGAATTATATTCACCAATTCTCCTTCGACATTAGATTGCGCAAATTCTACTTTCAGACCTAATTCGTTTGATTTTTTGGCGCATATTTCTTCTAGTTCTTTAAAAGTTACTGAGCCATATTGTGATTGTTCTCTTTCTCCTAATAGATTAATATTTGGACCATTAATAATAATTATTTTATTATTCATTCAGCTTTTATATACGATGAAAAAAATAAAAAAAATAAAAATTAAAATAAATGGTAATTTTAAGTTTGTAAAAGACAACACAAATTTATCTGATCTTTTAAAAACTTTGAAAATACCATTAAAAAAAGTGGCAATTGAGTTAAATCAAGAAATATTAAATAAAAAAAAACTTAACAAACAAATTCTAAGAAATAATGATAAGATAGAAATAGTCCACTTCATTGGAGGCGGTTAGTTTGAAAAAAGATAAATTTATAATTGCAGGAAGAAATTTTAAATCCCGTTTGATTGTTGGGACTGGAAAATATAAAAGTATGTCCCAATGTGCTAAGGCAGTCAAGTTATCAGGTGCAAGTATAGTTACAGTAGCCGTAAGACGAGTTAACATAACTGATAAAAAAAAAGCACTTTTAATGGATTATATTGATCCTAAGAAAATCACATATTTACCAAATACTGCTGGATGCTTTAATTCAAAAGACGCATTGAGAACATTAAGATTGGCAAGAGAGATCGGGGGTTGGAAATTGGTAAAATTAGAAGTTTTGGGTGATAAGAAGAATTTATTTCCAGAGATGATTGAAACTCTAAAATCAACAGAGGTTTTATCTAATGAGGGATTTAAAGTTATGGTATACTGCAACGATGACCCTTTAATGGCCAAAAGATTAGAAAATGCTGGAGCATGCGCAATTATGCCTTTAGCTGCTCCAATTGGTTCAGGTCTCGGTATACAAAATCAAACAAATATTAAAATAATTAGAAGTCAAACAAAATTACCTTTAATTATTGATGCAGGTCTTGGTCAAGCATCGGATGCAACGATTGCAATGGAACTTGGATGTGATGGTGTCTTGGTTAATACTGCAATAGCAAAAGCTACAAAACCTTTTGATATGGCTCTTGCATTCAAGAATGCTGTAACAGCAGGAAGACAATCTTACCTTTCTGGAAGAATTCAAAAAAATTTGATGGGTAGTGCTTCATCTCCATCAAGAGGAATTATTTAGCTTTTTTATAAAATCTTTTTTTTTTAAAAATTTTCTTTTTATATACTTTCTTATTCTTTAGTTGAATTACATTCTCTTGTAACATGGTCTTGTCTATATTTTTTAATTTTTCATAATGCTCTATTAGTTCAAGAGTTTTTTTTGATTTATTTTTTAAATCAATTATATATTCAGGTATAATCAAATTATTATCAGTAATTATATCTATTTTCATTTTATTCTTTTTCTCAAAATATTTTAAATCTTCAATAAAATTTTCTTTTAAAAAATTTGAGATTTTTTCACATACTTTTAAAGTTACATATTTTGCTTTATTTATAACTGTTTTAAGTTCAACTAATTTTAAAATTTTTAATGCAAAAGACTCATCAGTAAGATTTATTTTCCATTTAACTGCGCTTTCCCTCAACCTTTGTCTAGACATTTCTAGTAAGCCAAAATT
>CACGVC010000018.1 GCA_902576335.1 uncultured Pelagibacteraceae bacterium
ATAAGACAAAACAGAGAATTTTTTAATTCAACACCCGAACAAGCAAAAGCAATTTTAGAAATAGCAGAGGTCATGGGAGGTAAAAATGTTACTCCTGCTGATGATATTGTTGAAACACCTCAGGATAAGCAGGCACTAGAAAATGCTAGAAAAATTAGAAAAAAATTTAATTTTGACATGATTAATTTAAAACCAGGTACAATCTTAGAATTTGTAAAAGATAAGACAATTACCTGTGAAATTCATGATGATACAAAAGTAAAGTTTAGAGATAAAATCACATCGTTATCAGATGCTGCAGATATTGTTTTAAGAGATATGGGTTATGACTGGGCAGCAGTGCAAGGACCAATTTGGTGGAGTTATAACGGAAAGACAATGTCAGAGTTGCGAAGAGAATATGAGTAATGACACAAGGTAAAAGTGCACAATCCGTTGGTCGTATTGGTGAACTTTCAGTTGAATTAGAACTTACAGGTAGAGATTGGTTAGTGGGAAACTTTAATTCAAATATTCAAAATGCTGCTGTTTATGATTTATTCGCTGTAAAAAAAAATAAAAAAAGATTATTAAGAGTTAAGTCATATAGTTTGTGGAATAATGATTTTGGCACAATTCAATATAACGCAAAAAAAAATGGTGAAATATTTCTAGATTTAGATGAAAAAAATAAAGATGATTTTGTTATTCTTTGTGGGGTAAGAGAAGGTAAGGTTCAAGAGTATTTTATTATTCCAACTCAAATAGTAAGTAAAGAATTAAAACAATCAAACGAAGTTTATCATAAAGGAAAAAAACGCGATGGTACAAAAAGAAAAATTACTTCTCATAGAGCGTTATTTTTACAAGAGAGTAAAGATCATTACTGGTGTGGTTGGAGAAGAAAATGGAGTAAATATCACAATAACTGGAATTTGTTAGAAAATTAAATAATAGATTGTTTTCAAACTTCATTGAAACTTCATTGAACCTTCATTGAACTTTATTTTAGAAAAATTAGTTTAATTAACAGAATCCTTTGATAAGGGGCGTTCTGTTGCCAGGTGCCCCATTACCCCGTTTGCTTAATTAACAAAGTTAATTAGGCAGCAAGTGCGTAACTTTCGTTAGCAATTATAAATTAGCCCTTTGCGGAGGAACAATTCCGAACGAAAGAATAGCCTTTAGTCACCCGTCGAATCTAGTTCACCCCCATAAGTTGTAAATGGTGGAGGTGGTGGGTACTGCCCCCACGTCCGTAATGGTTATTACGAAATTCGTTTATCGTCATAGTTGGAAAACCAACATGTTTAATATAAAAGTAATTCTTGAAGATTCAATAAATTATTCATGAAATTAACTAAGGAACAACAACAAGAAATTAAAGATCAACAGTCTCAAGAAAATAAAACAAAGAGAGTTACTGTAGTGGAACTAGAAAATATTCTTTACGAGGCAATACCTATTCTAGATCATGGTTTTATAAGAGTGATTGATTATATGGGGGATGATACTTCAATTGTCCAAGCAGCTAGAGTTTCTTATGGAAAAGGTACTAAAAAAGTTTCAACTGACTCAGGTTTAATAAAATATTTAATGAGGCACTGGCACAGTACACCATTTGAAATGTGTGAAATTAAGTATCACGTAAAACTTCCTATTTTTATTGCTAGACAATGGATTAGGCACAGAACTGCAAATGTTAATGAATATTCTGCAAGATATTCTATTTTAGATAAAGAATTTTATTTGCCTGCAGTAGAAAATTTAGCAGCGCAATCTCAAAGTAATAGACAAGGAAGAGGGGATGTTCTTTCAGGAGATCAGGCAAAAAAAGTTTTAGATTTATTAAGGAAAGATGCTGAGCAAACTTACGACAATTATGAAACTATGCTTAATGAGAGATATGATGGCTCGGTAATTGATGAAAAACAAGTTGGCTTAGCAAGAGAACTAGCAAGAATGAATTTAACTTTGAACACTTATACGCAATGGTATTGGAAAACAGATCTTTTAAATTTAATGAATTTTTTAAGATTAAGAGCTGATCATCACGCTCAATATGAAATAAGAGCTTATGCAGACGCTATGTTAGATACTGTTAAGAGATGGGTGCCAATTACATATGAGGCATTTTTAGATTATAGAGTGGGAGGTACTGAAGTATCATCAAAAGGAAAAAAAATAATACAAAAACTTATTAGTGGTGAAAAAGTAGATGCTGAAAAATCTGGCTTATCAAAAAGAGAGTGGAATGAGCTTATGTCTGCTTTAGAGCTTAAAGATAAATTGATTTAATCTTTTTTGCTAAATTAATATAGATTTGAGATATTTTGTTGTTTGGCTCACTTTCTACTATAGGCTTTCCGTGATCTCCAAATTTACCAACATCAGGATCAATCGGTATTTCAGCTAAAAACTCCTTATTAAATTCTTCTGCTGTTCTTTTAACTCCGCCTTCTCCAAAAATTGCGTATTTTTTTCCATCATCTCCAGTAAAAAAGCTCATATTATCTATAAGTCCCAAAATTTTTACCCCTAGTTTATCAAACATCTTTATTCCTCTTTTGACATCTAAAAGCGCTACTTCTTGTGGCGTAGATATTATGATTGCCCCATTCATTTCAATGCCTTGAGAAAAAGTTAATTGAGTATCACCAGTTCCAGGTGGCATATCTACAATTATAAAATCTAAATCTTTCCAGTTGACCTGTTGAGTGAATGTTTTAATTGCACTTGTTACCATTGGACCTCTCCATATCATTGGAGTTTTTTCATCTGTTAGAAAGCCAATAGACATACATTGAATATCGTATTTGATAACAGGCTCTAACTTTCGACCATCACTTTTTGGCTTCTCATTTATCCCGAACATTTTGGGGATAGAGGGTCCGTATATATCAGCATCTAACAATCCAACTTTACAGCCTATTTGTTTCAAAGCTAAAGCTAAATTTGTAGCAAAAGTTGACTTTCCAACTCCACCTTTAGCACTTGAAATGGCAATTGTGAATTTTGTTCCATTAATTGGCTTCCTTTCAGTTGATTTTCCACTCAACTTTTTACGCATTGCGTCACTTAATTCTGGCTTTTCTTTAGGCATAATGTGATCTTACCTTGTTTTTCAGCATAAAGACATTATATAGATTGCCATAATGTCAGATGATTTCAGACAAAGCGGTGGAAGTCCTTGGGGTAAGCCCCCAGGAGGAGGAAGTGGAAATGGCTCAGGTAGAGGACCAACACCTCCGGATATAGACAAGATAATAAGAGAATTTCAAGAAAAAATAAAAAAATTTCTACCAGGCGGAAGTTCTTCTGGTGGAAAACAAGCTATATTAGTTTTACTTATTTTAGGGTTTGTTTGGTTGGCAAGTGGTCTTTACAGGGTGTTACCAGATGAGCAGGGTGTAGTCTTAAGATTTGGAAAGTTTGTAAAAACTACTCAACCAGGATTAAACTATCATATTCCTTTTCCTGTTGAGTCTGTACTTACTCCAAAAGTTACAAAGGTGAACAGAATAGATATAGGTTTTAGGTCTGAGAGAGACAGTGGATTTTCCTCTCAAGGTGGTGTTGCTGATGTTCCACAAGAAAGCTTAATGTTAACTGGAGATGAAAATATAGTGAACATAGATTTTTCTGTTTTTTGGGTAATTAAAGATGCTGGAAATTTTTTATTTAAAATTCAAGATCCAGAGGGCACTGTAAAAGCTGCAGCGGAAACTGCAATGAGAGAAGTTATTGCTAGGTCAGATATTCAACCTATTCTCACAGAAGGAAGATCTTTAATAGAGACTGATACTCAAGAGATTATTCAAAAAAATCTTAGATGAATACACAAGTGGTATTCAAATCACTCAAGTTCAAACACAAAAAGCCGATCCACCAGATCAAGTAATTGATGCTTTTAGAGATGTACAGGCAGCAAGAGCGGACATGGAAAGGTCCAAGAACGAAGCTGAAGCCTATGCAAACGACGTGATACCAAGAGCTCGTGGTGAAGCTGCAAAAATATTGCAAGCTGCTGAGGCGTATAAAAAAGAAGTTGTTGCAAAAGCTGAAGGTGAAGCAAGTAGGTTTTTAGCGATCTATAATGAGTACAAAAATGCTAAATCAGTAACACAAGAAAGAATGTATTTAGAAACAATGGAAAAAGTTTTAGCTGACATTGATAAAGTTATCATAGAAAAAAATGCTGGATCAGGTGTAGTGCCATATTTACCATTACCTGAATTAAAAAAGAAAGTGACTAACTAAAATATGAACATGGGAAAAATTATTGCTGGTATAACCGTTGCAATAGCTGCAACATTATTTTTCTCAATCTTTATTGTGAAAGAAGTAAATCAAGCTATCGTTTTGCAGTTTGGTGATCCGAAAAGAATAATTGTAAAACCAGGCTTAAATTTTAAAATTCCATTTATTCAAAACGTGGTCTTTTTGGATAAAAGAATTTTAAATTTAGATACTCCACCTGAGGAAGTTATTGCATCAGATCAAAAGAGATTAATTGTAGATGCTTTTGCAAGGTTTCAAATAGTAGATCCTTTAAAATTTTATATTTCTGTGGGTAATGAACGAGTAGCTAGATCAAGATTGGCAACAATTATTAATTCAAGAATTAGAAATGTTTTAGGTCAACAAGAACTTCAGACTTTATTATCTGAAGATAGAACAAAACAAATGGCTTTAATCCAAGAAGGAGTTAATAACGAAGCCGAAAACTTTGGGATAAAGATTAATGATGTAAGAATTAAAAGAGCAGATCTTCCTCAGGCCAACAGTGATGCGATCTTTAGAAGAATGCAAACCGAAAGGGAAAGAGAGGCAAAGGAATTTAGAGCAAGAGGTGCAGAGATGGCAGTAACAATTACTTCCACAGCAGATAAGGAAGTAACAGTGATTTTAGCTGATGCACAAAAAAAATCAGAGATTATGAAGGGTGAGGGTGATGGTAAGAGAAATAATATATTTGCTAGCGCCTTTGGACAAGATCCAGAATTTTTTGCATTTTATCGAGCAATGCAAGCATACGAAAAAGCTTTGATAGGAGGTGAAACTTCATTAATTTTATCACCTGACAGCGAGTTTTTTAAATTTTTTGGAAATATAAAGCAGCCTCAATCAAATTAAATATTAATGAGTGAATTGATCATTGCATTTGGTCTATTCTTATTTATTGAAGGTATATTATATGTCATATTTCCATCAAAAATGAAAAGTATGTTAAAAAAATTGGAACTAATTCCCTCAGGACAGCTTAGGACTGGTGGATTAGTTTTTGCGATAATAGGTTTTATAATTATTTATTATGCGAAGATTTAAAAAAGAAATTAGAATATTTTTTATCTCTATATTATTGTTATGCAATAATTCACTTTCCTCTTTTTCAAAGGAAATTCCAGGATCATTTGCTGATTTAGCAGAAAAATTAATGCCATCAGTTGTAAACATTTCAACTACAACAACGGTTACCACTCAATCTAATCCCTTTCCGTTTCAGTTTCCACCCGGCTCACCATTTGAGGACATGTTTAAAGAATTTGGAGCTCCTCAAGAAAGAAAGTCTGCTGCACTAGGATCAGGTTTTATTATTGATGAAAAGGGAATAGTAATTACTAATAACCACGTAATTCAGGATGCAGAGGATATCATTGTAAGAGTTAACGGTGACAAAGAATTTAAAGCTAAGGTAATTGGAGCAGATCCTCTTTCTGATATAGCAGTTTTAAAATTAGATTCTAATGAGAAATTTATTCCAGTTAAATTTGGAAACTCTGACAAAGCAAGAATTGGTGACTGGGTAATTGCAATTGGTAATCCATTTGGATTTGGTGGGACTGTTACTTCTGGAATTATTTCAGCAAGAAATCGTTCATTAGGACTAACTCGATATGAAGATTATATACAAACAGATGCATCAATTAACTCTGGAAATTCTGGTGGTCCCCTTTTTGATTTAAACGGAGATGTAATTGGTATCAACACAGCAATCCTTGGAAGAAGTGGTTCTATAGGTATTGGTTTTGCAATACCGTCTAACAGTGCAAAAATTGTAATAGACCAGTTGGTAGAATTTGGTGAAACTAAAAGAGGTTGGTTAGGTGTTAGAATTCAGGATGTTACAAAAGAAATTGCAGATGTTGAAAATTTAGATGAGCCTAGAGGGGCATTAGTTGCTAGTGTTGCTGATAATAGTCCATCTCAAAAAGCCGGTGTAAAGGCAGGTGATATCATACTTGAATTCAATGGTGAAAAAATAAGAGAGATGAAAGAACTTCCGACTATTGTTGCTAGAACAGAAGTTGGAAAAAACGTAAAAGTAAAAATTTGGCGAAATAAAAAAGAGATAATTAAAACAATCACACTTGGTAGATTAGAAACTTCAGAAGATTTTAAAGTCGCTGAGAAAAAAACTTCACCAAAAGAGACTTTAATAAATGAACTAAAAATAAACGTAAGGTTGATTAATAAAGAAGATATTAAAAGTAGAAATTTACCTAACCAAACATCAGGGTTGGTAATCACTAAAATTGAAAACGATAGCCCACTTAAAGGGTCTATTGAATTAAATAGTATTATTTTAGAGGCTCA
>CACGVC010000019.1 GCA_902576335.1 uncultured Pelagibacteraceae bacterium
TATATTTAGAGCTTACTATGCACTTCCGCCTTTAACAAGAAAAAGTGATGGTTTGCCAACCGGAGCCGTAAGTGGCTTTTGTAGTATGCTCTTTAAACTTCTTGAAGATTCTAAGTCAAAAGAAAATTTACAAAAACCATCTCACTTTGCAGTTATTTTTGACTCAGCCAGAAAGACATTTCGGAATGAAATTTATAAAGATTATAAAGCTAATAGGGCAGAAGCACCTGACGATTTAGCACCTCAATTCGATTATATTAGAAAGTCTGTGTTAGCATTTAATTTACCATCTGTTGAGCTCACTAACTATGAAGCAGATGACTTAATAGCAACCTATACAGATATGATTTTAAAAGTTGGGGCAAAGGTGACAATAGTTTCTTCAGACAAAGATTTAATGCAATTGTATAAAAAAGGAGTTCGAATTTATGATCCAATGAAGAATAAATTTATTAACGATGAAGATATTCAAAAAAAATTTGGCGTTACAGCTAATAAGGTAGTAGATGTACAGGCATTAGCCGGAGACAGTAGTGATAATGTACCCGGTGTCCCAGGAATTGGTATAAAAACTGCAGCTGAGTTGATAAATAAATATGGAGACTTAGAAACCCTTCTAAAATCTGCAAGTGAGATTAAACAAAACAAAAGAAGAGAAACTTTACTCGAAAATCAAGACAAAGCCATAATCAGCAAAAAATTAGTAACATTGAAAAATGATGCTCCAATTGAAAAAAATCCAGAGGAATTTCAATTAAAACAAATAAATAAAGAAAAGCTCTATAAATTTTTACGGGAAATGGAATTCAATAGATTACTAAGCTCAGTTATTTCAACTTATGGTGAGCCAAATTTTGAGGATAAAAAAAAAAGATACCAAAATGATGTTTTCAAATTTAAGATCTTTGATTTTTAAATTAGATCCAGAGACAGCCCATGATTTGGCCATAAAATCACTTAAATTTAATTTTATTCCAAATATTTTAGATCGTGAAAAAAATAATCCCTTGTTTGAAACAAAATTATTTAATAAAAAATTAGAAAATCCTATTGGTATGGCAGCAGGTTTTGATAAAAATGCTGAGGTATACAATTCATTATTTAAATTGGGGTTTGGATTTGTAGAGGTAGGCACTATAACTCCTTTAAAGCAATATGGAAATCCTAAACCAAGAGTATTTAGATTAGAAGAGGATGAGGCATTAATAAATAGACTTGGCTTTAATAACTCTGGTGCAGAAAATATAGTCCATAGAATTAAATCTAATAAACAGATTGGTTTACTAGGTATAAATATTGGACCAAATAAAGATTCTGAAAATAGACTTGAGGACTATTTAAAGTGTCTTAAAACCTTCCATAATGTTGCTGATTATATTACTATAAACATTTCTTCACCAAATACTGAAGATCTACGAAATTTTCACGATCAATCAAAATTAAATGAATTGTTAAAAGAAATAGAGAATGAAAAAAAAGAATTAAATTCAACAGTTCCACTAGCAGTAAAAGTTTCTCCTGATATAGAAAATAAAGAAATTAATAACATTTCAGATGTATTACTAAATAATAACATTGAGGTTGTTATTATTTCAAATACTTCAGACTCAACTAGGGATAGTTTAAATAATATACAAAAGCATCAAAAAGGGGGTCTATCAGGAAAACCAATTGAGGAAAAATCTACTAATTTAATTAATAAATTTTACAAAATTCTTAATGGAAGAATTAAAATTATAGGTGTTGGCGGAGTTGACTCAGGAAAAAGCGCTTATGAAAAATTTTTAGCGGGCGCCAATTATGTTCAACTTTACACAGGGATGGTTTATAGAGGCCCTAATATTGTAAATTTAATTAAAAAAGAGCTTAAAGAATTACTGATAAAAGACGGTGTTAAGAATTTCTCAGAAATTATAGGAAAAAAATAAGATCCAAATTTTATAAACTTGACGCAAGCATTTTCTAATCTTATATAGTCGGTCTATTATGTCAAAAAAATGTGAACTTACTGGAAAAATTCCAATGAAAGGTCATAATGTTAGTCATGCTAACAATAAGACAAAAAGAAGATTTTTACCAAATTTAAAAAAAGTTAAGTTCACCAGCGAACTTTTAAAAAAAAGTTTAAAATTAACAGTCAGCAATGCTGGAGTAAGATCAGTTGACAAGAAAGGTAGCTTTGACGAATTTTTAAAAACTGTAAAAAATAAAAATTTATCACCAAGATTGAAAAAATTAAAAAAAAGCCTTTTAATTAAATCACCATTTCAAAAAAAAATAATTCAATCTAAAAATGCTTAATGAATAAATTATTTTTGTTACTCTCTTTGATTATGGGAGTTGTAGTTTTAGCCTCAAACTACTTAGTTCAGTTCCCAATTAATTATTATGGTTTAGAAGAGCTATTAACTTATGGTGCTTTTAGTTATCCCATTGCCTTTTTAATCACAGACTTGGCCAATAGATCTTTTGGAAAAGTTGTGGCTAGAAAGATTGTATATATTGGGTTTACTATAGGAATTTTGTTTACATTAATATTCTCGACAAATTTTACTGATCTCATTTCAATAAGAATTGCAATAGGATCAGGGACGGCATTTATAATTGCCCAACTTTTAGACGTTCAAATTTTTGATCAGTTGAGAAAAAGAAAATGGTACATAGCTCCTTTAACATCGTCTTTAATTGGCTCAACAGTAGATACTTTTTTGTTCTTCTCGATATCATTTTATGGAACAGGAATACCTTGGACCACTCTTTCATTAGGAGATTTAGCAGTTAAAATTTTTGTTGCCTTAGTTATGCTTATACCTTTTAGACTATTATTAGGAACATTAAAAGCAGCCTAACTAAATTTTAGGTTCTTGTTGGGTCATGCAGTGAATAGCACCAAATCCCCATATCAATTTACTGCAATCAATTGTTTGAACTTTCTTTTTTCTAAAAAAGTCTTTGAATATTTTAATGGCGACAATATCTTCTTCAACTTTAAATATTGGAAGTAGTACTTTTT
>CACGVC010000020.1 GCA_902576335.1 uncultured Pelagibacteraceae bacterium
ATCAAAGTCCATCAGAAATAATTCTTACTTCTAGAAGAAATATATTTTTTTCCTTATGTAAAAGTATTATTGGTCAACAAATTAGTATTGCTGCTGCAAACGCTGTTTTCTTAAAATTTAAAAAGAAATGTAATAATAAAATAAATCCAAAGATAGTATCTAAATTAACCACACTTCAATTAAAAAGTTGTGGTCTGAGTCGTCAAAAGGTGTCTGGCATTAAGAATTTAGCAAAAAAGACTTTAAACAAATCTTTTAATCCAAAATTAATAAAAAATATGAATGATGAAGAGGCAATACTTTATCTTTCTCAATTAAAACAAATTGGAAGATGGTCAGCAGAAATGATTTTACTTTTTACATATAACAGATCTAATATTTGGCCTATCCAAGATATTGGCCTTTTAAGAGCAATTTCAAAAAATTACAAAAAAAAATATTTACCACCAGAAAAATTTGTAATGCTTTTAAAGAAAAAATTTTCACCTTATTGTTCTGTAGCAACATGGTATTTATGGAGAAGTATTGATCCAGAACCTATTCAGTATTAAAACCCTCTACTATTTGCATATGTCTAATAGTTGTTTTTCTTGCTAATTCCCAACCAGCTTTGTATTCTTTTGATTCATGACACTTTAATGCTTGTTCGAAACTAGGAAATTCCCAAACCACTGTTCTTAAAAAATCATCACCATCAAAAGTTGTATGTTTTCCTCCTCTAACAAGAGGCAAACCACCATAACTTTTTATTATTGGAGTTACAGTCTCTGCATATTTTTTTAAATTTTCTTGATTATCTACTTTTAAGTATAAACTTATCCAATACGCTTTCATGATTTCTCCTTTTTAAATAATTTCAATTATGATAATAAATTTCATGGCAGAGAAATTGATTATCAGCTTTAATGAGTATACTAAAATAGTTGAAAAACTAGCAATACAAATTCATCAAAAATATAAACCTACAGTATTAGTTGGCATTATGAGAGGAGCAGCTCCAATCATTGACATTTTGTCTAGAATTTTGAAACTACCTATCGCATACATTGTCATTCAAAGTTATTCAGGTGAAGGCATGGAGGATCAACAAGGCCAATTGATGTTTGCAAGAGAAATAAGCTCTTTAGCTAGTAATGAAGATTTTAACAAAGTGCTTTTAATTGATGATCTTTCTGACACTGGATTGACATTAAACAAAAGCATCGAATGGCTAAAAAATTATGGCCCCACAAAAGATTATATAAAAGAGGTAAAAACTGCTTGTTTATGGAAAAAAAAATCTTCAACTTTTGAACCCGATTTTTGTCCTATAAGACTAAATTCAGATCCATGGATCGTCCAACCTACTGAACATTACGAAGAATTATCAATTGAGGAAGTATTAAAACAAAATAAATAGGGCTAGTAAAAACTAGCCCTATTTTATAAATGTTTAGCCAACAACAAAACTTATAACACTTAAAACTGCTATTAACCATATAGCTGGTGAAGTAGTTGAAAACTTACCAGTGAATATTTTGATTAAAGCGTACGACACAAATGCTAAGGCAATACCATTGCTTATACTATAAGTTAAAGGCATAGTTATCATGGCAAGAATAGCCGGAGCAGACTCTGAAACATCTTTCCATTCAATATCAGTTATATTTCTAATAAATAAAACTGAAACAAAAAGTAAAGCAGCACCATCTATTTGTTTAGGTAAACTAGTTGCTAATGGAGCGAAAAATATACATGCTAAAAAAAGTATACCAATTACTAGTGATGTCATTCCAGTTTTTCCACCAGCTTTAACTCCCGCACCAGACTCCACGTAACTAGTAACTGTAGTAGTTCCCATCATAGCTCCTGCAACAGTACCTACACTGTCAGATAACATTGCTTTATTTATGTCTTGAACTTTTCCATCTTTGCCAACTTTTCCAGCAACATTTGCCACTGAGGTTAATGTTCCTGCAGTGTCAAAGAAGTCTATAAATAATAATGTAAATATTACCGTAGACATTCCTGCAGTCATAGCGGCAGATAGATCAAATTCAAAAAGATAAGTCATCGGCGGTGGAGAACTTGCAATACCGTTAAATTTTGCAAGGCCTGTCACCCAAGCAATAATACTAAAAACTAAGATCCCTATAATTATATTACCTTTAATATTCATCTTATCCAAAACTATGATTGCAATAAAAGTTGCACATCCTAATAATACAAGAGGATCACCTAAGTTACCTAGTTGCACCAAGGTTACAGGATTGTCGACAACCACTTCCATTATTTGAAGGCCGATGATTGCTAGGAACAAACCAATTCCAGCACCAATACCTAACTTTAAACTTCTAGGAATTGAATTTATTAACCAAGCTCTTAAAGGGGTTAATGATATTACTAAAAACAATACACCTGCTACTAATACAGCACCTAGCGCTTGCTGCGGCGTATAACCCATTCCAGCACAAACTCCAAATGCAACGAAAGCATTGATTCCCATTCCTGGTGCCAATCCTATTGGCCATGTTTTTCCATAGAACGCCATAATAAAGCATGCTAATGCAGTCGCTAAAATAGTTGCTGTATAAACTGCGCCGAAATCAAAGAAACCTTTTTCGGGTCCGGCAAACTCTCCCGACAAAATAAATGGATTTAAAAACATGATGTAAGCCATGGTTAAAAACGTTGTAGTACCAGCGATTACCTCTGTTTTAAAATTAGTTTTGTGTTTTTTATAATTGAAATATTTATCA
>CACGVC010000021.1 GCA_902576335.1 uncultured Pelagibacteraceae bacterium
AAAAATTTTCTAATAAATTAAATAAGTAATTTATTTCCTTTTTAGGCCTTTTCCAATTTTCAGTAGAAAATGCAAACAATGTTAAAAAATTAATCTTATTTTTTATTGTTTCCCTAATAATCTTCTCAACAGTGTCTAAACCTGCTTTATGACCCGCATTTCGAGAATTTTTATATTTCAAACCCCATCTCCCATTACCATCCATGATAATGGCTACGTGTTTTAAAGGGTTCATATAGTCATTATTTCTTTTTCTTTGGTTATAACTTTTTCATCTACAATTTGAATATGTTTGTCAGTAATGTTTTGAACGTTTTTTTCAAAAGTTTTTTCTTCATCTTCGCCTATTTCTTTTGATTTTAAGAGTTTTTTTAGTTCATCATTAGCATCTCTACGAATATTTCTAATAGAAATTTTACATTTTTCTCCCATTGATTTAATCAATTTTTTTAGATCTATTCTTCGCTCCTCATTTAATTCTGGAATAGGCAATCTAATTAGTTGACCATCAATTTGTGGATTTAATCCTAATTCGGATTTTTTAATTGCAGCATCAATCAAAGCTACGTTACTTTGATCCCATACTTGAATATTAATTATTCGTGGCTCTGGAGTTGTTATACTGCCTATTTGATTAATAGGCATTTTTTGTCCATAAACATCAACTTTTACAGTATCAAGCATTGAAGCGTTTGCTCTACCTGTTCTCAATGTGGATAGTTCTTTGGAAAAAACTTCAATAGCTTTATCCATTTTAAGGCTATGTGATTTTTCATCAAACATTTATTCACCTATTTTAATTCTACTAAACTCTCTGATTTTTAAATCATTAATTGAAAGTTCTTTAATGATATCTTCAACTTTTTTTTTTGGCTCCATAACCCAAGCCTGAGTTAAGAGAGCATTTTCTTCTTTAAATTTGTTCATTTTACCTAAACCAATTTTTTTAACTATTTCATCAGGTTTGCCAGAATTCTTAAGTTCTTCATTTACTAGCTCTTGTTCTTTGGCCAATATATCTTTATCAATTAAATTTGATTCTAACGCTAAAGGATTTGATGCAGCTATGTGCATAGATAATTGTTTACCAAAATTTTTTACTGTATCAGAGACATCTTTTGTTTCTAAAGAAACAACTACTGCTAATTTTCCAAGATTATCTTTTACTACTGTATGAAGATATTGAAAATTAATTGATGAATTATTTGAGATTGTTTTTGTTTTACCTATAGTTATTTTTTCACCAATTTTAGCTATTAGAGCCACAAGATTATCATTAACTGATTTTCCATTCTGCATTTGTGTATTTTTAAGCTCCTCAATATTAGAATTTTTTTCATTATTAAGATCACTGAGCTCTTTGACAAAATTAATAAAGTTTTCGTTTTTAGCGACAAAATCAGTTTCACAGTTAACTTCAATTATTGATGTTTTTTTGTTATCGCCACTTATAGCGACTACACCCTCTTTAGCCTCTCTTGACATTTTTTTTGAAGCCTTTGAAATTCCTTTTATCCTTAATATTTCAACTGCTTTATTTAGATCACCATTAGATTCTTTAATAGCTAAATTACAATCTTTAAATCCAGCTCCTGTTGCTTCTCTGAGTTTTTTAACCTTTTCTATATCACTCATACTAATTTAATTTTTCTTTACTTTTTTCAGAGAATTTTTTATCTAGTTTTTCTCTATCAATTTCTTGTCTTGTTTTATCTATTTTTTTTTCATTATCTTTATCAACAGATTTTTTCATTTCTGAGATTGGAACATCTTTTTTTGCACTAATAATAGTCTCTTTTATGAGAGAACAATATAGATCAATTGATCTTCTTGCGTCATCGTTTCCGGGTATAGGAAAATCTATACCATCAGGATTTGAGTTGCTATCAAGGATAGCTATAATAGGGATGCCTAATTTAGAGGACTCTTGAATTGCCAAAGACTCATAATTTGTATCAATGATAAAGACGAGGTCAGGAATTTTTTTCATCTCAGAAATTCCTCCTAATGATCTTTGAAGCTTATCTTTTTTAACACTCATTTTTAAAAGTTCTTTTTTTGTAAAACCTCTATTTTCAGATATTAAATCAACCTCTAACTTCTTAAGTTTTTTAATCGAGTTTGAAATTGTTCCCCAATTAGTTAGCATTCCTCCCAGCCATCTATAATTTACAAAGTACTGATCAGTTTCTTTTGCAACTTCAGCAATAGCTTCTGAAGCCTGTTTTTTAGTAGAAACAAATAGGATTTTTCCGTTACTTGAAATCGTTTGATAAACTTTTTCAAGCGCAATTTTAGTAAGTTGTAAAGTTTGAGTTAGATCAATTATATGAATTGAATCTCTTTTTCCAAAAATGTATTTCTTCATTTTTGGATTCCATCTTAAAGTTTTATGGCCTAAATGGACTCCAGCCTCTAGTAATTGTTGTATTGTAACATTAGGTATCTTCATATTTATTCCCGGTTAAGCCACCACAGTAATTTCCAATTAAGGACCGGAGGTATAAAACCAAAAACTGTGTGCGTATTAATTAATTTGCGAATATTTACAAATATTTGTTAAATTTAACAAGCTTAATTTAGTGAATTATTGATGATATTTCCTTATTTCTCAATAGATTAACCGTTTTTCTATCTAATTTTCTACCATTTTGTAGATGAAAATCTAATTTT
>CACGVC010000022.1 GCA_902576335.1 uncultured Pelagibacteraceae bacterium
TCCTGGCTTCACTCTACATGCATAAAACTCGGGAGATCCTTTTCCCTTACCCATCCTGACTTCAATAGGCTTTTTTGATACTGGAACATTTGGAAAAATTCTTGTCCATACTCGACCCTGTCTTTTCATGTGCCTTGTTAGCGCTACTCTAGCTGCCTCAATTTGTTTTCCTGTAACCCTATCAGGTGATAAAGCTTTTAATGCATACGCCCCGTAATTTATAAAGTTAGCTCTAGATGCAGTCCCGTGAATTCTGCCCTTGTGCGCTTTTCTCCATTTTGTTCTTACTGGTTGTAACATTTATTTACCTTCTTTTTCTTTAACTTTGTTTGTTTCCTGACTAAACTCTTTTGCAAACACTTCACCCTTATAGATCCATACTTTTATTCCAATAATTCCATATGTTGTAAGTGCTTCAGCTTCCGCATAGTCAATGTCTGCTCTCAAAGTATGTGACGGAATACTACCGTCTCTTAACCACTCAGTTCTTGCAATCTCATTGCCACCTAATCTACCGCTTATTGAAACCTTGATACCTCTTGCGCCTAATCTCAAGCAAGACTGCATCGCTCTCTTCATTGCTCTTCTATAAGAAATCCTTTTAACTAATTGTTGAGCTATATTTTCTGCCACTAGATAAGAATTAGTCTCAGGTTTTTTAACTTCTTTAATATTTAAATTAACTTCATTAGTGGTAAGTTTTGACAAATTATTCTTAATTTTATCTATATCACTTCCTTTTTTTCCAATTACAAAGCCTGGTCTAGATGTATAGATAGTCACATAACATTTATTAGCAGTTCTTTCTATCATCACTTTGGAAACCCCTGAGTTAATTACATTTTTTTTTATGTATTCTCTTATTTTATAATCTTCAATTAAATAATTTCCAAAATCTTTTTTCTTAGCGTACCAAACAGAATCCCATCCTCTGTTAACACCCAATCTAAAACCAACAGGATTAACTTTTTGACCCATGACTCTCCATTTTTTTAGTTTCTGTTAAAATTATAGTTACACTCGAATAGGGTTTTAGGATTGGTGCAGCTCTACCTTTTGCTCTAGGTCTAAATCGTTTCATTGTAATTTTTTTTCCACAGTAAGCTTCTTTGACAACTAGTTTATCTATATCGTATTGAAAATTATTTTCTGCATTGGCCACAGCTGAATTAATTGTTTTTCTTATATCTTTTGTAATTCTTTTTTCAGAAAATTGCAGATCTCGAATTGCTACATCAACTTTTTTTCCCACTATACTTCTTAAAATTGGGTTAAGTTTTCTCACGCTAGATCTAATGTTATTATTGATAGATTTAACGGTTTTATTCTTATCTTTACTTATTTTTGTTTTTTTACTCATAAATTTTCTATTTTTTTGCCTCCGCTTCAGCCGGCTTTGCTTTTTTATCAGCTGGTGTGTGACCAAAAAAAGTTCTTGTTGGTGCAAATTCACCTAATTTATGTCCAACCATATCTTCAGAAATTGTAATTGGTATAAACTTTTTGCCATTATAAATCAAAAAACTTACACCAACAAAATCAGGTATTACGGTAGATTTTCTTGACCAAGTTTTGATAGGAATTTTCTTTGGATCAACCTTATACTTCTCAACCTTTTTCATTAAGCTTTCCTCTACGAAAGGTCCTTTCCATACAGCTCTAGCCATTACTTAGTATCCTTTCTTTTATTTCTTCTCTTCACAATAAATTTATCTGTCCTTTTGTTATCTCTAGTTTTTAAACCTTTAGCAGATTGACCGGTAGGTGAAACTGGATGTCGTCCTCCTGCTGATTTACCTTCTCCACCTCCATGAGGGTGATCCACGGGATTTTTTACCACTCCTCTGGTATGAGGTCTTCTCCCCAACCATCTCGATCTCCCTGCTTTTCCAATCTTAATATTTTTTTGATCAGGATTGCTTAAAACACCAATTGTAGCTAACGATCTAGAATCAATTTTTCTAACTTCACCTGAAGTTAATTTAACTAAACTGTAATTTCCATCTACTCCACTAATTACAACTGATGTGCCAGCTGATCTAGCCAATTTACCTCCCGCACCAGGCTGAATTTCAACATTATGAATATTTACTCCAACCGGAATATCTTGAAGAGGCATACAATTTCCTATTTTAATCTCTTTTTTTGAGCCATTTTCTATTTTATCTCCAATTTTAATTTTTTGGGGTGCTAAATAATACGAATGAGTGTCATCACCAAACTTTACTAGCATTATGTAGCAGGATCTGTTTGGATCATATTCTATTCTTTCTACAGTCCCTGGCATATCAAATTTCTTTCTATAAAAATCGATATGTCTATACATTTTTTTATGACCTCCAGCTCTATTAGAGGAAGTTATATGTCCATTGTTATTTCTTCCTTTCATTGAATTTTTTGGAGAGACAAGAGCCTTGAATGGTTTACCTTTCCACAAACCAGTTCTATCAACCAAAATTGTTCCTCTTGTTGATTTGGTATATGGTTTAAAAGTTTTTAGTCCCATGTTTAAATACCTGCTGTAAGATCTATACTTTGACCCTTTTTAAGTGTAATTATTGCTTTTTTAAATCCAGAAATCTTAATTTTTCTTCCTCTTGCCATTCTAACTCTGTTTTGTTTGTTAAT
>CACGVC010000023.1 GCA_902576335.1 uncultured Pelagibacteraceae bacterium
GATAATTCTTTTGCAGAGCCTTCCTCTTTAAAGCTTACTAAATTTGCAAGTGAGATTAGTTTTCCAGTAGTATCGGAACGAACAAATATCTTTGAAACTCCCTCTTTATTTCTCCTATCTGACAAATATTGTTGGACAATAATTGGATATTCTCTACCTAATTTATTAAAAGTAGTAATTCTCTTGCCACCATAAAGAGTTTCTAGAGTTTCTCCAATAGCTTTTGTGGAGACCCCTAGATCTTTAGCCTTATTTTTGTTTATTATTAATTTTACCTCTGGTTTATTTCTATTGTAATCAGATTCAATTCTTGAGAGGTTTTTGTTAGATCTAATTTTTCGAATTATTTGTGTTTGAATTTCCTCAAGTTCTTCGTAGCTGTTACCATAAATAACCATTTGCACTGGCTTATTGTAATTAGAAATTCTTATTGATTGGGGTGATATAGGAAAAGCCAGGGCTTGGGGGAGAGTAACAATTTTTCCAATTGCCTCTCTTAAGATTATTTGTTGTCCTTTTTTTCTTTTTTTCCAATCATCTAAAAGAGCAATTATAATAAAACTATTAAATGAGTTTGCTGAGTTTCCAAATCCAGGTACCCGCATAATAAATCTTGAGTAAGGACTATCTTCAGATTGTAAAAGTGGTATTAACCTAGCCTCAACTTTTTGCGCTTGTTCTTGTGTATATTCAAAAGAGCTTCCCTCATCAGTAGCTCCTATAATTAAATAAGCACCACGATCCTCCATAGGCAGCAATTCCTTTTTTGAAAAACTAAATAATAAGATAGAAGAAATGATTATAAAGACTATAAAAATACCAACTAATTTAGATTTGTGAACAATAACATCTAAGGTTTCTCTATAAAATTTGGCGAAATTTAAAAAAACTTTCTCAAATTTTTGTATAAAAATTTTCTTTGAGCTTTTTTTATTTAAGAATTTACTAGCAAGCATTGGCGACAGTGTTAATGCTACAAAAGATGAAATTACTATTGAAAATGACAATGCAATTGCAGTTTCTCTAAATAATGTCCCAGAAATTCCCTCAATAAATATTAGCGGAAGGAACACAGCAACCAAAATTAGTGTTGTTGCGATTATTGCAAATGATATTTGTTTAGATCCTTTGTAGGCTGCAACAAGCGGTGTTTCTCCATTTTCTATTCTTCTATATATCGCGTCTGTCATGATTACAGAGTCATCTGTAATTATGCCTATGGCCAATATAAAACTTAAAAGCACAAAAATATTTATTGATAGACCAAAAATATAAAGACCTAAAAAAGATGCTATTAAGCTTACCGGAAGTGCAATGGCTGGCACAACTACAGCTTTGAGATTTCCCAAGAATAAATAGATTATTAAAACAACCAAAACAAAGGCTATAACCAAGGTTTTATATACTTCCTCAATTGCAGCCTCCACATAATTAGCTCTGTTAAATGAGACCCTTAAATCTAGTTCTTCAGGCAAAGATTTTCTTACTTCAATTATCTTTTTTTTAATATCCTTTGAAAGCTCAACTGTTGATGCACCACTTCTTGCATAAATACCAATCCCGACAGTTTTCAAATTTATTTGATCTTTAGTTTGAGCTTTGAAAAGAGTTTTTTCTGAAACAGGTCCAAATTCAATATTTGCAATATCAGATAATAAAATAACTTTATTATTAGTTTTTTTTATCGGTAATTGTTTAATAGAATCTATATCATTATAGGATTTGTCTAAATTAAGCGTTAGATCAATGTTATCTGCCTCAAGAGTTCCAGCTGGAAGACTAATATTCTCTCCCCGCATTGCAACTTCAACTTCATTTATTGTTAGATCATTTGCCGCCAGTTTAATCGGATCAATCCAAACTCTAATACTTAATTCTCTTAGACCACCAACTAATATTCTTCCAACATTTTTTACACTTGAAAATTGATCTACCAAATATCTTTTCGCATAATCTCCTAATTCAAGATCACTCCAAGTAGACGAGGACAAGGATAACCACATTGTTGTTGTAAAACCCGCAGCTCTTTTTAATATCTGTGGGGGTTCTGACTCTGTGGGTAAATTATCAACAACTCTTGCAACTCTTTCTCTAATATCATTTGCAGCGTTATCCAAATTTATACTTGTGTCAAACTCAACATTTATTGTGCTCCTGCCATTTTCAGATTTAGAATCTATGTTCTTTATTCCTTCAGCACCCCCTATTACATCTTCAATTACTTGAGTAACTTCTTGATCTATTATTGACGCTGATGCTGAGTTATAATTTACTTGTACTTGAACCACAGGTGGTTGAATACCATCAGGAAGTTCTCTAACTGGTAATTTCCAAAATACAAATAATCCAAAAATTATTAGTATTAGGGACATTACCCATGATACCGCAGGTCTTTTTATACTTAATTCAGTGATAAACATTTATTTTGTAATAGGTTTGATTTTACCGTTGGGTCTAACTTTTTTAAGGCCCTCAGCTACAACAGTTTCTCCTTCATCAAGTCCAGAGATTAT
>CACGVC010000024.1 GCA_902576335.1 uncultured Pelagibacteraceae bacterium
AATCTGTGATTAATCTCTCTATTCTCTGAACATCATGACTTAAAATATTTAACAATTTTACTCTTTGATCTATATCATTTGTATCTTGTAGAATCTCTGATGCACTTTTAAGAGAGGCTAATGGATTTCTAATCTCGTGCACAAGATCAGTTGAAAAATTCTCAGCTTGTGAAATTCTTTTCTGTAATTCTAAAGTCATATCATCTAGAGAACTTGAGAGTAATCCAAGTTCATCATTTCTAAGTTTTAAATTCTCAATGTTCGTTGTCTTTGAATTTTTTTCTTTAATTGTTTTTGTATAAGTGACTAAATTTTTAATTGGTTTCAAAAAATATCTATTTAAAACAAATGAAAAAATTAAGATTACTATTCCAACAGCTATAGCTGTTCTGATAATAAATGTTTTTCTTTCTTCAATGGCAGCTTTAATATCATTTGCGTTTTCGCTAATTGCTAGATATCCGATATTTTTATCGTTTTTCATTACATTTTTGATAGTTGTTAGTTTAAATTTATTAAATTCATCTTCGGTAAACGTAAAAGGTATCCCATAATTTTTAGACTCAGCATAATTAGATAAGATGTCTTTTAGTGATATATTGTTATCACTACCCATATTAATATTCTTATCCTCTGTAATTTCTTTTGTTTTATTTTCGCTTAATATATCTAATTCTATTATATCTAATCTTGTAGAAAATGATCTTGGGTCAAGATCTAACGTATCTGTATCCCCAATTAATTTTAATTTATTATCAAAAAAAATAACTCTATCTAAATTTTGAAAAAGAAATCTTGTAGAAAACAAAAATTTTCTTATATCTTCCTCGATAAACTTAACATTAAGTCTATTAAGATTATCAATAGTGTTGTTTATAATTTCGATATGATTAGAGGATTTTTTCTTAATTAAATTTGGCTGAACATTTTCTAAGTATATAAATGTAAATAATCCAATTATTGTAAAAAAAATTAAGTTTATGAATAAAAATTTTTTTAATATGGACAATTTTTAAGAAGGTTGCTTATCATTAGCTAACATTCCATCTGTACCCACTTCCATATCTAGTTTCAATGGCTGAAAAATCTGGATCAACTTTTTTAAATTTTTTTCTTATTCTCTTTACATGACTATCAATAGTACGGTCTTCAATATCTGTATCCTCTCTATAAGCAATATCCATCAATTGAGCTCTTTCTTTTATAATACCAGGCCTTTTTGCCAATTCTTTAACAAGTAAGAATTCTGTAGTAGTTAATTTATCAGGTAATTGTTTACCATTCCATTCACATTCCAATTGTGAGGGATCTAGTTTTAATTTTCCATGAGAGATAATACTTTTATTTTCCTCAATAGTATCTTTTGTATCTTTTTTTCTCAGTTGAACTCTAATTCTCTCAATTAATACTTTTATTGAAAAACCTCCAGATTTTTTGACAAAATCATCTGCCCCTAATTTAAGCCCAAGCAATTCGTCTATCTCGTCATCTTTGGAAGTTAAAAATATTACTGGCAATGAAGTTTTTTTTCTTAATTTTTTTAATAACTCTTCTCCATCCATTTTTGGCATTTTTATATCGATAATCGCTAAATCTGGAGGAGTTCTTGTTAATCCAATTAACGCGCTCTCACCATCTATATATGTTTGAACCTTAAAACCCTCTTTTTCTAAAGCTATACTGAGGCTTGTAAGGATGTTTCTATCATCATCAATCAAAGCAATTGTTTGTTTATGCATACTACAATATAAAAATACTAAATTGTTCTAATTTGGGCAATCAAATTAAATTAATGAAGTGAACCCCAATTATCGCCTGTATTTAAATCTACTGTTAAAGGTATAGAAAATGAATGGTGATCGCTATCAACGACACCAGTCATTTCATCAATAATTATTTTGCTTATTCTTTTTACATCTGTATTTGGAGTTTCAAAAATTAACTCGTCATGAATTTGTAAAAGTATTTTTGTTTTTTTATTCTTTTCCTCTAATAGTTTTTTTTGCAATCTTATCATTGCTAATCTCATAATTTCAGACGCGGATCCCTGTATTGGTGCATTAATGGCTGCTCTTTCTTGAAAATTTCTTACATTATAATTTTTATCATTAATGCTAACGAAATGTGATTTCCTTCCAAAAATATTATTTACGAAACCACTTTTTCTGCAAAATTTAATAGTATCCTCCATATAAACTTTAATTTCAGGAAATTTTGCAAAGTATGAATTTAAAAATTCCTCTGCTTCATGGTTGGAAACGTTAATTTGTTTTGCTAGTCCATATTGTGAAATTCCATAAATTATACCGAAATTAATTGCTTTTGCTTTTCTTCTCTGATCATCATTAACTTTTCTGATATCAATATTAAAAATCTGACTTGCCGTTAAAGAGTGTATATCCTCATTATTTTTAAAGGCCTTTTTAAGTTCTTTTACGTCAGCAATATCTGCTAAAATTCTCATTTCAATTT
>CACGVC010000025.1 GCA_902576335.1 uncultured Pelagibacteraceae bacterium
ATTGGATTACTTCCTTAATACCACCAAAAAACAAAGAGTTCAAAACAACATTTGACTATAAAAATAAATTTAGAGCAAATTTTATTTCTACAGACCCTTTAGCATTAAATGAAAAAAGTTCTATTGAAGAGGAAATACAGGTTATTGTAGCAGCTAAAAGAGTAGATGTGATAGATGGATATGCTGAAAAACTTAATATAGATAAATTTGATCTAGTTATTGATTGGGGATTTTTATACTTCATAACAAAGCCTCTTTTTTATGGAATTGATTATTTCTTTAAACTGCTTGGGAATTATGGCTTAGCAATTATAGCTATCACTATTTGTATTCGTTTAGTTTTTTTCCCGTTGGCCAACTTTTCATTTAAAAGCATGGCCAAAATGAAAGTGCTTCAACCAGAAATGGTTCGCCTGAAAGAGTTACATAAAAATGATAAAATGAAACTTCAACAAGAGATGATGGCTCTTTATAAAAAGGAAAAGGTTAACCCTATGTCAGGTTGTTTGCCAATTCTTGTTCAGATACCTGTTTTTTTCGCATTATATAAAGTTTTGTTCGTTACTATTGAAATGAGACAAATGCCATTTTATGGGTGGATACATGATTTAAGTGAGAGAGATCCTACAAGTATATTTAATGTTTTTGGTTTACTGCCCTATGATGTTCCAGGTTTCTTGGTTATTGGAGCTTGGCCAGTAGCAATGGGAGTTTCAATGTGGGTACAACAAAAATTAAATCCTGCACCTACTGATCCAATGCAGGCTAAAATATTTGCTTTCTTTCCGCTTTTCTTAACTGTAATACTCGCACCATTCCCAAGTGGGCTAGTTATTTACTGGACCGTTAATAATATTTTAACAATGGCTCAGCAAGTATTTATTATGAGAAGAACAACAGTCAAAACGACAACATAAATTTTTAATTTAAAAAAAATCAATGGACTTAAAAAAAATACTTCCTGAAAATGGGCCACCAATAATCGAAGTAAATAAATATATAGAAAAATATAAAAATGACTTGATAGTCATTAAATATGGGGGAAATGTTTTAATTGATAGAAAGATCTTTGATAATTTTATTGCTGATCTAAGTATTTTAAATAAATTGGGTCTTTCAGTTATAGTAATTCATGGAGGTGGTCCCAGAATTAAAAGAGAATTAGATAAAACTAATATTCAATCAAAATTTATAAGAGGGCTGAGAGTAACTGATGAGAAAATAATAAACATTGTTGAGTCAGTTTTAATAGATTTTAACAATGACATTGTTAGTTCTTTAAAGAAAAAAAATACCAAAGCGGTCTCAATTCACACTAAAAAATATAATATTATTGAGGTCATACCAGAGGCAAAAGAGCTTGGTTTTGTTGGTCTACCAGATAAGATTAATAACGATATTTTATTGGACATAATTCAACAAAATAAAATACCCATTATTTCACCATTAGGCTTAGATAAAAATAATCAAACACATAATATTAATGGTGATACTGCGGCAATGGCTGTAGCCAAATCTGTCAAAGCAAGAAGATTACTATTGATGACAAATGTCGATGGTGTTTTAAATAAAAAAAAAAAACTTATAGATGAAATATCCTCATCTGAAATATTAGAAATGGTAAAAGATGAAACAATTACTGAAGGAATGATACCTAAAATAAATGCTTGTCTAGATGCTGTTAACAATGGAGTTACAGCAGCTGGTATAATTAATGGTACAAAACAACATTCTTGTTTATGGGAAATTTTTTCAGACAAAGGATCTGGTACATTAATTAGAAAATGAATTTAAAAGAAAAAAAATATCTGCTACTTGATCTTGATGGCGTTTGTTATGGTAAGCACAACAACTATTCTTTAGAGCGTGTATTTGGTCAGGTTTCAAAGAGAATGACGCAATTTATATCTGAAAAACTTAATATTGATAAAAATAAAGCTAAAGAACTACAAACTAATTACTTCTACAAATATAATACATCATTAAGAGGATTAATGGTTCATAATGGAATATCACCAGATGAATTTTTGTCTTACGTTCATGAAATTGATTTATCATTTATGAAAGAAGATAAAATTATGAGAAACGAACTTCAACAATTAGATATGGAAAAGTTCATCTTTACTAATGGAAGTGCTAAGCATGCTGCAAATATCTTAACTCACCTAGGTGTGTATGATCTATTTGGAAGAGATAAGGTTTTTGATATTAAAGATGCTGGTTATGTGCCCAAACCAGAAGCAGAAACTTTTGACTTAATGATTAAAAAATTTGGTATAAATCCAAAAGAGACTATTTATATTGAAGATATAGCTAAAAATTTAAGTATAGGTCACGAAAGAGGATGTACAACTGTTTGGTTAATTAATGATGAGCATTTTGGAAAAATGGATGCAGATAAAGATTTTATTTCACACAAAATTGAAAATCTATCTTTATTTCTAAAAGAAATAAGG
>CACGVC010000026.1 GCA_902576335.1 uncultured Pelagibacteraceae bacterium
ATAGCTGGTGGTTCTGGACAAATTACTGGAGGATTTACATTTCAGTCAGCGACTGATTTAGCTCTGTTACTAAGATCAGGAGCATTACCGGCACCATTAAATATTATTGAGGAAAGGACAGTTGGACCAAGTCTAGGTCAAGATTCGATTGATGCTGGTATAATAGCTTTAATTATAGGTTTCGTTTTAGTTATAGTTTTTATAATTGTTAAATATAAAATTTTTGGAATAATTACAAACACGGCTTTGATAATTAATTTACTTCTTTTAGTGGGTGTTCTCACATTATTTGAAGCAACCTTAACATTACCGGGTATAGCAGGGATAATTTTGACCGTTGGTATGGCTGTAGATGCAAATGTGTTAATTTTTGAGCGTATAAGAGAAGAACTTAAAAACGAGAAAAATAGATTGATTGCTTTTGATAGTGGTTACTCAAAATCAAAAACTGCAATTCTTGATGCAAACATAACAACTTTATTAGCAGCAATCATATTATTTTTTATGGGCTCAGGTCCTATTAAAGGTTTTTCAATAACTTTAGGTGTCGGGATTTTTACAACTCTATTTTCTGTTTATTTCATCGCAAGGCTTTTGACCGTCTTGTATATTTCAAAAAATAAAAACAAAGAAATCGTTATATAAATGATAGCTTTTAATAAATACTATAACCAATTTAATATATTATCTATATCATTAGTTGTTATTTCTTTATTATTTTTAATATTTAAGGGATTAAATTTTGGGATTGATTTTAAAGGAGGTATTTTGATTGAACTTAGGTCTACAGATTCAAAGGTTAACGTATCATCTTTAAGAGATAGATTTAATCAAATGGATTTAGGAGATGTTTCAGTTAAAAAATTTGGTAATGAAACTGACTATTTAATTAAGTTTGAAAACAAAGATAATAAAAAGAATATTATTGAGGACGTTAAAAAAAATTTAGATAAATCATTTGGAAATACTATAGATTTTAGAAGAGTTGAGAATGTTGGCCCCAAAGTAAGCGCTGAATTATTAAAGTCAGGTATAATTGCTATTTCAGTAGCATTAGCTCTTATGCTAATCTATATTTGGATAAGATTTGAATGGCAATTTAGTCTTGGTGCTATTTGTGCATTATTTCATGATGTAATTGTTACATTAGGATTGTTTTCGTTATTAGGTTTGGAAATTAATTTATCAATAATAGCTGCCGTTTTAACGATAGTTGGTTATTCAATGAACGATACAGTGGTTATATTTGATCGCGTTCGAGAAAATTTAAGAAAATATGCTGATATTAAGATTTTTGAATTAACTAATATTTCAATCAATGAAACTTTATCGAGAACTTTAATAACATCAATAACTACACTCTTAGCATTGGTCTCAATTTTTGTTTTTGGTGGAGAAATCTTGAAAGGTTTTTCACTAGCAATGATTTTTGGTGTTATTTTTGGAACTTATTCTTCAATTTATATAGCGAACACTATTCTTGTGAGACTAAATGTTTCCCAAAAAACTATTTTAAAGGATGAAGAAAAAAATTAATATAAATTTTGTGCTATAACCATTGTTAGCAACATTGGTATAGACAATAAAGTGTTTGTTCTTGAAAACAACATTGCAGTCTTGGCTGATTTAGCTTTTAAGTCTGGATCAGCTTCAACAATACCCAGAGCTCTTTTTTGATTAGGCCAGATAACAAACCAAACATTAAATGCCATTATTAAACCAAGCCACATACCAATACCTATAGCTGTATGTTTTGGAACACCTGATCCGATACTTAAAGTCATAGCATCATGTAAGTACCCATTAAGTCCTGCTAGGATTAATCCAGAAATTACAGTAAATGCAGCAGCCCATCTGAAGTAAAATAATGCTGCGGGAGCAATAACTTTTCCAATAGCTGGCTTCTGCTCATCAGGTATTTTCCCCATATTAGGAATTTGAACAAAGTTAAAGTACCACAATAAACCAATCCACATAATCCCTACTAAAACGTGCGTATATCGAGCAATCCAACTCCAAAAAAGAGCATCAAAGGTAAATCCTCCATTTTGGTAAAATAAACCTAGAAATAAAACTATAGCTATTGCGATTGACGTATGAATTGTTTTAGATAATGATGATAGTAAATTAATCACAATAAGTTAATTATATCAAATTCAACCGAAATTTACTAATATTTTTTCTAGTTCAAAAGTGGCTTTAAAAATTTTCCTGTATAACTGCTGTCTACCTTACAAATTTCTTCGGGTTTACCCTCTGCGATGATTTTACCTCCTTTTACTCCACCTTCTGGGCCCATATCAACAATATAATCAGCAGTTTTTATTACATCAAGATTATGCTCAATTACTACTACAGTATTTCCAAGAGCAACAAATGTATGGAGAATCTCTAATAATTTTTTT